>JAHFCY010000058.1 GCA_023249255.1 Candidatus Lindowiibacteriota bacterium | reverse complement strand
AAGCGGCGCTGGATGCGGTATCGGCAGGTATTGAGATGCAGAAAACCGTCCGCGACATGGCCTATCACAACATCCATTTGTCCATCCGGGTGGGCATCAATACGGGCGATGTGGTCATGGGCGACATCGGATCCCTCAAAAGCCGGCGAGACTACACATGCATCGGCGATACGGTCAACCGCGCCCAGCGCATCGAATCGGTCTGCGAGCCTGGGCAGGTGACGATAGGGGAAGACACATATCAATTGGTGAAAGACATGTTCCCGGCGGCGGCGCGGGACATCGTCAAGCTCAAGGGGATTTCCGAGCCAGTTCCCATTTACCGGATTCGAGTATGAGGGGAACCCATTTTCGGCCCGGCATTGTCCTTGCTCTCGTCCTGATCTGCGCGGCGGCCGGCTGTTCCAAACTCGATTTCAAATCACGTCGATCCGACGATCTTTCCCTGCCGTCCCCCGACGAGACGTGGGTGACAATCTACAAGGAAAGATTTGACAACCCGCCCCTGCCTCTTCCGATGTCACTTGTGCGCCAGTCGACGGAGCTGACCCGGGAATTCTTCGACACGCCAACCTACACCGTCAAATGGGTCCAGCTCAGCGGACAGTCCTTCAGCGATCTTCGAGAAGAGGGCGACAATCCCATGGAATGCTCGATCAAGAACGATCGGATAAAGATCAAGTGTCCTTCGACGCGGGTGATCCGGGCGGGGGGAAAAATCGCCGGCGACCTGGACATTACGATGCGGCTGTCCCACCCGCTCCGCGATCGCAGATGGGCGATGGCGCTCGGCGGCCCCCGGTTTGAGGAAGGATATTGTTTGCTGTGCGACCGGGCCGAACTGCGTCTGACCAAGTTTAATCTTGATAACATTCTGGACGCGGCGGATATTTTTTCCATTCCGTCGACGGAGAAGACGGTGATCCGGTTTCTCAAGGAAGGCGGCCGAATATCCGTCTATGTGAACGGCGACCGCAAGCTGGATTACAACGATTTTCTACCTCCCCTCTCGCCGGATTTCCACTATTTCGCCGTCGGCTGTTCCGAATCGGCGCTCGAGATCGAGGAATTGGAAATCAATCAGAAACGGTTGACGAATGAGAATCCCGTGTCGCTGAAATTGACGGACGATTACTGGAAAGGATATGCGATGGTTTTTTTGGACGACTATAACCATCTTCAAACCCTGATCCCGGAAAAGGATCGGGCGCGCATGGAAATGATGAAACTCCAAGCCGCAGCGTCGGTCGGCGCATTCGCGAGCCTAGAGCATGCTCCCGAACGGTATCCCGACCTTCCGCCGGCGTTCACCTCTTTCATGCGATTCGCCGCTGCCCTGCGGAAGGACGACACATATCCAATTGAATCTCTCGCCGCGGGACCGTGGCCTGTCGACCGGAATCTCATGCTGAATTTGCGTGCGATCCTCCAATTTGAAATCGACCGTGCCAAACATCTCCAGAATCCGTCCCGCGTTGAACGACTCTATCGAATCGCTCCCATTCTGCTCAAATCCGATCCCGACATTTTATGCCCCATGCTGGGTGGCCGCGCTGTGGAGCTGGCCAATGAAGGCCAAAAAGAAAAATGCGGGGAAATCCTGGAGATGATGGACGCAAATCCTCCGCGGGAAAAAAGAACGCAGGCGTATGCCGTCGTGTGCAGGAGCAATGCGGCAAGACAATTCAATGACACCGCGGAATTCGAGCGCCTGCTGGATGCGGCGGGCCGGCAGATGGCCGGCGTGCCGTATTGCCTGAGCTGGCTGAACATGATGAAAGGCGAGTGGATGAAATCAACAGGGGACACCGAGAGAGCGCGGATGTGGTTCGATAAAGTCATCCGCGACTTTCCGAATGAACTTGACCCCTGGCTCTGGGCGCACTATCAGAATGCCACCCTCATGCCGGTCGCACAGTTTCGACGCGCTGTCCCGGAACTCCGGCGGATTGCGGCCGGGTTTGAGCAATATCAGAGACAATCGGACGCGATTCAGACGATTTTGAGGAGAGCGGAAAGCTCAAGGGAACGCGCCGCTCGGCAGGCGGAAATTTTTGACAGGGCCGGGATTCGTTCCATCCGGGTCTCTTCGCAGGAAGAGGGTCTTGACGGGCCGGAGGCTCTCGTTGACGGTTCCCTGCATACACGCTGGGGATCCGAACACGGCATCGATCCGTCCTGGATCATCATCGAATTCAAGGATCTCCGGGACCTCAACGGCGTGAAAATTTTCTGGGAAACCGCCTCCGCCCGCGAATATGAACTTCTGATCTCAACCGACGGCCAGTCGTGGGAACCCGTGGCGTCCGAAAACGCCGGCAAGGAGTCCGACATGCGCATATTTTCATTTGCGCGCAAAAAAACGCGATACCTTAAAATCCTGATGAAAACCCGGGCAACCAAGTGGGGCTGCTCCATCTGGGAGGTTGTTTGTTTTTAACTCAATCGCACAAACTCGACGCGGGACACGCTTTCGGGATCGAGAGTCACGGGAGAAATGAAATCCTCGGCGCCGATCTTGAAAACGCGGTAGAATTCGGGGTGGGAGAGCCACTCTCTAAATTCGGTCTTACTTTTGAATTGTCAATACCAATGCGGCTGCCGTCCAGGATGGCATCCGCCACTCCGCCGGCAACCGAAGCCTGACCGAAGAACGTCAATAACTCGATAACTTGCTCCAGTTGTCTTTTCGTCATATCGGTGGTTGACGCCTTAGACGCACCGCTCGCAAAACAGGCCTTCGTCAACCTCTATCGGCGCCAGACATTCCTCGAAGCATCCCGGCTCGATCTGCGCACATTCGGGACATAGTCGATGGGCGGCTCTTGCGCCTTCTTCGACTGATTCGGCAATCTCGATCAACTTGCCGCATTCGGCGCATTCAATGTGGTTCGTACACAGTTATCGCAAGATGATCCTGTTGTCAAATGGATCGGGCGGCTGTTAACCGCCGGGTCGGGGGTTCGAGTCCCTCCCGAGGAGATCTCCGGTCAGCCGTCTGCGGGCGGGACGAGGTGGGAAAAGTATGTTTCGTCGATGCCGGAACCGACCTGATTGAGGCGCGATTGCAGGCCGTCGAGAAATTCGTGGAGGCCGGTCCGGATGATGTCGTCGATGTGGGCGTAGTCGAGTTCGGAGCGGAGCTGACCGAGGAGTTTTTCGGCGGAATTCGAAAATCCCCAGACTTGCGATCCGGAGATGGCGTGAAGCGAACGTTCGGCGTGGACGAGGCAGTAGTGAATGGCGCGCGGAAACTCGCGATTCAAAATCAAAAAGTCGGCGACCTGGCGGCTGTCGATCCGGTTCCAGCGTTTGCGGTACATCTCAAGCGCGCTGGCCGATTTCAAAAGCGCCGACCACTGGATGTTGTCATAGGGCGAGTCGATATCGTCGATCGACGGCAGGATGATGTAGTACTTCATATCGAGAATGCGGGACGTCTTGTCGGCGCGTTCGAGAAACTGCCCGAGTTTGGCGAAATGCCACGCTTCCCCATGCGACATCGTCGATTCGATGAGCCCCGAGAACAGATGGCACGACATTCGGACGCGCCGGAAGAAACTGTACGGCGAATCCATCGATTCCAATCCGCCCTTTGAATCCTTGAAAAACAGAAACGTGGAATTGATCTGCTCCCACATCTCGGACGAAATGATCTCGCGGATCGACCGCGCGTTCTCGCGGGCCGCCTGCAGGCAGTTGGCGATGGAATTCGGATAGCCGGGGTCGAACGTCAGAAAGTGAATCACCTGCTGTTCGGTCGGGTCGCCATACTGCTTCGTGAAGAGCGTCTCGTCTCCGGTCACGCGGACCAGCGGGCCCCATTGTCGCGCGGTTTTGTCGGAGGGCAGGTCGAGGTTGAGGTAGAGATTGACGTCAATGAGACGCGCGATGTTTTCCGCCCTCTCGATGTAACGGCCCATCCAGTAGATGGATTCCGCGACCCGGCTCAACATCCCGCGCTCCTGCGGCTGCTGATCCATCACCCGGCCCCTTCTTGCGGAATATCCGACAGCACCCAGGTATCCTTGCTGCCGCCGCCTTGCGAGGAGTTGACCACCAGAGACCCCTTGCGCAGGGCCACGCGGGTCAGCCCGCCGGGCAGAACGTAGATGTCCCTTCCATACAGTATATACGGCCGCAGATCGACGTGGCGGCCCTCAAAGGCGTCTCCGACGATCGTCGGAACGCGGGAGAGCGCAACGGTCGGCTGGGCGATATAGTTTCGCGGATTTTTTTCGATCTTTTTTTTGAATTCATTTCTCTCTTCGATCGTCGCATGCGGGCCGACGAGCATTCCGTATCCGCCCGATTCGTTTGCCGGTTTGATGACAAGCTTGTCGAGATTCGCCAGCACGTACGAACGGTCTTTGGAGTCCTCGCAGACATAGGTCTGGACGTTGGGAAGAATCGGATCTTCGCCGAGATAATACTTGATCAGCCGGGGCACATACGCGTAGACGACTTTATCGTCCGCGATGCCGGTTCCGGGCGCGTTGGCCAGGGCGACGCGGCCCGCGCGATAGGCGTCGACGAGGCCGGGAACGCCGAGAAGCGAGTCGGGGCGAAAAACGGATGGATCGAGAAAATCGTCGTCGACGCGGCGGTAGATCACATCCACGCGCCAGAATCCTTTCGTCGTCCGCATCATCACGTTTCCGTCGATGACCGCCAGATCACGGCCTTCGACGAGCTGGATTCCCATCTGCTGGGCGAGGAAGGAATGTTCGAAGTAAGCCGAATTATAGACGCCGGGCGAAAGGACCACAACGGTCGGATCGGTCACGCCCTCCGGCGCTATGTGTTGGAGGGTTTCAAGCAGGCGGGTCGGGTAGTCGTCGACCGGGCGGACTTGCGAGGTCTCAAATACGTGCGGAAACGTCCGTTTCATCACGCGCCGGTTTTCCAGAACGTATGAAACGCCGGACGGACAGCGAAGGTTGTCTTCGAGAACGTAAAATCGCCCGTCGCCGCCCCGCACCAGATCGGTGCCGGTGATGTGGCACCAGATGCCGCACGGGGGTTTGAGCCCGGTGCAAATTTTTCGAAACGCACGGCCCTCGAGGACGATTTCCGGCGGGATGATCCGGTCGCGGAGAATTTTCTGTTCGGAGTAAATATCCTGAAGGAAACAATTCAAAGCCAGAATGCGCTGGCGCAATCCCGATTCGATCATCTCCCAGTCGCCGGGACTGACGATGCGCGGGATGATGTCGAGCGGAAAAATCCGCTCGATGCTGGCCTCGTCGCCGTAGACGGTGAACGTGATGCCCATGTTCATCAGCGCATGCTCGGCCGCTTCCTGCCGCCGTTTCAGCTCTCCCACCGCCAGCGACCGGATGAGATTGACCAGAGGCGCCGAACCCGGACGGGGATCGCCGGACGGCGAAAACATCTCGTCGTAGAAATCCTGGGTTTTGTATCCTTCGAAGTTCAGCCGGTCACCCGCCCGTGTACTTTTTAATATCGAGAATCTTGAATTTCTTGGTGCCGCCGGGCGTGACGACGTCGCAGATATCGCCGGCTTTTTTCCGGATGAGGCCGCGGGCGATGGGCGCCTGGACGGAGATGATGTTCTTCTCCGGATCGGCGTCGGCCGGGCCGAGAATGCTGTAGCGGATCTGCTGGTTGGTTTTGAGGTCCTGGACGGCCACGACGGTGCCGATCGTGACGATGTTTCCCGGAATGCTCATGTCTTCGATGAACGTCGGGTTGGAAACCAGCGCATCCATCTCCTCGAGTTTGTTGCTCAAGAGCAGCATCCGTTCCTTGGCCGCGTGATATCCGCCATTTTCCCGAAGATCGCCTTCCTGGGCCGCCAGGAGCTTCGCCTTCGACACCTGCGGCAATTCGACTTCGCGGATTCGTTTGATCTGCTTCGTCAAATCGTCAAACCGTTTTTTCGTAATGTAGTTGTCCATGGCGGCGCTATTTTATACCGACCGGGGCCTCCTGTGCAAGTCGATTTTTGTTCCGTATGGTTTGTTTTTCGGGAAAATGTGATACAACCCGTCTTTCCGGCCGGCCGTTGGCCGAGCGCCTTGAATGGAGCGAGCATGAAAGTCGTACTGAATCTCTGGGACGGAACGCGGTTTGACGCCATTTTCAAAGTGCACCGGTGGGTCGGGCTGCCGAACCTCTTTCGCCTGGTCCAGAACGGCGTGCTCTTCACAAACGTCTACACGCAGGAGCCGGCGCTGACGCCGCAGTGCGTCGCGCGCATCATGTGCAATCGTCAGGGCAAATGGATCAGCCGGTCGCTCTGGGAAAAGATGCGGCTCAAGAGTTGTTTCGTCGGATATCCGGAGGATTCCGTTCGCGGATATCTGCGGAAAATCCCCCACTGCGATCTTCTGGACGTCCTCTACAACCGCACTGCGGAACTTCGCATGGAACGTTCGGCCAAAGGCCGGGCATTTTTGAGCAAGCATCGGATCTGCTATCCCGACAGTTTCCGCATGAACGTCGCCCGCAAAAAAATTCCGCATTACGATTTTTCGTTTGTCTATTTTCCCGGTCCCGACACCGCCGCGCACGAGTGCCGCGACATGAACAAGCACATCTACCACCACGGCTCGCCCTACATTCACGCGATCAAAAACTGCGACCGACTCCTCGGCGGACTTCTTCAGACGCTCGACCGCAGTGCCCCCAACGACTACGTGATCATCATCGTCGCGGACCACGGCATGAGCGACGGCGGCCGGCACTCGATCGGCAAATGGACGGACAAGGAAATCATGCAGGTGCCGCTGATCGTCATGGGCAAGGGCATTCGCAAAGGCTGGTATGAGCAGGCCACGCACCATACCTACGACATCACCAGCGGAATTGTGGGATTGTTCAAAGGAGACGCGCACAGAACACTGTTCAAATACGCCCTGCAAAAATACGCCTGAAACCCTGCTGACCTTCAGTCATCCCGCTCCACCCATCCCTGCACATCCCACGCCTACCCGCTTATGGGCTCTCGCGGGATACCTACATCCCTGTAGTAAAAAAAGAGGAGGGTGGCTCAAAACGTGAATCAGCCATCCTCCTCTTCGACCATTGTTTCGCCCCTTACTGGGGCAAGCGCCGTTATTGGCGCTAACCATCCGCATTTATACCGCTGAAATTTTTGAAATCAAGTTTTTTTTGAAAAATATTGAAAAAAATTTCCAAAATGGCGCGGCGAACCGGTTCACAGCCCCGCCAGAACCCTCCGCGGGGTGATGGCGCTCATACAACTTGGCCGGATGCCGCAGACGCGTAAGTAGCAAGGTCCACAGGAATAGGGAGAAACGACTTTTTGGCCGTGCAGGAAGATTTCCGTATGCGACGTCGGGCCGAACAGCACTACCGTTCGCACTCCAAGCGCTTCGGCCAAGTGCATCACCAGGGTGTCTCCGCATATCACGGTTTGAAACCCGGACACGGCCGCGGCCAGATCATCCAGTGTGTCGACACCGATCCGCCGCAAATTTCGGCAGGAAGCGGATGCGGCCAGCCGGTCCAGCCGTTCCCGCTCGCCCGGCCCGCCAAACAGCACAAGTTCCCGATCGCGCGGGGCCGCCTGATATTCGGCGCAGAAGATCTCAATCTCCGATTCGGTCCAGAATTTATTTGCGTATCGGGGTGAAGCGCCGACAAACATTCCGGCACGCGCCTGCGTCGACCGGTCAGAATCTCCAAACAACCTTGCGCGGCGGGCCGAAGCATCCGGCGGCGCGGAGTAGATGTACGGAACGCCCATCCACGTCAATCCGGCCGAACGAAAATACAGCGCCTGATACGGCATTTGATTTTCCCGGAATTTCATCCGGTCGTCCGACGCGAGGCGGATCAACTCCTCCGCCAATGGTGACAGGGGCGCAAGCCGGCCGGCGGCGTTGCGTGTGATGCCGAATTTTTCCCGAGCCGGCGCGTCGCGCGCAATCCGCGTGGCCGCCGCATCCTCGTCCAGATTCACGATCGCGTCCCACGACAGGCCGCAGATGTCAGTTTCGCCGGCCTCCACCGACTCGATCGTCACGATCTTGTCCACGTCCGGATGCCGTTCGATCAGCGGTCTGGCGGGTTCGGCAGACAGCCACGTCACGCGCGCGCCGGGCCATTTTTGTTTCAATGCGGGAACCAGGGGGGTCGTGCGAAGAACATCGCCAAGCGCGCCTAATTTGATGAGCAGAACGTTCATGATCGCGCCGCCAGCCGGACACATCGCCAGAGCACCGACAGGAGGCGCCCGGCCGTCAGTTTGCTGACACCTGCAACGCGATCCCGAAACGTGATCGGAATTTCGACCATCGTCAGCCCGAGCCTGCGCGCCCGGACGTAGACTTCCTCGACAATCTCCGGCCCGCGCGAGGTGAGACTTGCCGGATCGATTTTCCGCAGGGTCTCGGATCGAAACGCGCGATATCCCGACGTCGGATCCTCCAGCGTCAATCCGAGGACAATCCGGATGAATCCTTTCGCGGCCAGACTGATTGACCGCCGGAACCGCCCGCGCTCGTCGGCGCCGCCGCAAACACCCGCGCGCGATCCGATCGCAATGTCCGCGCGTTCGAGCGCCGCAAGAATTTTTGGCGCGTCGACCGGATCGTGCGATCCGTCCGCGTCCAGTTCCAAAATCGCAGACGCGCCCAACTCCAGCGCGCGAAGATACCCGGCGCGCCCGGACAGTCCACGGCCACGCGGCACGCCGCGCCGCACGATCACATCCACCCCGGCAGTGCGCGCGATGTCCGCCGTTTTGTCCGGGGAATCGTCATCCACCACCACAATCCGAACGCCGGCAATCGCCCGCCGTAACCCATTCACCACATCCGGCAACGCGCCAGCCTCGTTGTACGTCGACATCACCGCCACGACCGTCATGCCCACACAATATGAAAGACAACCGCCAACAGGCAAGTGGCGGGGTCATATTGCCTCTTGTCATCGCCCTGTCGTTGGGCTACCGTGCGGGCCATGTCTAAACCGGATAAACGAACAGTCCGCATTGCGCTTCTGCCCGGCGACGGGATCGGACCCGAGGTCATGGCGGCAGGGCGGAAACTCTGCGAGACCATCGGCGCAAAAAACAATATCGTGTTTCAATATGACGAATTCAAAATCGGCGGCGCGGCGATCGATGCGTTCGGCGTGCCGCTTCGGCCGGACGATCTTGCGAAGATACGGGAGTGTGACGCGGTGATTCTGGCCGCAGTCGGCGGACCGAAATGGGATACCGGCGCGGCGAACTTGCGGCCTGAGGCCGGCCTGCTCGGGCTTCGAAAAGGGCTCAACGTCTTTGCGAATCTTCGGCCCGCAAAAATTTTTCCGGAACTGATCGATGCGTCCAGACTCAAGCCGGAACAGGCCAAGAGCGTCGATCTCATTATTTTTCGCGAACTCACCGGCGGCGTCTATTTCGGCGAGCCGCGCGGGAAATCGGGCGAGGCCGGCGGGCGGGAGGCCTGGAACACCATGCGCTACACTGAAAGCGAAATCCGGCGGATCGCGAAAATGGCGTTCGAGGCGGCGCGGGGGCGGCGCAAACGCGTGACGAGCGTCGACAAGGCAAACGTGCTGGAGGTGTCCCAGCTGTGGCGCGATATCGTCACGGATGAGCATCGACATTATTCCGACGTGGAGCTTCTGCATCTCTACGTCGACAATGCGGCGATGCAGCTGGTCCGCAATCCCGGCCAGTTCGACGTCATCTTGACGGAAAATCTTTTCGGTGACATCTTGTCCGACTTGTGCGCCGAACTGGTCGGCTCCATCGGTCTTTTGCCGTCAGCCAGCCTCGGAGCGCAGTCACCCGGTCTTTACGAGCCGGTGCACGGAAGCGCGCCGGACATCGCCGGCAAGGGGATGGCCAATCCGCTGGCGATGTTTTTGTCGATCGCGATGATGTGCCGGTATTCGTTGAATTTGCCCGACGCGGCGGAGCGCATTGAACGCGCTGTCGCAACCGCGTTGAAAGCCGGCGCGCGAACGGCCGACCTTGGCGGCGATCTTGGCACGAACGACATGACAGAACAGGTTCTGCGACATTTTAATCGGAAGGGGTAGAGGGTCGTGTACAATGTAGCGGTGGTTGGCGCCACGGGCGCCGTGGGACAGGAATTTTTAAGCATTCTTGAAGAACGGGAATTTCCCATCAAACAATTGCGATTGTTCGCGTCGGCGAGGTCAAAAGGCCAGACGCTGACGTTCCAGGGAGCGGAACTTGCGGTGGAGGAATTGTCCGAGACTGCCGACCTGCGCGGCATCCAGATTTGTCTGGCCAGCGCCGGAGCGGGCGTGTCGAAGCAGTTCATGCCGATCTTTGCGAAAGCCGGGTCGGTGGTCATCGACAACACCAGCGCGTTTCGGATGGACGCCGACGTGCCGCTGGTCGTGCCGGAAGTCAACGGCGCGGCGGCGAAAAACAGGCCGCGCGGCATCATCGCCAATCCCAACTGCTCGACCATCCAGATGGTCGTCGCGCTGAAACCCATTCACGACGCGGCGAAAATCACCCGGATCATCGTCGCGACCTACCAGTCGGTTTCAGGCGCCGGAGCGCGCGCGATCTACGAACTTGAATCGCAGGTCAATTCCTACGTGCAGGGCATCGACCCGCCGGCGCGGGAAAAATTTCCGCATCCGATCGCGTTCAACTGCATCCCGCAGATCGACGTGTTTCTGGACAACGGATTCACCAAGGAAGAAATGAAAATGGTTCAGGAGACGCACAAAATCCTTGACCCGGCCATCCGCGTCACCGCCACCTGCGTGCGCGTGCCGGTCTTTCGCAGTCACGCCGAAGCCGTCTACATCGAAACCGCGAAAAAAATTTCGGCGGCCGAAGCACGCAACGTCATGGCCGCCGCGCCCGGCGTCCAGGTCGTCGACAACCCGGGCAACAAGGAATACCCGCTTCAGGTCTACGCCGAAGGCCGCGATCCGGTCTACGTCGGACGCGTCCGCGAAGACACGGGCAACGATCACGGCTTGAACCTCTGGGTTGTGTCCGACAACATCCGAAAAGGCGCGGCCCTGAACGCAGTTCAGATTGCCGAACTTTTGATCGCGAAGAAGTGGTTGTAATCCCATGCGCATCGCTCTCGTTCAGATGAATTCCGGCGCGGACGTCCGCGCCAATCAGCAGAAAGCTGAACAGTACATCCGGCAGGCGGCCAAGGAGGGCGCCGAGTTGGTCGCCCTGCCCGAAAATTTTCTGTATCGCGGCCCTTCCAAAGAAATCATGGACCTCTGCACCAAACTCAAGCCCATCACGCTGTCGTTCAGCCGGCTTGCGGCGGATCTCAAGGTCCGGCTGTTGCTCGGCAGTGTTCCCGAGCCGACAGGCGACCGGGGCAAAGTCTACAATACGTCGATTTTCATTCTTGCATCGGGCGAAGTTCCGGTGCGCTACAAAAAACTTCACATGTTCTCCGTGACGATGCCCGACGGCCGGGTGATCGACGAATCCAAGACGATCCGGGGCGGAAACCGCGTCTGGACGCACAAGGAGGGCGACGCGGTCTACGGGTTTTCGATCTGCTACGACCTCCGGTTTCCGGAATTGTTCCGTCTTCAGTCGGCTGCCGGCGTCAACGTTTTTTTTGTGCCGTCGAATTTCACGAAGATGACCGGCCAGTCCCACTGGCAGGTGCTCCTGCGCGCCCGCGCGATTGAAAATCTCTCGTTCATCATTGCCCCGGCCCAGTGCGGATTCGATCCCGGCAATCAGATCGAAACCTACGGACACAGTTCGGTGGTTGCCCCCTGGGGGGAAATTTTGCTGGAGATGGGCGACGCCGAAGGCATCGGGTTCACCGACGTCAATTTCAGCGCGGCGGCCGAGGCCCGTAAACGCCTGCCGGCCCTCACCCACGTCCGGTCGGACCTGATCCGCATTGAAGTGCGTGACCGCCGGTCCGAAGCCATGGCCGGGCAGGGCGGACAAGGCCGCGGGATGTGAAGACCGGGTTGGTTCAGTTCGTCCGCAAACATAAAAAATTCAGCGTTCGAATTCTGGCGGGTCTTCTGATCGCCTCGCTCGCCGCCTGCGGCGCGCCGGAGGCTCTTCACCTGAAAACATCCCAGGAGTCGCTGGTGACCGTCGTTTCGGTCAGCGGCCAGGTTGTGAAATCGGGCAAGCCCGTCTCGGCGGGCGAGCCGATGTCGGTCGGCGAGACGATCATGGTCGACGAGCACGGTTCGGCCATTTTGAAAATCAAGGACCGCGCAAGCATTCAGCTCAAAAATTCCGGCAAACTCGTCATTGACGAAATTTCCGATTCCATCGTTATCATGCTCGATTACGGATCGCTCATGAGCGTGGTCTCGCCCGTCGGCAAAAAATTCCAGCTGGTCACGCCGGCCGCCACGGTGGGCGTCCGCGGCACCGCGTTCTACGTCGAAGCGCGCGGGATCGACCAGACCTACGTGTGTCTCTGCGAAGGCACCCTGCAGATCAAAACGGAAAGCGGCGTGCAGGAAATCCATTCGGACGACCGGTCCCATCACCATCCGGTGCTGATCGCCCCGGACAAAAACGGCCGCACGGCCGTGGAGCCGGCCGAAATGCTCAACCACACGAACGACGACATCTCCGCGCTCGAAAACGTGCTTCGGAAAAAATAGAGAAAAGGCTCAATATTCAATATTCAATGCTCAAGTCTTAAGTTATTCAAACTTGAAAATTGAGCGTTGAGCATTGAATATTGAACATTTGTCGAGATATACGTCTTTTTGTCTGCGTCCCTCGTGACGCGATATGCGGCTGACCGGCCCGCCCCACAGGAGGATTGACCATGCTTGATTTTGGCATTTGTTTCAAAGGCGACATTTCCCCGGAACGAACCATCAAACTCGCGAAAGCGGCCGAAAAGGGCGGATTCACGTACGTCTGGACGTTTGATTCGCACATCCTCTGGAAAGAATGCTACACGATGCTGACGCTTCTGGCGACAGAAACGGAAATCGTCAAACTCGGGCCGTGCGTCACCAATCCGGCGGTCCGCGACATCACGGTCACCGCCAGCAATTTTGCGGCTCTCAACCTCATCTCCAAAGGCCGCGCGGTCTGCGGCATCGGCCGCGGAGACAGTTCGCGGCGCGTGATGGGATTCAAGCCGACGACGGTGGATGAAATGATGCACGCGATCGGACAGATCAAACTCATGGCCGAGGGCGGGAAGATATTTTATGAGGGCAAGGACCAGTGGTTTCCGTGGGCGAATTCCAAATACAAACTTCCGATGTGGATCGCCGGCTATGGTCCGAAAGTCCTGCGGGCGTCGGCCGAACGCGCGGACGGCATTGTCCTGCAAATCGCCGACACGGACCTTTTCTCCTGGTTCAAATCGCAGGTGGACGCGGGCGCGAAGCAGTTCAACCGCAAGCCGGGCGAGATCGAATTCATGGTTGCCGCGCCGGTGTTTGTCTCGAAGGACATGAAAAAGTGCCGGGCGCAGGTGCGCTGGTTTCCGGCGATGGTCGGCAATCACGTCGCCGACATCGTCAAGAACGTCATCGAAAAAGATCCGGAGATGGGCAAGGGGATTCCGACACAGCTCACGGATTACATCAAAGGCCGCAAGGGCTACGACTACCGCCAGCACGCGGACAAAGACGCCGATCATCTCGATTTCATTCCCGAGCACATCATCGACCGCTTCTCCGTCATCGGCGACGTCGACGCTCACGTCGAGAAATTGAAAACCCTCGAGTCGAAAGGGATGGACCAGTTCAACATCTATCTCATGTGCGGCGAAGAGGAGAAAATTGTCGAGGTCTACAGCAAGGAGATCATACCGGAATTTCGGAAGAAGGCGAAATCGGCGAAGGCGAAGAAAAAGTAAAGCCGATTCAGTGATCACCTTCAATCTGAATTCCCCCCAGCTGGGATGTTCGTTTCGAATTGAGGTCGCTTTTCCGCCCGGATTTCGAAATCTGAAGCCGCCCTTTCCGGCGCTCGTTCTCAACGACTCGCAGAATCAGTGGACCAACCGCGGCTCCTACGGCGGCTGGCATACCGACTCCATCGCGGCCGATCTGTTCCGCAAAGGCCGGATCCGCCCCGTGATCCTCGTCGGCGCGGTTTCTCCGCCGAACCGGGAGCGCGTCTTTGCTCCACCGCCGGGCGGCCGGGCCGATGAGTACGCGAACTTTCTCGCCGACACTCTTCTGCCCGCAATCCGGCGCAAGGCCGCGGTTTCGACCAATCCGTGGGACATCGGGATCCTTGGCGCGTCGTTCGGATCCAATGCCTCGATCTATGCAGGCCTTCGCCGGCCCGACGTGTTCGGTCTTGTGGCGGGCATGTCGGCTGCGCCGCATTTTGGAAAACCTCTTCCGGACATTCTCGAAAACTATCCGAAACTTCCGATGCGAAAATTCTACATCGACTGCGGCACCAAGTGGGCCTATGACAATCCTTCGGCC
Organism: Candidatus Lindowiibacteriota bacterium; assembly: GCA_023249255.1. Taxonomy (GTDB): domain Bacteria; phylum Lindowbacteria; class 2-12-FULL-62-27; order 2-12-FULL-62-27; family 2-12-FULL-62-27; genus JAHFCY01. Next base: position 346 of record JAHFCY010000058.1, on the reverse strand, counting down.
TTCGGCGGCGACAGCACGGCATTCAACCGGCGACTCATGACCATCGCGCGTTCGCGGATGCCGCGCGGGCGGTTTTTGGGGATCGTGGCGCGGGGGCATTATCACAACGAGGAGTTCTGGCGACGGCGCGTCGGGCGCGTCCTTCAATTTTTTTTCGGGCCGCGGTAAATTCGTTCCGGCATGATACGAACCGCGAAATCCCCGGCTTCGATTTCCCGCAAAGACGCGGTCTTGCTGGCCGACGCAGGCGGTGACGAATGGGCGGACGTCTTTGACCGCGCGGCGGAAAAACGGACGGCGGCGTGGGGCCGCGTCCTCACGTATTCGCGGAAAGTTTTCATTCCGC
>JAHFCY010000214.1 GCA_023249255.1 Candidatus Lindowiibacteriota bacterium | reverse complement strand
TCTCTCTCACGTCAAGAGAAATATTGACGCCTGCCTGCTTGACGCCTGGCGCGGCTTTGCCTATTTTGCTTCAGGTCATGTACGTCCCGGTAACCAGTCTCGAAGTCTGGCGCGGTTTTCCAAACTCTGTCCGGCGATATCGACGGCCGCTAAGTAAATTTAGATGAAACCCGAATCGATCATACGTTTGTCGCGCCTGACGCGGCCCGTCATGCGCTACCGCACGCCGGTCGCGCACCGGGTGCTCAAGTGGGTCCTAAACGTTCTCTGTCCGCCGGCGAAAAAGGAGAAAGCGGTCCATCTCGTCGCCTCGTTCGACGGCGGGCTCATCAATGTCGATACCTCGTCTTCCATTGAGTACCATCTGCTCTTTCGCGGCTGCCACGAGCCGGAAATCGTGAACCTGATCAAGCATGTGGTTCGGCCCGGAAATTTCTGCCTGGACATCGGCGCCAATATCGGCGCCCACACCTTGCTCATGGCGCGGATGGCCGGGCCGACCGGGAAGGTGATCGCGCTCGAGCCGCACCCGGGGATTTGCCGGCGCCTCCGGCAAAACATCTGCTTGAACCGATTGACGAACGTCCAGGTTGTCAACGCCGCGCTCACAGACAGAGACGGCACCATCGATCTTTATGGATTCTCCGCAGATGCCTTCGAGCAGGGGATTTCCAGCCTGCGGCCCGATGACGAAGCGAAAATGAAAATCGAGGTCCGTGCCCTTCGGGGCGCCACGTTGATACGGGAGCAACGGATTGAAGCCTGTGATTTTCTGAAGATCGATGTCGAAGGCGCCGAGAGTCTAGTGCTTAACGAACTCTTCGAGCTAATCAGCGCGCACCGCCCGGCGATTCTCTTTGAATACCGCAGACAACACTGGGAGAAATTTGGCTCTGCTTTCAGCCCTATTTTGAGTCGGCTCAGAGAGCAGCATTACGATGTCTACTGCATCCGCAAAAACGTCACGCGCCCTCTGGCCGGCGATACCCCGCCTGACAGCTGCGAGCTGTTTTGTGTACCCTGCGTGCCGAACACGGCCGCCGAGAGCATCTAGAGATTCTTGCTGCTTTGGCTCGTAAACCCACGGTATCCCCTTCCATCAACTGTGACGCGAATGCCTATGAACGGACGGATGACAGGCAATCGCGTAAGGGCCGTCAACCGTGGCTCGGTTCCACCGTCGCTCAACTGCTTCTAGTCTAAAGCCACGGAACGTTGAAAGGACGTTCGAGAAACAAGAGGCGGACTCGCTAATTTCTCTCAGTTTCGGCTCGGCCTCCGGATCCATTTGTTTTCATCGATCGATTGTCCGTGCCGGTCTTGTGGCGACCGTTGGCCTGCTTGATCCAATAGTGAGATTCTTTGTGCGCCTCGGGATCGTCGTAACCAAGAAAATACTGCGTCCGACCCATCCCGTCTTCCCCGACCGACTCCGCGTTGTACGATTCTCCCACGACGGCCAATTCAGGTGACTGCTGCACGACACCGCGTACTTGGGTACGTCCGACATCGCCTCCTCCCGTCGACCTCACCAACGCCCAGCAGACGATCGCGCGACTAAGAATCTCCAATTGGCCGCCGTCTGTCACTTGGCAATGAACGGCTTTCCAACCTAAAGGTGCTGGAATGATTTGAAGAATGTTCCATGCTCGAGTTTCGTCCATAAATCCTCTCCGGCTTTGCCCATCCCTCTTATTCGTCGAACATTTACAATAATTGATCAGTTCTCTCTCGGCGCTTATCCTGGTTTCCATGCGCCGCCGAGAAAAGAGACCACGATTGGAGTCTATCCGACCAGCCGGTCCCGAACCGAGTGGCCTTTCCAAGGTTAGAGACGGTTTGGTTTTGTGAAGGTGAGCCGACTATCTATCCGGTCACGGGCGAAGCGACGCATATAGTCTTCCGCCTCGATCTTCGTGGTGAAACCGCGTTGGCTGGCGAATGATATATTATGCCCGTCGTCAAAGTCTATGTGGCCTTTCCAGGTCCACAGGTCGGTATCCAGGTCCCTGCGAAAAACCCCGACAAATTCCTGGTTGCGGTGAGATTCCTCTATTTTATATCGGCTCCGCTCTTCAGCATTGGTTTTCATGCTTACCACTCTAATCCGTGCTGAGCCCCATAGCAAACACAATTCCAAGATTGCCGGGACAATTCTCTTCCCCGCCAAAAACGGATTTTTGAGTACGTACTAGGAATTCAAAAATTTTAAATCGCGCAAGAAACAGTTCTCTGACCCGAATTCCCGCGATCACTTCTCCGAAGACATTGCCTCTTCACTTCGCCGTCGGCTTCGGCTGGCCCGGTCCCGTGTAGCGGAGAATAAAGATTCCCCAGTTTTTGTCAGTGATGTAAATATTGCCGCGCGTGTCGACGAGTACGTCTTCGGTCTGGCTCACGAGCTTGTCATACGGAAGCGGACCGTGACGCTTGGTCGGCGTCGGCGGCATGAACCAGCCCACTTCTTCCGGCGCCCGCGGATTTTTGATTTCGTAAATGCGCAAGCCTGCGTTGAAGTAAGTCAAATAGATCAGGTCAGCCTGCTTCTCGACATCAGGCAAATGGTATTCAAGATTCGTATTGTGCGGCCCGAACCGCCCGCCCTTGTCGCAGAAGTCGGCGTAGGGCGCACCCTTCGGCGGCACCGGCCGCGGCAAAATCGAAATCAAAAAAGGTTTCGCCGGATCTTTGATATCGACCATCGCGGCTGTAGTGATCGGCCCGTTGCACGCCAGCGGCCCGTTTGGCAGATCACCTTCGCCGGTCATCTCGCCATGCACAAACAGCAGATTCTTTCCGGGTATCGGCAACACGTCATGCGCGGGGATCGCGCCGAATGGCGGACTGATATTGAGTTGCCCGATCAGTCTGGGTTTCGAGATGTCGCTGATGTCGAGGATGACGACAGCCGGACCGTAGCCGACGTACGCCGTCTTGCCATCATCGCTAATGATCGCCGGCCCGTGAAAAGACGCGTCTGATTTCGGCAGCTCGCCGTCTTTTTGCCCCGGCATCCACCACCGCCCCGCTTCCTTGGGATTCTTCGGATCGCTGACATCGAGAAACAAAAGAATCTGCCGAGAAAAACCGGGCATCGACGTCGACAGGCTCGCGTACTTGCCACCCGGATATCCCACACGGTGGACACCGATGCCGCCGCTCTTCCAGTGCGACAACTGTTTCCAATTCACCGGATCGCTGATGTCCCAGAGAAGCACCCCCTCTTCGTGGGGCCTTTTCGGATCACCGCCCCAGTTGGGCTGCTTTCTTTGCAGCGCCGTAATCATAAGGTTGTCATGAAACTCCATCTGGATCGTGTTGGTGTTGTCCGGCCCTTCGACAAACTTCACAAACTTCGGATTGGTCGCATCCGTCACGTCGATGATTGTCCAACCCCGATGCCACTCGTGCCCCATGTAGAGATACCACCGTCCCGCCACCTGCCGAATCGCCATCTTGAATGCCCCGCCGCGCCCATCGAGGCCGCTATATCCAATCGGTTTCATATTGCTCCCTTGCCAACCTTTTGGAATCGGATCGCCATAGGCGGCGGGAAGGGTAAGCATAATGACGATGGCCCCTGCCATTGAAAGCCTGAGAACAAATCGGTGGACAAAAGTTCTGATGGAGAACTTCATTTCGTGCCTCCTGTGAATTGAGCTAAATTCAAGTTTCCCGCCCTTGAAAAAAAAGGGCAAGCCGACTGATGCATCGACTTGCCCTTGTACTTGCTACGTGAAGCGCTGAACGAACTCTAATTCTTCCCGTTGCTCCCGAACAATTCCTGACCCCACTTCTTCGCCGTGGCGTCCAAGACTTCCTTAGGGGATTCGGCGACCGGCGGGAAGTCTTTCATCCACTCGTAGGGCCGGGTGGCGTCGATGATCGCGCGGGAGTTGAAGCCTTTCTTGCTTGGATGAATGATCGGATCGAGCGGGCCGCTCCAGCAGCGGCGCAGGATGTCGATGTCCTGATCGGGATCGCAGCGGCTGGTCATCGCCCAGATCATGTCGTCGGTGTTCGACGGATCGATGTCGTCGTCGACGACGACGACGAAACGCCCCAGATAGGCGCCGGCGTGGCACTGCGAGGCGATCACGGCCGCTTGTTTTGCGTGGCCCGGATAGCGTTGTTTGATCGCAACGCACATCATGAGGCGGCTGCCGCCGGAGACCGTGAGCCAGACGCCTTTGACGTCCGGCACGCCGGCCTTTTCCATCTCGTCCCAAATCAAAGCGGAGCGCAGGTAGGAACGGTACCAGCCGAGCTCTGCGGGTGGCCGGCCCGGAGGAGAGCCGAGAATGATCGGATCGTTGCGGTGGTATAGACGCTTGACCTCGACCCAAGGCTCCGCGCGCTCGGCGCTGGCGTAGTAACCCGTCCATTCGCCGAATGGGCCTTCGACTTTGGGGTTATCGAAATGGACGTCGCCTTCGATGACGATCTCCGCATTCGCCGGAATCGGCAAGCCGGAATATTCGCCTTCGATCATCTCAAACGGCTCGCCGCGCACGCCGCCGATGAATTCGTACTCCGGCACGCCGTAGGGCACTTCGATGCTGCCCGCTAAAAACGTCAGCGGATCATGGCCGAAGGACATCGCCATCTTGAACGGCTTGCCGCTGGCGGCGTATTTCTCGCGCTGGATGCGCCCGTGTTTGCCGGGTGAAATGTAAAAACCGACTTTGTTCTTGTCATGAATCATGACCCGATAGGTGCCGTAATTGACCCAACCCTCGTCGGGGTCGCGGGTGATGTCGACGCTGCCGGTGCCGATATACCGGCCGCCGTCCTTGTCGTGCCACTTCGGCGTGGGGAATTTGAACATGTCGATTTCGCCGTCTTTGTAGACGTTATCGAACAGCGGGCTCTTCTTGACGAACTTGGGCGGGATCGGTTTGATTTTCTTGTAGTTGTCTTTCCAGATTTTGACGAAGTCCATCTTGGTGTCGCCCGGCGGCAGCCCCAGCGTCAGCGCCAGGCGCTTGCGCGATGACAGTGAGTTGGACAACACCCGATAACCTTTCGGGTAATCTTTAATGTCCTCGAACAGCACGGCGGGACCATCTTCCTTGTGATGCACCAATTCGGTGACGGCGCCGATCTCCAGATTCCAATCGCAGCCCTTCAGGGTTTTCAGTTCGCCCATTTCATCCGCGATTTGAATCCAGTCTCTCAGATCGTTAAATTCCATTTTTCCTCCTGAATTTGTCAATGAAGCAGTACGGCGGATTTTGCGTCTGGCTCGACCTTAGCGAAAAATGGCCGGTGAATCAAGATAGGGATTTTCTTTGCAGCGCGCCGACTTTCAATTGAAAACGAGACCTTCTCGTGCTACCCATTTCAATGTGTCCGGCAAGCTCAAAACCGTGGACGAGCTGAAGGCCATCACCGCCAAAACCAGAGCGAACGGCAAGAAGATTGTTTTCACCAACGGCTGCTTCGACCTGCTGCACCGCGGCCATTTGCACACGTTGCGGGAGGCCAAGGCCTGCGGAGATATCTTGATTGTCGGGCTCAACAGCGACCGTTCGGTCAAGGGGCTCAAGGGAGCCGGCCGGCCGATCCTGCCGGAGTCGGATCGGGCTGAGTTGATCGGCGCGCTGGAGATGGTAGATTACGTCGTCTTGTACGACGAGGCCGATCCCTACAAATTGATTTCGGCTTTGCTG
>JAHFCY010000213.1 GCA_023249255.1 Candidatus Lindowiibacteriota bacterium | reverse complement strand
GGAAGTCTCGGCGCGAATCCGATGCTCGGATTCAAAATCCGGGATTTTGTGACGCCGCAGGAAGTTCTGCCCGTGTGCCAGACGGTCTTTGAAATTCACATGAAACACGGCATGCGGGAGAAAGGCAAATCACGGCTGAAATTTTTGATCGAGAAATGGGGCCGGGAAAAATTTATAGCCGAATTCGAAAAGGTCTTTGCCGAGAAAAATAATCTTCCCGAAAACATGGCGTTCCCCATTCCGGAATCGAAACCCGATCCGGTCAGCGACGGCGACCCCGCGTTCATGTGCGTGGAACTGGACATCACGCTCGGGGAAATCCCCGCGTGGCAGATCCGGGAGGTGGCCGCGCTCGTAAAACGGCACGGACGGGGCGAGGCCTGCTTCACTAAAGAGCAGGAAATCGAAATTCCGTGGGTGAAAACGTCGGCGATCAATTCCCTCAAGGCCGACCTGGAGAAGGCGGGCCTTCGCATGAAAGACCGCGCGCGGAGTCTTCGCGTCACGTCCTGCGTTGGAACGGAATTTTGCATTCTCGCCGCGACGAATTCGCAGGGAGCGGCTCGCGACATTCTGAAAACATACGCGCCCGAAAATACCGCCAAACGAAACTTGCTGAACGGTCTGACCGTCAGCGTGTCGGGATGCCCCAACAGTTGCGCCAAACAGCAGGTCGCCGACATCGGCCTCGTCGGATCGATGGGCGCCGTCGGCGAGGAAAAACGGTTCACGTACACCTTGAGCATCGGCGGAACCATCGGAGCCGATGCGACCGGCAAGCCGCGCGTATCGATCGGACAGACCGTCCGAAAAAGAGTCACGGAAGAAATGGTCGTGCCGACCCTCGATGCGCTGTTGGACGTCGCACTCGAACTGCGAAACGCCGGCGAGACGTTCCCTCAGACGATGATGCGCCTCGGCGCCGCAAACGTGGAAAAAATGCTCGATGCCAGATTGAGCGATCGGGCGCCCATCGCAAGACGGCGCGTGGGACTCATTGCGGAAAAGGCGGACGCGGCATGAAACTGATTCAGGCAATCGTTCGGCGGGAAAAGGAAAAAGAAGTCGTCGATCACATCGGCAAAAGCGGCGCGAGCGCCTACACGCGGCTTGATGTCTTCGGCCGTGGCCGGCAGAAAGGCCTCGTGGCCGGCACCGTGCGGTACGACGAAGTTCCGAAAGTCTTGCTCATGATCACGGTCCGCGACGAGCAGGTCGATCCGGTCGTCGACGCGATTAAAATCGCCTCCCGCACCGGCAACCCCGGCGATGGAAAAATTTTTGTTTCAGGCCTGGAGGAAAGCCGGACAATCCGCACCGCTTCGATCGATCAGGGCTGACCTCGGAACTCCGACGCTCCCCACACCGCAAATTCGAGCGTTCTCAAACTTGAATTTGCACGGCTGGCCGGGTATTCTTTACGCATGACAGTCAAACAAAAGGTGATGAAGGCGGTGCGGAGTCTCCCGGATGATGCGTCCTATGAGGATGCCATGGAAAGGCTTTTGTTCCTTGCCAAAATTGAAAAGGGCATCCGGCAGGCGGACGCACGTCAAACGGTTGCTCACGAAAAAATCCGGGCCCTCTTTCACGGCGCACGTCTGCTCGACCCGGCCAAGCTTGAGTAACCTGCAAGTGACATGTCCGAATAATTCGGAATAATCCGCCCCTCCGTCATGTAGTCGAGTAGAAGAATGACACCGACCTCCGCCCATTTGAAATGCGCTCCGGGCTATTGGAAATCTCGACTGAAATAAACTGTTCGTCAGTCCTTAACCGCTCGTTCTGAAAATACAAGTGTTAAAATGTCTAATCCGTCCCGTCCCAGTACCATCCTTCGAGGGACCGGCGAAGGGTCGAATCGGAGACGACGGACTTTCGCTTGCAGGCAAAAAGTTTCTGGAACGGCGCGAGACGCAGGTGTTGATCCAGCGACAAAAGACTGCGGCAACCCCACGCCACTTGGAAGACCAGCACTTGGAAGATCGTTGCAGTTGGAATGACCACGTTCGCTCCTCGACCGTCTTGTTGGCACTCGGCCCAAAAAGAGACCTTGAAAAAACGTTCGGCGAAATGTTTAAAGGCCTTCAGGGTTTTTCTAACCCCTCCCGGCCTCTATTGTTGGCTTATTTCAATAAATTTCCAAAAATTTTCGATTTTTTCCGTTCTGGGGCCGGGGGGGACTTTCTATTCGGCCGCGTTCAGAGGCGTGGGGAAGTTCTGCGGGACCACAGATCAAGGTTGACTCCATTTGGAAAAAATCATAGCGTGCCTTGGGTTCCAGACGGGGAACGCCGCCATCAACCGCGATTCGCATCGAGCAGGGCGGCGGACTTCTGTTTTCGGGAGGATCACAAATTATGACTCGCCAAACCATCCATGCCGTTCGGCTGGGAATCATCGCAGGTCTGTGCCTGATTGCGGCGGCGCGGGGAGCGTCGGCCTCCATCGACATCAGCGGCAGCGCGCTCGTCAGCGCCCAGAAGATCGATTTCGACTCGACAAGCGGCGCGCTGGACGAGGATTTTAATTTCAACGATCCACGCGTCAATCTCTATTTCAAGTCGACGATATCCGAAAACATCGCGCTGAATTTCACGCTCTGGGCGTCCAATGACTGGAGCAGCGCAAATAACCGCGGCAACGCGGGTACCGTGGTCTTCGATGACGCCGCGGAACTGCGCGGGGCGTTCATCACGATCAAGAATGTCGGGGGGTCGAAACTCACGCTCAAGGCCGGCAAGGTTCCGATTTCATACGGATACGAAGCGCCGAACCGGACGGCCAACGGCGACAGCACGAAAAATGATTTTCTGACCAACAGCCTGCTCGACATGCACGGAAATGACGAAGGGATCGCCCTGTCCGGATCGTTTGAGGCATCGACAACCCCGATTTCCTGGGAAGCCTCAATCACCAATGGCGGCGCTGTGACGGACGGCAACCCGTCAGGCGCGGGCGGACAGACGCGTTCCAACGCCGATCTGGCTCTTGCCGCCCGCATAACGGCCAAACTCGCCGACAACATCACGGCCCAGGCCAGCTGGTATTCGAGTGACCAGAGCAAGGATGGCGACAACGACGCTCTCAACATCGGAAGCTCATTTTTCGTCACGGCTGTTCAGGACGGGACGGCTACGAATAAAAATCTTGTCGGCCTGGTCTACGCCGGCCAGGGACAGGGCAGCGCCTACGACCGCGACCTCTGGGAAGTCTCGGCCAAATATGATTACGGCAACGGATACTTCATGGGATTTTGGGGCGACATCAACGCCGACACGGTCACGCCCGGAGCCTCACGCGAGTGGAAATACTGGGGAATTCAGGGACGATACAACGTCGACGAAAACGCATACGTGGCCGCTCGATGGAACGCCCTCGATCCCGATTACGCGGGCGCGGGGGCTCTGGGTAAACCCAATTTATTGAGCGTCGCGGCAGCCTATAAACTCGCCGACAACGCGCGGGTCACAGCCGAGTGGACGTCCTTCAATGAGGACGGCGGCGGATTTTCCAATGAAGGAACGGCGGTAGGCGCGGCGTCCACAAGCGACGGTCGCAACGCCGACGCCACTGCCCTCACGGCGGGGATATCGGTCAAGTTCTAATTCAGCGCCGCGCCGATCGCATCCGGATTTCCGTTCAGAAACTCGCGTGCACTCATCTCGCGGCCGCCTTCGGGCTGAATCGTTTCGATGCGGATGAGTTCGCCGTGGGCGCAGGAGACAGTAAGCCATTTCCCGTCCGGCGTTCGTCCGATGACGCCGGGGGCAGTCCGGCACTCCGAATCGGCGCGGCAGGCATCCAACACTTTCACACGCCTTCCCTTTAAGAGCGCGTAAGCGCCTGGCGTCGGTGAAAAGGCGCGGATGCGGCGCAGGACCTCTTCGGCCGGCTGATCAAACGAGAGACGTGATTCTTCCTTCCTGATCTTGGGCGCCATCGTCGCGCGGGATTCATCCTGCGGCACCGACGGCGGGACGCGGCCTGCCACAATCTGATCCAGAAATTTTTCAAGCAACGGCACGGCCATGGCCGACAATCGTTCGTGCAGAGATCCGTAATTTTCGTCCGGCGCGATCTGCGTTTCGGTTTGTGAAACGATCGGCCCGGCGTCACAGCGAAGCTCGACGCGAAGAATCGTCACACCAGTCGATTTTGCGCCATCCAGAATCGCGCGTTGGACCGGCGCCGCGCCGCGAAACGCCGGCAGGAGCGAGCCGTGAATGTTGTAAGGTCCGAGGCGCGGCAGATCGAGTACGGGCTGTTTCAAAATCTGTCCGAAATCGCAGACGACCATAATATCCATGCCAATTTTGCGAAGCGTTTCCAGCGCCTCGGGCGCATTCACACTCGGAAATTTCAGAAGCGGAACGCCGGACGGCGTCACGGCGGCGACCGGCGTCGGCGTCATTTTCTTTCCGCGGCCGGATGGGCGGTCAGGCTGGCTGACGACGGACAGAGACACGTCCGGGTGCGACAAAAGATGGCGAAACGACGGCAGGCCGAAAGGACCACTGCCCATGTAGACGACCGAAAGTTTGTTCAGGACGGCTTTTCCCCGGTCGCCCGCGTCGGATGCCGGGCCCGTTTGATCTGCGCTTCAAATCTCAGCCGCTGATCGAGCGGCAGATAATCGATGATGAGTTTCCCGTTCAGATGATCGACCTCGTGGTAGACGATCCGCGCCATCAGTCCCTCGTATTCGGTCTCGCGCATCGCGCCTTTCAAATCCTGATATTTTACCCGCACGGCCGAAGGACGCGAAACATTCACATTGACGCCTGGCAGTGAGAGACATCCCTCACCCAGCTCGAAAAATTCGGCGGCGCGTTTCAGAATTTCGGGGTTCAGCATCACCAGAGGTTTGGGATGAAGTTCGGGATGATAGAGGACTACAAGACGCTGGGATTTTCCGATCTGCGGCGCGGCCAGTCCAACCCCTTCGTGTTTTTTCATCGCGCGGATCATTTCGTCAGCCAGCCGCCGGACGGCCGCCGTCACGCGGTCGACCGGCTCGGCCTTGTGGCGCAGGACTGCTGCGCCGTACGTTTGAAGAACGTAGGTCACGCCGTCTTGATTTCCTCCAGAATCCGGCAAGCCGCGCCCGCATGCGCGTCCGGAAACGACGGCGGCGGATCGACCGGCCCTTTCAGCACGGCCGAGTGCAACGTTTCCTCAATCCGGGCCGCCTGGTCCTCGCCGAAAATATGAAGTTCGGCGAGGGAATGGAGGTCAGCGGCCAGCGAGTGTGCATTGGCGGTCTGATGGTCATCCAGCGCGGCCGGAAACGGCACGAGAATCGTCCTCGCTTTGCCCACGCTCGCCAATTCCGCCAGAAACGACGCGCCAGATCGAGAAAGAATGATGTCGGACGAGCGGATGGCCGGACCCATGCGTTCCAGAAACGGCAGGAGCGTGAAACTGCCTCGAAGGTGTTTGGCGTTTTCGACAAGCCGGATCGCATGGGGAGAATTGGCCGGACCCGATCCCGCGAGAAACAGAACGTCGACGCGTTCCAGAAGCCACGCGAAAAATTCCGGCCGGCCGAGAAAAAAATCGAGAAAAAATTTAGCCCCCTGACTGCCGCCCACGACCAGAAGCCTCATCCGGCTGCGGGAAGCAGGCTGGCGATCCACCAGAATTTTTTTCCGGACCGGACAGCCGGTCACGATGCATTTTTCCCCGTGTTTGCCGAACC
>JAHFCY010000212.1 GCA_023249255.1 Candidatus Lindowiibacteriota bacterium | reverse complement strand
CGTACCGGCTCAAATGGATCCGGCTTTCCAAGAGTCGCTGCTGGAGCGTCATCGGCTCCGACAACAATTCGACCGTCCCCGCGCCGTCATGGACGCGAATCGTATGGAGCGTTTCCGCCGGCGGCCTTGACGCCATCAGGACAAAAGAAATTCCTGCGACGCCCAATGCCATCGCCAGCCGGCGAAGTCGGATTAACAGTTCTCTCCCCACTACCATCACTCCCCTGACCCCCCTCCGGGGTAACGCTGCATGTGCCTAACCACACGAGTCTCCCACAGAGCGGCGGGATGTGTCAATCAACAGCGCCCACTTTTTTACGCGATCCGCGTTTATTGATTGACTTTCCGGCGGTTTTCCCCCTACACTACGGGACATGTTCGACACGATCAGGCTGTTGCGCGATATTTCCGTCTTTTCCGATCTCGGCTGGTGGGACCTGCGGCGCATCGTTGAAAGGGCGGTCATCGAAAGCTGTCCCCGCGGGAAAATTGTGATCAGCGAAGGCCAGAAGGGAAACGCATTCTACGTCGTTCTGTCGGGCCGGTGCCGGACATTTACGAAAGTCAAAACCGGCCGGGAACGGACGTTCGGATATCTCCGCCGGGGCGACGCGTTCGGCGAAGTGGCGCTCCTGACCGGCGAGGATTACTGGGCGACGGTTGAAGTCACCAACGACACAGTTTTGCTCAAAATCGAGAAACACGATTTCGACCAGCTTCTTCAGAAAAATCCCAAGCTCGCGCTCAAGTTCGGGGAGACCATCGGCCGCCAGCTTCAGAGCGTCCGGCTCACGCAGAAACAGGCCAAGTGGTCCCGGCTGATTTCAGTCTACACGACCAGCCTGTCCGACGTCCGAAACCTTTTTTCGACCAGCCTGGCGGCCAGCCTCGCGCAGGAATCCAAGGAGCCGGTCTGCCTGATCGAATTTCTCACGACCTCCACGCCCGCCATGAAATCGATCGGCGAGCTTGAGCAGGCCCTTGCCTCGTCCGACCCGCGCGCGCCGTTTCAGAAACTCTTTGTCCGGCATCCCATCGGTTATCACATCCTGACGATCTACATCGATGATGACGCCAAAGGCGAAAAATTGTTCGCGGACCTTCTGGACCAGATCATCCGGACGTTCAATTACAGCATTCTCGATCTGCCGGTGTCGGTCGGGCGAATGGTCAGCCGCATCATCTCCCAGAGCGACCGGTTGTATCTGCTGTCGGAGGGTGGCGACGAATCTCTTCGGACGACGGCGCAGGTTTCAGAAAGTTTCCGCAGGGAATTTCTCCTGAAGCCCGACGAGCTTCAGATCGTCCTCTGCAACATGGACCACGCGGCCCGGCGAAACCTGTCGGCATTCGCGGTCAAACTCGGCCATCCGGTCGAGACCGCGTTTGACGTCCTGCCTGACGGCATTCGCCAGATCGGAATGGACGGCGTTCCATACGTGATCGCCAATCCGAGCACTCCTTTCAGCCGCGCGGTCCGGCATCTGGCCCGAAAAATTTCCAACAGGCTAGTCGGCCTGTCGCTTGGCGTGGGCGCAGCCCGGGGACTGGCGCACATCGGCGTCGTCCGCGTGCTCGAGCGTGAAAACATTCTGATCGACATGATCGCCGGATCCAGCATGGGCGCGCTGGTCGGCGCGATCTGGGCGATGGGCAAAAATTCGTACGAGTTGGAGGAAATCGCCAACCGCAACCGCGGTCTGCGGCCATTTTTGAAAAATCTGATCGACCCGAACATCTGGCCGCTGTTTGGATTTCGCAAAGGCGGTTTTTTGCGCGGCAACAAGGCCGCGGCGTTTTTCCTGAATGCCATCGGCGACGCGTCGTTTTCCGATACCCTGATCCCCATCAAAATCATGGCGACGGACATCAACAGCTATCGCGAAGTTGTCTTTGAGGACGGCCGGCTGGTCGACGCGGTCCGGGCGTCCATCGCCATCCCCGGCATTTTCGAGCCGGTCCGATGGAAGAACTCCATTCTGGTCGATGGTGGAATCCTCAATCCCCTGCCCATCACGCAGCTCACCCGCGCGGGGGTCTCGAAGATCATCGCGGTGAATCCTCTTCCGGGCCCCGAGGACGTTCCGCCGGGAGGAAAATTTGCGCCGAGGGCCTCGGCCGCAAGCGATCTCACCCGCGGCGAGCGGTTCCTGAAATACGTTGGAAGAAAATTCGCGGGAAATTTGTTCGACATTATCATGAGCTCGACCCAGATCATGGAGTATGTTCTGGCCGAGGCGGCGAAGAACGATGCGGACATTGTGATCAGACCGGTGATCCGCGATGCCGTCTGGTATGAGTTTTTCGAGACGGCCAAGTATATTTCGCGGGGCGTGGAGGAAACTGAAAAGGCGTTGCCCGAAATCAAACAGTTGATGGCATCGGGATAAATTCTCCTCCGGCGTTGACGTGGCGCCGCGTGGTGTTGTATCGGTGAAGGGGATATGTCGAACACTCAAGAAATCGGATTGATTATATTCGGCGTCGTGGTGTTGTCCATCGCCGCCGCCTCCGCGGCCTACTGGTATGAAAACAAGCAGGCGAAGGAGCGAAAGCGGAAGCTCAAGCTGGAACCGTCCTCGCGGCATCTGCGCCTGTGGAAAAACGAGATGGGCATCGATTTCGATCCCAGCGATCCCAACGATCCCGTCGCCGCCCTCATCGCGGCCGGCGAATATTTCCGCATGACCGGATGCGAGCCGGGCGGGCCGTACTACGAAGAAACGTTCAAACGGGTTCTTGCAATGATGGAGAACCTGGTTCCGCCGGATCGTATTTCGTTCTGGCATGATCAGGTCTACCGCCTCTACGGAAGCGGCATGCTGGGCAAGCGCGTGTCCGAAGGAGAATGATCATGCCCGCCGCCTCGATCCAGTCCGTCAATCCCGCCACCGGCGAGGTTCTTGAGAAGTTTCCGGTTGCATCCGCGGCTCAAGTCCTTGATGCTGTGGCTCGCGCCCGCGGGGCCCAAAAAAGCTGGGTGGCCCGGCCGCTGTCGGAGCGCAAAGTTGTCCTGGCGAGTCTGGCGCGGCTGATCCGCGAGCGCGAGGATTTTCTTGAACGCGCTCTTACCGAGGAGCAGGGAAAAGTTTTGCGCGAATCGCGATGGGAAGTTCCCGACGCCGCGGTTCGCATCGATTATTTTGTCAGCGCGGCTGAGGAGGCCTCGGCGCCCGAGGAGGGCGTTGTGCCGGCCCGGTTCCGGTTTAAAAATATTCGAAAGCCGCTTGGCGTGGTCGGCGCCGTCAAGCCATGGAATTTCCCCTTCACCATCCCCCTCTGGTCCATCGCGCCGGCTATCTTGCTCGGAAACGCGGTGGTCTTCAAACCGTCTGAATACACGCCGCGAATGGGCCGGCTCATCGGTGAATTGTTCCGCGACGCCGGTCTTCCGGACGGAGTTCTCGAAATCGTCCAGGGCGGCGATGACACGGGCAAAGCCATCGTCGCCAGCGATGTCGAAATGATTTCGTTTGTCGGAAGCCAGGCTGCTGGCAAACACATCATGCGCGCCTCGGCGGACCACCTGCGAAAACTTGCTCTTGAGCTTGGCGGCAAAGATCCGATGGTCGTCTGTGCCGACGCCGATTTCGACGCCGCCGTCACCGGCGCGGTGTTGGGCGCGTTCCGAAACGCGGGACAGGTCTGTTGTTCGGCCGAGCGGATTTTCGTTGAATCCGCGATCTTCGACCGGTTTCTCGACGCCGCCGTCGCCAAAACCTGCGCACTTCGGATCGGACCGGGCCTTGATGAATCCTCCGACATGGGTCCGCTCATCAGCGAGGAGCAGAAAAAACGGCTGGTTCGCCATCTCGAAGATTCTCGAAAGTCGTGCGAACGCGTGATCGAAGCCGGCCAGACTTTGCCTGACCGGGGTTTCTTTGCGAAACCGGCTGTTGCGGTCAACCCGTCCGAGACATCGCTGGTCCTTACAGAAGAAACTTTTGGACCGATCATGACGCTGATTCGCGTCCGTGACGCGGAAGAGGCCATCGACCGCGCCAACCGGACGATGTTCGGTCTCACCGCGTCCGTCTGGACCCGGGATGTGGAGCGGGGCGCGCGACTGGCCGAGCGGCTCGAGGCCGGGACCGTCGCGGTCAATCAGCCGGTCGGATCAGTCGCCCAGTGTCCGTGGGGCGGCGTCAAACACAGCGGCATCGGCCGGCTCCTCGGCATCGAAGGAATGCGGGAGTTTACCCAGACCGTCAACCTCCGCACACCGCTGTAAATGGCCGATCTTCCGCGCCGGGCCGTCCCGGCTCTCGGAGTTGTGCGCGACGTCGTTCACAATTACATCCCGTTCACGGTCTCCACCGGCGCGTTCCGGTCCGAGGTTTCCGAAAAGACCCTGATCGACACCGAATGGTTTCAGCGGCTCCGGAAAATTTTCCAGCTCCAATCCTGCTGGCTGGTGTATCCGTGCGCGGTCCATACGAGATTCACGCACGCCCTCGGCACGATGCATCTGGCGGGCCGGATCGCCGCCAAACTTTACGACGACTTCAAGGCGGCGTTCCCCGCGGAATCGATTCCGGAAAGAAATCACGTCGAGGAGGTTTTTCGTCTCGCGGGCCTTCTGCACGACATCGGCCACGGGCCGCTCTGCCATCTCATGGACGAGGTCTACACGCACAAATATTATAATAAAACCCACGAGGACATTTCGGCGCGGATCATCGAGAACGAGCTGGGAGAACTGATTTCCAAAATCCGCTATTCGCCCTCCGGACCGTTTGACACCCCCATCGATCCCAAGATCATTTCGAGATTCATCAAACAACCCCGAAAGAGCGCCTGGCCAGCGCTCTGGCAGCAGGTGTTCTCAAAAATCATGATCGGGGTCGTCACCGCCGATTCGATGGATTTTCTCCTGCGGGACCGCTGGTTCACGGGTGCGCGCGAAATCGGCGAGATCGACGTCACCCGCCTGATTTCGGAAATGCGCATCACGCCTCACGGCATCGCGATCACCAAGGCGGGTCTGCCGGCGTTTCGAAGTTTTCTGCAGGTGCGGTTTGGCGCATTCCGGCACATTTATTTTCACGAAAAAAAGGTCATGTTTGACATGGCGTTCGGAGAACTGCTCGAAAAAGTCCTCCGGCTGACGCGGTTTGGCGATCCGTCCAAACATCTCACGCGGTTTCTGAACTTGAGCGATTTTTCCCTCCACGTTCATATTCCCGAGTGGGCCTACGCCAAAAATCGCGCGCGCCGGGAGATCGGCCGGGACTGGCGCCGCATCCTGTCCCAGCGGTCGATTCCCTACGCGAAAGTCTACGAAGTCGAACGCGTCTATAAATCAGCGTCCGAGGTCTCGTCCACGATCGACAAGGGAATTCTGGAAAAAGATCTGGAACTGCGGTTCCCGAAAGAGTCCGGCGTCAAACCGCTCGTCAGCCGCGTCGACATCCGTCCCTCCCGCACATTTCTGGAATACACGTCACAGGACGATTTCAAACAGTATGACAATCTGAAATCCCTCGCCCTGCTGGATGAATCCACCGGCGAGTTCTGCGGCGAATTCGGAAACTCCGCGCTCGATGACGTCCCCATGCGATACGAATTCGTCCGCGTCTACGCCCCCATCGGCGCCCACATCGGCAAACCCGAAACCGTCCCTGCCTCGCAAATGGATCTCCCCCTCGGCGGCGGCTACCCGGACGAATCGGCGGAACGGACCAACATCACGAGCATGTAGGA
>JAHFCY010000211.1 GCA_023249255.1 Candidatus Lindowiibacteriota bacterium | reverse complement strand
CGGTTTTTTGCAGAAACTGACCAAGACGTCTCTTGAAAAAGAGGCGCCGCCCACCGCCGCGGCCCAGGTTCGTCTGCCCCCGAATGTGGAGGCGCTGGAGGCCAAAATGTCGGATGATTTCTCGTCAAAACCGGACGCGGAATTTCAACAATTGTTTTATGCGACCCTGACCGCCGAGAAACATTTTCTGCGCCCGAAACTGGTCCAGCTTGCAGAAAGCCGGTGGGGGCACGAGATGGGCAAATGCGTGGAGCAGGCGCTCCAGCTCGACAAGGACATCGCCGCCGTCCTGCGGATGCGCCTGCAGAACCGATGGGCGAGCCAGACCGACCAGCAAAATTCAGCAATGCGGCTGGCGCGCTTGGTCGAGAGCGTCGGACAGGCGGAACTGCCGCAGCTGGTCAAAGAGGTAGTCCGACACCTGGACACGCCAAATCTCACGGTGCAAATGTCGGCTGTCATGGCTTTGGCCGCCATCGGCGGGTCGCTGGAAGCCCAGGAGATTGAAAAAAGGATATCGACTGCACACTGGATGCTGAAACGAAAGATGGCGTATGCGCTGGCCAAGCTGACGTCCGAATCTCCGACAACGGGATTTTTCAGGCTCTGCGAGGACGCGGAGCCGCTGGTCCGGATCGCGGCCGTCCGGGCGCTGGAGGCAGTCCGGCACGAAAAGGCGTACAACATCCTGTTGAATTCTTTGCGGGACCCGGACGAACGCGTGCGTTCGGCGGCCTGCGCCGCGCTTCGGATTTATCCGGATCGAAGGGAAGTTTTCTCGAAGCTTCTGGAGATGCTGAAGGACACAGACGCGCGCGTCCGGGCGAACACGGTGGAGAGCCTGGAGGTCATCATGGCTCGCGATCCGAGCGAGCTGAGGTTTCGCATTAAACCCCTTCTGTCGGATCCGAACGCCCGCGTGGTGATCAACACGGCGAAGGCCCTGTTCCCGGGCGAGCCGGACGTGGCGATGCCGGTGCTGACGGCGTATCTTTCCGCGCCTGACGAGAATTTACGGGCGGGAGCGCTTTGGGCGTTCGGCCAGATGCGCCGTCCCGATGCGTTGTTGGCGATCTATTTCCATTCGATGAGAGAAAAATCGGCGTATGTCCGAACGTTTGTTGACCGCGGAATGCGCCTCATGGAAGGCCATCCATTTTACAGGGATGCAAAATATCTGTTCTCAGGAGGACAGGCATGAAACCGACATATCGTCCGCACAGGTTGAAACGAAAAAGAAAATTTGGATTTCGCGCCCGGATGAAGACGCCGGGTGGCCGGCGTGTCATCCGCCGCCGCCGATCCAAGGGCCGAAAGCGTCTGGCGGCGTGACGGGTCTGTCGACGGATTTGCGGGTGGGTCGTCTGCCGGGCAGGGCTTTTGATGCCGTGTTTGAGGAGGGAAAACGGATGAACCATCCGATGGTGACTTTGATTTCCCGGCCAAGGCCGTCCTCGTCCGCTTCGGCGTCGTCCGTCCGGCTGGGTGTGGTGGTGGCCAAATCTGTCGCCCGTTCGGCGGTGAGACGAAATCGGTTGAGGCGTATCCTCCGGGAGTCCTTCCGCCTGCAGTCCGACCCCGTTACGAAACAGCAGATGGATTGCGTGCTTCTGGCGCGCCCGGCCACGCGCTCGGTCGACCGGCGTCAGGAGATTGATCCCGTCATCCTGAAATTGATCAATAAGTTGATATCATCGCCCGCCGCGTGGCGTGGCTGAATTGACGGCCTGATGAGCATGGACAACCGAACACATTTGCTGGCGTTTGTTCTCGCCGGCGCGATCCGGATCTATGCGGCGGTACTCCGGCCAATTGCGATGGTCTTCGGCCGTTGCCGGTTTTATCCGAGCTGTTCGGACTACGCGGCGGAATCGATCCGCCGCCACGGTGTGGTGATCGGCGTCATTCGCGCACTCCAGCGTCTTGGCCGATGCCATCCGATGTCGGAGGGCGGTGTGGATCTGCCATGAATTCCGACGAACGGCGGATGTTGCTTGCGTTTGTTTTGTCCCTGGGCGTATTTCTTGCCTACGAATTTTATATCACCAAAACATATCCAGAAATTCGAAATCAGTCGAGGCAGAAAACAGCCGCTCTCCAGCCGGATACGACGACACAGGCGGTCGGCACCCCGGACACAGCGCATTTGTCTTCCCGACCGGTCGCACAACCCGCCGGGGCGCGGGCGCTGGAGGAAATACTGGAGGAGACCCATGTGCTTCTAGGATCCGGATTTGAATTGACGACGACTAATGCCGGCGCCGGCATCCGGCAGATCCGTCTTCAAGGAATTCCCCGAACGCCCCACAAGGACACGCGGGACATCATTCTGGTCGATGAATCCCAGCCGCAGGCCTACGGAGCCCTCCGTTTTCCGGCTGACGCCGGCCCGCGGATGTTTCGCCGGGTCGAAGCAAGCCCGACCCGCGTCCAGTACGTGACGACGGTGCGGGATTTGACGGATTCCGGGACGTCGTATGACGTCGAGCGGACGATCGAATTGACGGCGAACCGCTATGAAGCGCAGATGTCGACGGTGTTCCGCCACAAAACCGGCGGGGTGATTCGTCTGTCCGGCGATTCGGCCCTGTCGGTCGGTTTGAATTTGACGCCGTTTCCGGCCAGGCAGTTTCGATCAAGCATCGACCTGAACGAGATTCATGTGAAGCTGGGAGGATCCGTGGAACGGCGGAAGGAAAATGTCCCGGGTTTTTTCAGCCGCGCATTCGGCCGCTCTCAGGAAATCGAACGCAAGCAGGAAACGCTTGACGGAGTTGTTCATTGGGCCGCGCTGGCTGACCGATATTTCACGGTTCTGATGCTTCCAGACACGCCGCTTAATCGCGTCCGGGTGGACATGTATGGATCCCGTATCAGCGGCGAGATCCAGTATGGTCCGATGACACTGGAGGCCGGCCGGGAAAGACAGTGTGCGGAACGCATTTTTGCGGGGCCAAAATCGCCGGATGCGCTGCGGGCATACGGCGAGGATGTTCTCGAAGTCATGAACTTCGGATGGTTCCATGTCCTGGGATTCGGGATGTTGTGGATGATGAAGATGTTTTACCGGTTGATTCCAAATTACGGCGTCGCCATCATTCTGATGACATTTATTGTCCGGATGGTGCTGTATCCGCTGACGTATAAATCGTATGTATCGATGGCGAAACTCAAGGAGCTGTCGCCGAAAATGAAGGAACTTCAGGAAAAACACAAAAACAGCGCGGAAAAACTGAACAGGGAGATGTGGAAATTATATAAGGACAACAAGGTGAATCCGGCCGGTGGATGCCTGCCGATCGTGTTTCAGATCCCGGTCTTCATCGCGTTCTACAGCATGCTGCAGTATGCGATCGAACTGCGCGGCGCGCAATTTCTGTGGTTGAAAGATCTGTCCGAAAAAGACCCGTTCTACGTGCTGCCCGTGATCATGGGGATATCGATGCTGATCCAGCAGAAAATGACGCCCTCGCCGGACCCGAATCAGGCCCGGATCGGCATGATCATGACGGCGTTTTTCACGCTGATGTTTCTGACGTTTCCCAGCGGCCTTGTTCTCTACTGGCTTGTGTCGAACGTGCTTGGGATTGCGCAGCAGAAAATCATAGAGAAAAAGATGAAATCCACAGTTCCGCCGGCGCTGATCCTCGTGTCAAAGTGATATCATGATATCACTTCGGGCGATGAACCCATCATCCGCCGGAATCATATCGGCATCAAACCCGCCCACCCGTACTTTTTAGCGACAGCAAGCGGTCGATGACGCTGACACCGCTAAGCATTCTTCAAGCCACGCGCGGTTAGGACGATACGGTCCCAGTGTGTTCCCACGCCGCCTGCGGCGAGGTGTCTGGCGGCCTCCTGCGCGCCGTCTTTCACGGCGCGGGTCCGTCCCGTCAGCCAGAGGGCTGCGCCGGCATTGACCGAGACTGCGGTAATTTCCTCCGGTGATCCTTTACCGTCCATGATCTGTCTTGCGCGTTTGATCGCCTCCTGTGGACCGGACACGGCGAGGCGATCCAGCGCCACTGGAGCGAATCCAAAATCCTCCGGTGTCCAGAGCGTTTCCTGAACGGGTCCGCCGCCGGTGAAATATGCCGCCCGGGTCTGTCCGCAGGGTGAGACTTCGTCCATTCCCGGTTCGCCATGGACAACAGCCGCCGCCTGCAGGTCAAGTCCCTTTAACACGTCCGCGAATGGCCGGAGCCGTTCGGGTGATGGAACGCCCAGAATCTGATAGCGGACCCGGGCCGGATTGGACAGCGGACCGAGAAAATTGAAAATGGTCCGAACCCCCATCGCGCGGCGAATCGGCGCGACCGATTTCATCGCCGGGTGAAAATGGGGCGCGAACAGGAACGCAAATCGTGTTTCTCGAAAAAGCCGGATGGTCTGATCAACGGACAAGTCAATCGGCAATCCAAGCCCTTCGAGGAGGTCCGCGCTGCCGCAGGAAGATGAGACGGATCGATTGCCGTGTTTGGCGATGGGAACGCCCATGGATGAGAGGAGCAGGGCCGCGAGGGTACTGAGGTTGAGGGTGCGGAGGCCGTCCCCGCCCGTTCCGCAGGTGTCGAGGGCATCCTGAAAATCCGGCGTCAGGCCCACGGCGTGACGGCGCATCTGGGTGGCCAGGCCGAGGATCTCCGTTTCAGTTTCGCCTTTGGCCCGGAGCGCTGTCAGGACGGCGGCTTTCAGTTCCGGCGGCTCATCGCCGATCAGTCCCTCGAAAAGCCTGCGCGTGTCATCAAGACCCAGGGATTTCCCCTGGAGGAGCATTTCAAGAATATCGTTCATGGTCATTTCACGGCCAATCTACAATTTGTTCTTCCAAATGTGAACCAAATCTTTTAAACCAACCGATAGAAATTTTTTCTCATGTTTTCGAAACAGGGTTTTTTCGAAAAGGGATGAGTTGCCCAGCAAGTCCCGGGCCTCCACCCGAATCCACCAGACGCGGGATCGTCCAGGCCGTGCGGCCTCAGCGGACACCCGTGCTTCAAGTCGAATCCGGTCCACCTGCAGCAGGGGAAATTCCAGATGTTCGCCCGCATCGCTTTCAAAGACCGCCTGCACCGGCAGTTGGAGACCGATCCCGAGATCGAGAATGTCGGCGACCACGTAAAATTGATTGGCTGCGGATTCGCGAGTTCCAGTTCAACGCGTAAAATCCGCGGACCTTCCGTATCCCGTACAATTGTCAGCTCGAGAGGCCGTTCGCCGCCGGCGTCCATGCGCAAGTGCCGATGCGTATAGAGCGGCGCCTCGACGTGGGTGTCCCTCTCCTCGACAGGCAGTCCGTCCAGTGTGACGGCCGCCCCGTCTGCCCGGAACAGCGGAATAAACGGCATTCGCGTGAAGAGAGCGAGCCGTCCGGGATTTTCAGGTTGCGGAAGAATCCGTGCGACACGGTCGGGATCAGAGAGCGCCGCCGCCCGGCTGTGCGTCCTCGGCGCAAACGGTCCGGCATCAATTTCAATGTCCGATAGATAGAGTCCGAACTGCGCTTCAGATAATTCAAAATGGCCTTCTGAATCTGTCCGCGTCCGGACACCGTTCCAACGCACCGCCACGTCCGGAAGAGGTGGAGCGAGCTCGCCCCGGAATGGGACGAAGATCAATTCCGGGAGTGTCACGGGTCGGGCGCCGCGATTGAGGATCCACGTTGAATCCGCGCGCGAGGGTCCCGGCGACGCCGAACGATTGAC
>JAHFCY010000210.1:1874-5711 GCA_023249255.1 Candidatus Lindowiibacteriota bacterium | reverse complement strand
TTTATTGCATGAAAAACGCGACTGAGACGATGACATGGATGAACGGCGGCCACCTGCCCAAACTCAATCCGGAGAATCCGGCCGTGGAGAAAGCGCTCCTGTCCGTTATCGACGCATGGCCCGAAATCGACGGCTGGCGTCTCGATGCCGCGCACCTTCTGCCCGTCAAGTTTCTGCAAAAACTCAAACGCCGGGTCGAACGATTGGGCGACCGGAACATTATTATTATGGAGGACTGGACCGATTCGCACGGACATTTTCACGATGAAGTCTGCGATGGCGTCACGAATTTTTTGTTCCGGGACGCGGTCGAGAGATTTCTGGTCGAGGACTGCTCTGCTGAGACGATCCTAAAACGCTTCGCCTGCTGGATCCTCCGCTATCCCTGGCCCAACGTCGTCCAGTCCTGGAACCTCCTCGACAATCACGACACGTTCAGGATTTTCAGCCGCGTCGGCCGCAACGTCGCGAGGTTTCGGATCGCGCAGGCCCTCCAATTCACTCTACCGGGAACGCCCATGATTTATCAGGGCGATGAGATCGGCATGACCGCACGGACCGACGCCCAGTCGCGATCCCCCATGATCTGGGACGAGAAGAAGTGGAACCGGGAGATTTTTGAACACACGCAAAAACTCATCGCGCTCCGAAAACACCACCCCGTCCTTCAGGCCGGCCGCTGGCGTCCACTTCTCGCCGTCAACCACGCTCGCGCCCTCGCCTACGAGCGCACCCTGCCGTCCGGCGACCGCGCTGTCATCGCCATCAACGACGGATATCGTCCCTTTGATTTTCGATCAGGAAAACTCCGTTCCCGCCTTGCGCCGCACGATTACGCAATCTGGATTTCAGACCGCCACGGCTCCGGAAGGCTGGCGTAGCCGGGGTTTAAGCCCCGGCTAAGGGTTTGGCATTTCCCATAACACTGTCTGTGTCCCTGCCTGCCGGCAGGCAGGTGTGTTCGTCTGTCTGCGTTCGTCTGTGGCTATGTGTTATCTTCCGCTCGTCTTCACCATCTCTTTAAACGCCCGGTTGAATTCCTCCGAAGCACACAAAGTTTCCAGCGGGATTTTCATCCGCCAGCTCCAGTTGTTGTCGGAATACGTGCCGGGCAGATTGATCCGGTCGGCTCCGGGGTCGAAACTTTGCCACGCGGGGTTGGTGTCCAGGATGTCCTGAAGCGACAAAATCACGAAAATCGATTCGCCATCGAGGTTGCGTTTTAAAATGAATCGCACGCCGTCAGCGTCCAGCCGGTCCGGCATTTCATAGCGCCAGCCGAAGCGGTGATAATGGTCCCAGCGCTCCTTTCGCCCCTCCTCGGCCGTCCCCAGCTCCCGCCACCAGCCGCGGATCGTCGGCATGTCGTGGTTGCTCGGCGACGACACCGAAATCGGATGGTACTCCCACGGCTCGATCCAGTATTCCTGAAATCCCCGCTCCTTTTCCTTTTTCGTCGGCGAAAATTTCGTCCAGCGGTCGACCTGCAGGGTCGTGATGCCGAGGCTTTCAAGCGTCGGCCGCACGCAGGCCGGCACGGTGCCGAGGTCCTCCGCGCAGATCAGCATGTCGGTGTTCTCGCTCATGAGCGTCAGCAATTTCTTTCCGTGTTCCTTCCAGAGCGGATTTTGAATCTCGTCGTTTTCCGCAAAATGGGATTCGAGCCGGTAGAGTTTCTGTTTGAGGTCGGCGGACAGCGTTTCATACGCGCGGTCCTTCACAAATTCCCATTTGAACACGTATGAACCCCGCGCATGGAACGCCGGCAGCAGAATCCGCCGCCGGACCAGATCGTCCTGCTCCCACGGCGCGATGTCGGCCTTGCGAAGCATCTCTTTGGTCACGTGAAGCGTCGGCACGAACTGGCCGTGGACCGGTTTTTCGTCGGCCGCGATGGACCACAGCCTGAAAAATCCGAGGACGTGGTCGATCCGGAAAATGTCGAAATATTTCTGCGCGTGTTTGAGACGTTCTTTCCACCAGCGAAACCCGTCCCGCTCCATCTCGTCCCAGCGGTAGGTCGGAAAACTCCAGTATTGGCCGTCCGGCACATAAAAATCCGGCGGACAGCCGGCCACAAGATCGAGATTGAAATTTTTCGGCGTCGCCCACACGTCGGCCGCGTCGTTGTTCAACAAATAGGGAATATCGCCTTTCAGCAAAACCCCGCGCTCGTTCGCATATCGCCGCATCCGCTTCCATTGCCGGTCCAGATGCCACTGCAAAAATTTGTAAAATCCGGTTTCAAGCGCGTGTCGGACGCCGATCTCGGCGATGAAATCGGGCGAGTCCGTCGGCGCGTCCGTCCAGGTCTTCCACGATGTCTGCTCGTGTTTGTCTTTCATCACCATGAATACGGCGTAGGTGTCGAGCCAGTAGGCATTTTCCAGGCAAAACGCCTGAAAATTTTCGTCACGGTCCAGACCGCCTCCGGCCGATTCGTAAGCCATCCAGGCCAGCCGCATTTTTTCGCCTTTGAGTTTCCAGTACACCACACGATCCATCGGCTCAAATTCAGCGCGGATCTTCTCAAGCTCATTCGGATCGATGCCGGGAATATCGTACAGTGAGAGATAGACCGGGTTCAGCGCGAAGGCCGACACGGCGCAGTACGGCGGCGCGTCATAGGCGGTGTCGTTGCACGGCAGAAGCTGGATGATTTTCTGTCCGGTCGCGGCGCACCAGTCGGTCAGGCGTTCGAGATCCAGAATTTCGCCGATTCCGCAGTTTCGCGCCGTGCGAAGCGACCAAAGCGGCACGAGGATGCCGGCTTTGCGGTCAACACCGACACGCCGCCATTTCGATCCGTTTACGGTGCCGAGAACGTCCCGCACCGGATCGAACGTTGAATCCGTCATGTGCCGGCGGGTTTTAAAATGACCCCGCCCAGCGGAGGAACGGTGAGGCGCGTCATGTAGGGCAGGCCGAAACAGTCCTCACGCCAGGACGGAACCCCGCGCCCGTTTCCGACGCCGCTTCCGCCCCATCGCCGCGCGTCGCTGTTGAAAATTTCAAGATAAAATCCGGGATTCGGCACGCCGATCACATAGTCGTAGAGGGGCACCGGCGTGAAATTCATCACGAACACCAGCTGGTCACGCTCCTGTGATCCTTTCCGGACAAAGGACAGCACAGAGTTGTCCGCGTCGTTCGCGTTGATCCACTGAAATCCTTCGTGACTGAAATCGATTTCGTGCAGGGCCGGGTCTCGCCGGACCAGCCGGTTCAGGTGTTTCACCATCTCCTGCAATCCGGCGTGCTGGCCGAAATTCAGAAGATGCCAGTCGAGGCTCCGGTAGGCGTTCCATTCGTCAAACTGCCCGAACTCGTCGCCCATGAAATGCAGAATTTTTCCGGGCCATGCGGCCATGAAAGTGTAAAGCAGGCGGAGGTTGGCGAACTTCTGCCAGTCGTCGCCCGGCATCTTGCCGATGAGACTGCCTTTGCCGTGCGTGACTTCGTCGTGCGAAAACGGCAGAATGAAATTTTCGGTGAATGCGTAGAGCATGCCGAACGTGAGCTGGTTGTGGTGAAACCGGCGATAGATCGGATCCTTGGTCATGTAGTCCAGGATGTCGTGCATCCATCCCATGTTCCACTTGAACCCGAATCCCAGCCCTCCCATGTACGTCGGCCGCGAGACCATCGGCCATGAAGTCGACTCCTCCGCGATCATGAGGACGCCCGGAAAATATTCGTATATTTTCGAGTTGAGGTGCTTCAGAAATTCAATCGCCTCCAGGTTCTCCCGCCCACCGAAACAGTTCGGAATCCACTCGCCCTCCTTGCGGCTGTAATCGAGATAGAGCATCGAAGCGACGGCGTCGACCCGCATGC
>JAHFCY010000210.1:0-1864 GCA_023249255.1 Candidatus Lindowiibacteriota bacterium | reverse complement strand
TCCCCAGTCGGGATGCTCGCCCTGTTTCGGATCGGCGTGCTCATAGAGCGCCGTGCCGTCGAAAAACACGAGACCGTGCGCGTCTTTCGGGAAATGCGCCGGCACCCAGTCGAGAATGATGCCGATTCCGTTCTGGTGCGCGGTGTCGACAAAGTGCATGAAATCCTCGGGCGTTCCGTATCGGCTCGTCGGCGCAAAATATCCGGTGACCTGATAGCCCCATGATCCGTCGAACGGATGCTCCATGACGGGCAGAAGTTCAATGTGCGTGTAGCCCATGTCTTTCACGTACGACACCAACTGGTCGGCCAGTTCGCGGTACGTGAGCGGCCGGTGATTGTCCTCCGGAATGCGCCGCCACGATCCGAGATGAACTTCGTAGATGATCATCGGTTTTTTCATGGGATCGGAGTTCCGCCGGGCTTCGGTCCAGTCCCGGTCGCGCCATTCGTAGCGGCTGATGTTCCGGACGATCGCGGCGCTGGCCGGCGGATGCTCGAAATAAAATCCGTACGGGTCGGTTTTGGTGTAGAGGTCCCCGCCTTTTGTTTTGATTTCGAATTTGTATTTCTCTCCCTCGGCGAGGTTCGGAATGAACAGTTCCCATACGCCGGAATCCTCGTGCAGTTTCATCTGGTGTTTGCGGCCGTCCCAGCGGTTGAATTCGCCGATGACGCTGACACGCTGGGCGTTCGGCGCCCAGACGGTGAAATGAATTCCGTTGACGCCCCGGACCG
Source organism: Candidatus Lindowiibacteriota bacterium (assembly GCA_023249255.1). GTDB lineage: Bacteria > Lindowbacteria > 2-12-FULL-62-27 > 2-12-FULL-62-27 > 2-12-FULL-62-27 > JAHFCY01. Next base: position 1,127 of record JAHFCY010000210.1, on the reverse strand, counting down.
TCGACTGTTTGGCGCCCATTTTTTCGTAAATCCGGTAATGGATCGCGCGGTTGAAAAGATACCGGTCGAACGCCGTCACCTCCTCGGCCTCGAACGTGTACGCGTCATCGAGGATCCGCTCGGTACCGGCATAGTCGACGATTTTCAGCGAGTAGTCGAACGGCGTCTTCCGTTTCCAGAGGATCGCTTCGAAAAGCCCGTCCGGATGGACTCGCTCCATCCGGTATTTGAACCGCTGATTTTTCTTGTCGATGACGTAGACGTCCTGCGCTTCGGGCAAAAACGCGCGCACCGCGGGCCGTTTTTCGCCCATCGCCTCGATCACGTGCATGCCCAAAACCCGATCGGGATTGTGATGTGTCGACCGAACGATTTGAACGATGTCTTCCGCGTCCATGGATGTGATCATGACGCGCGGGACAGTAACACCTCGCGCGTGTTCCGTCAAAAGGCCTGCCTGCCGGCAGGCAGGCGGGCAGACTTGCGCGCCGGGTTTTCCGATTGTACGAAAAGGGTTATGACCAACTGCGTCCTGTCTTACCGCCTGCCGATCCGAACTGCCGTCACAATCGGGATCGTCCTGCTCGGCGTCCCCTCGGCATTGGCTTGGCCCGGCCAGTATCCCGGCTCGCGAATTATGGGAGGTGGCGGCGTATGCGCCGTGTACTCGGACGATCCGCGCCGGACGGACACAGATTTTGGGATTACGAACTATTATGTCGGCAATTACACCGTTGACTACATACGGGCTCTGTATCCGGAGTTCACCATTCGAGGCATTCCGGAAACCGCCCGCGGCCTGCCTGCCGCAAAACGGGATCTGCATCCACAAAATCGTCCGCCGGCCGGCCTGGCGATCTTCGCGGATGAATTTTCCACCACCACATCGTTTCAGTCGATGGTCGATGCAGAATTGGCGATCTCGTATCGCGTTTTTGCGTCGCCGGCCGGGCCGATTGTTTTCGATATCGATGTGTCCAATTCCGGCCGGAAATCAAAACGCGTCCGTGTGTCGCCGGTCGTCCGATTCCGCCCGCCCCCGCGGGGATTTGACTCGATCACGCGAAACGGACTCTTCACGCGATTCACCCTTTTTGATCGTGCCTCCGTTGGGATCGCTTTCCTCG
>JAHFCY010000209.1 GCA_023249255.1 Candidatus Lindowiibacteriota bacterium | reverse complement strand
CGTCGTGTATGTCGCATCGGTCGCGCCCGTGATCTTCTCTCCGTCCCGCAACCACTGGTACGCGAACTTCGGATTCCCACTCCACTTGCCCCGGTCACACGTCAGAACGTCCCCGACCGTAGGTTCCGGTGGCGATATCTTCGGCATCGCGGACTTGTCGTTTATCGGCCCCGACATATTCGGCACGACCTCGTTCGAGATTGCCGACTTTGTGCCGCCCGAGTTTGTCGCGGTCACTTCGCATTTGAGCTTCTTCATGTCGTCGGCCTCGGTCGTCGTGAATTTCTCTTCGTCCGCGCCCGGAATCTTCTCGCCGTTCCGGAACCACTGGTACGCGAACTTCGGATCGCCGCTCCAAGTTCCCGGATTGCACGTCAGGACATCGCCAACCGTAGGTTGCGAGGGCGTTATCCTCGGCAACGCCGACTTGTCATTCACCGGCGCAGACATCTTCGGCACGACCTCGTTTGAGATTGCCGACTTTGATCCGCCCGAGTTTGTTGCAGTCACTTCGCACGATATATTTTTCATATCGTCGTCCGCGGTCGTCGTGTATGTCGCATCGGTCGCGCCGTCGATCTTTGAGCCATCGCGCAACCACTGGTACGCGAACTTCGGATTCCCGCTCCACTTGCCCGGATTACACGTCAGAACACCGCCAACCGTCGGTTCGACGGGCGATATCTTCGGCATCGCGGTTCCGCCGGCGTTCACCGGCGCCGACATCTTCGGCACGACATGGTTTGAGATAGCGGAATTCGAGCCGCCAGAATTTGTCGCCGTCACTTCGCATGAGATATTTTTCATGTCGTCGACCTCGGCCGTCGTATACGTCGCCTCGTCCGCGCCCTTGATCTTCTCGCCATCCCGCAGCCACTGGTACGCGAACTTCGGATCCCCGCTCCACTTGCCCGGATTGCACGTCAGAACGTTTCCGACCGTAGGTTCCGAGGGCGATATCTTCGGCATCGCGGTTCCGCCGGCGTTCACCGGTGCCAGCATCTTCGGCACGACAACGTTTGAGATGGCGGAATTCGAGCCGCCAGAATTTGTCGCGGTCACTTCGCATTTGAGCTTCTTCATGTCGTCGGCATCGGTTGTCGTGTACGTCGCCCCGTCCGCGCCGTCGATCTTTGAGCCATCCCGCAACCACTGGTACGTGAACTTCGGATCCCCGCTCCACTTGCCCGGATTGCACGTCAGGACATCCCCGACCGTGGGTTCCGAGGGCGATATCTTTGGCAGTCCGGCTCCGCCGGCGTTGACCGGCGCCTGCATCTTCGGCACGATCTCGTTTGAGACCGTCGACGTCGAACCGCCCGAGTTCGTTGCGGTCACTTCGCATGAGATCTTTTTCATGTCGTCGTCTGCGGTCGTCGTGTATTTCTCCTCGTCCGCACCCATGATCTTCTCGCCATCCCGCAACCACTGGTACGTGAACTTCGGATTCCCACTCCAGTCACCTGGATCGCACGTGAGTTTTTCGCCGATCTTTGGTGTGCCGCTGATTGTGGGCGCGCCGGTGTTTGATGGCTTCTCGACTTCGACGCTGACCGTTGCGTCCACTTCGGATGTTCCGTCCGTCATTCGAATCACGTCCGACACGCCGATCTTCGATCCGGCCGTGTATTCCCCGGTCGACGCGTCGATCGCGCCGCCGGATTTGTTGTGTAAAATCGAGTAGGTATATTTGCCCGACCCGCCCGACCCGTCGAATTTCTGCGGCCCGCCCGGCACAACCTTCGACGTCGCCGGGGTGATGCCCAACCCCGCCCGGACATTGGCCCGGCATTCAAGGAACGTGCTGTTCACGTCGGTGACCCGGATGACGTCGGCCACGTCGAACGTCGAACCTGCGGTGTAAATTCCGTCGGCGGATATTTTCCCGCCGGAATTGTTCGCGGACAGCGAATAAGAATACGGCGGCACGCCGCCGGCCGACACCGCTTTGAACGTCGCGCCAGCGTAGACCCATAGCTCCAGCGAAGGCTTCGCCGCCGTCGTTTGCGTCGAGGAGTCGCGGCGCACCAGATGAATCGTCGATTCCTTCCGGATATTGTAGTCGGAGAGGGTTCGGCCGTCCTCAAGCTCTTTGCCGGCGAAGATCAGCCGCTGGCTCGATGGAACCAGTCCTTCTTTATCCTGAATTTTGGCCTTTACGTTCTCGATACTGTCGGACGACTCCACGTCAAGCGTAATGGTTTTTCCATTCAAAGTCTTGACGAAAATTTGCATCGCATGGGCGATGTCGATGGGAACGACCGACAGAAAACACGCGGCCGCGAGGATCAGAAATCCGATTTTTTGGGAAACTCTCAAACGCGCCGGCATATTATTTTGTTTCGGCCGACGTCGCAGTCGATGAACTCGACATCATCGCGCCTTTTCCTTCCTGTAGCGTGATCGTCAGAGAAAGAGGCGGCACGACCGCCGGGGCGGGCGCGGGGGGAGTTTCAGGTTCGGCGGGCTTGGGCTTCTCGACCTCGACGCCGACTTCATTGCTGGTTGCCGAACTTTCGCCGGTCTCGTTCGTCCCGGTCACCTTGCAACTGATCTTGTGAAGGCCGTCGTCCTCAACGACGGTGTAAGACTCATCGGTCGCGCCGGAGATTTCCTTGCCGTCCCGGAGCCACTGGAATTTGAATGTGGGCGGAAGATTGCCGATCCATTTGCCCGGACTGCACGTGAGTTTCCCGCCGATCTTTGCAGTCCCGCTGATGACGGGTGCCGCGGTGTTTGACGGCGCAAACAGGCCGATATCCGGCTCGCCCGCCGCTCGCCGAACTTCGTACGCGCCCAATGTGTTCTGGTTCAGGGTAGTCCCGATATAATCCTTGAGCAGAACGGACGCTTTGGCGTTGTTCGTCAGCGCGGCCTGAACAGCCGGCGGCTGATCCGGCAACATGATGGGTTGATACTGCCACTGCCCGACCTCGCTGTCCGTGACGGTTGTGCCGGATCGATGAGACACGGCCAGATGCGCCACGCCCTTTTTGTTTCCGCGCCCGCGAGCGCTCTTCGTCGGGGTGATGATGTCAAACCAAAACTCTTTGCCTCTCTCCATATTAATAAGGGCCGTGACAGCGCCGTCCGAAAGCGCCAGTTCGGCAAATGATTCGTCGTGGCTCGACATGCACCTTAGAAGCGTGAGGCGCGTGGCGTTGTCGAGGTCGATTTGGCCATGCTCGAATTTGATGGCGGCGCGGCCGGACTGGCCGGTGATGACGGCGTCGCCCGGCTCCACGCGCGAGCCGGATCGGGCGGGCGACGCGATGGATGACCCGCTGCGCTGGATTTTGACATCTCCATGGATATCAGCGAGGGAACCGTTCAGGATTTGGGCGGCTTCGGCCATTTGGACGGCAATCGGCAATGGGCAATCCCTGCCCGTCCGGCAGGCGGGGGCAATCGGGAGCAGACAGCATGCCGCAGCCACGATGATAATATTGAATGCCACACTCAGGTCTGCGATGAGATTGGTCTCTATATGAGTCCGATTTTTCAAATCAACTCCCATCTGATCCATTCGCCGACGAAACATTCATCTTACACCCGTACCCCGGGAGAAGATGCGGGTGAATAAAGGATAAAACGGTCGCTTCATCAACAATCGGGCCAAAAAAAATGACCAGCACATCCTACATTGCCTTAACCGTAACCGGCGGCTGCTTCGCCCCCGGAAAGCAGCGATCGTATGCCCGGCAGAGATTCTTGAACGTGGATTGTTTCAATATCCGTTCGCGGATGTGCTTGCAGGTCCGGTGCAGCGGACAGAATTTGACTTCACTGCACGGCTTGAACTCCAGTACGCACCGCCGGGACCCATCCACCCGGTCGACGGCTTCCACGACGTCGCTGAGAGTGATCTTCTCCGCCGCGCGAGCCAGCCGCACGCCGCCGCCGGGACCCTTGGCGGTCGTCACCACACCCGCCCGCGCCAGCTCGCAGACGATCTTGGCAAGGTACGCCCCCGGAAGATGTGACGTCCTGGCCAGGTCCCGGATGCGAACACCCTTCTCCTGCCCCGCTTGCTCCGCCCGCGCCAGAACCACCACCGCTTTGATCGCGTACCGGCATTTGGTTGAAAACATCCGCCCCTCCTCAATTCGGGATGTGGAAGGCCCGATCGCCATCCGTTCGCGACCGTACCATATAAAAAGAGACAATCAAGTCTTTTTTGTTAAAGGCAACAATGAACCATTTTCAACAGATTCGCTTCGGAAGCGGCTTGCCGTCCTGCCCTGCGCCACCGCCAAATTTCTCACACCGTCGAAATTTCTCCTCGAAAGTAGATTTAGAAAACAAAATTTGGTAAGATACGGACAAGATGAGGAACAGGCTTGAGCATCGTTGTTAAGGAAATCGGGAGGAAGAAATATGTATACACGGCGGCCCGGGAGAACGGGAAAACCGTCCACCGCTATATCGGCGCGATTGATGGTCCCAAAGCCACCGCCCTGATGAGGGCGGCGGCGGAGCGCAACCGGCTGCCGAGGTGGCTCCATCCCTATTTCTGGGACACGAACGCCGAAAAGATCAAGCCGAAGAAACACGGCCGGTATGTCGCCGAACGTCTGCTCGAACTCGGACGGATGGATGCGGTTGAATGGTTACAGAAGATTCATTCGGCCGGGTTTTTGATCGAGGTCTGTGAGACAAGCCGAAAAATCAGCGAGCAATCGAAGAATTTCTGGCGGATATGGTTTGGCGGCGGTCGTGCATCCTGAAGCCTTGTCGGCAGGCTGCAAAGGTCTTCTCGCCCGCCTGACCCGGCTCGCCAAAAAATACGATTTTGTTCTGGCTGGAGGAACGGCGCTGGCGTTGCAACTGGGTCACAGGATATCCTATGACTTGGATTTTTTCACAAAACGGGCATTCGATGCCGGCTCTGTTCTGAAAGACATCGATCGTTCCGGAGTAAAGTATGAGGTTCTCCAACGAGGAAACGGAACGCTGTTGCTCAAGACGGACAAGGCGAAGTTTTCGTACTTCCGGCTGCCGTATATTTCATTCGAAGAAATCGTAAAATATTCCGGGGTGAAGATGGCCGGTATTCGGGATATCGCGGCGATGAAACTATTGGCCATCTACCAGAGGGGCACAAAGAGGGATTTTGTGGATTTGTTTTTCATTTTGAGGGACCTGCCATTTCGAAAGGCCTGCGCTTGTTTTGTCAAGAAATATGGCGCGACGAAGATCAATCCGGTCGGTGTTGGAAAGTCGCTGGTCTATTTCGCCGACGCCGAAAGCGACGTGAGTCCCGAATACATCGGAGACTACCGGCCGAAGTGGGACGACATAAAGAAATTCTACGTTACGAACATCAAACAGTTGGTATATGATTTGGAAACCGCGACGAAGTGAGGTGCAGCCGATACCTGGCAGACTGATCAGAACAACGGATTGCGGTCGCGGATCTCCTGAAGGAGCCATTGGTTGTTTAATTTCTCGAGCCGGAACAGCGCCGTGCCCTGCGCGCGCTCTTCGACACCCGTTGCGGCCACGCGCCATCGGCGCTGCCATGTGAATGAGACTTCCACGATGTTTGTGTCTCCCGGGACGAATGAGCCCAACCATACTCCATCGAATTTGATGTTGTCCACCGCCGCAAGTTGGTCCTGCACGCTTCGCAATACATTCTCGCGGTTGCCTTTGAAGTTCGGACTGACCATTTTCATAAACTCGAACGGGTCGTCCTTTTCGTACGCGGA
>JAHFCY010000208.1 GCA_023249255.1 Candidatus Lindowiibacteriota bacterium | reverse complement strand
TGGAGAGCGAGGTGGTCGATCCGGCCGAGGAGACGCTGATGACGCTGGAGGGAATCGAGAAAATCACGTCCAATTCCAGGTTCGGGTCGGCCGACATCACCGTCGAATTCGATTTGAGCAAGAACATCGACGTGGCGGTACAGGAAGTCCAAACCAAACTCGCCCAGGCCCAGCGTAACCTGCCGAACAATATCGATCCGCCCGTCATCAAGAAGGTCAATCCCGAGGACCAGCCGATCATGTGGGTCGGCGTTTCCGGAACCCGTCCTTACAAGGAGATCATGACCTACACGCGCGACCACATCATTGACCGGTTCCAGACGATCCCGGGTGTCGGGGAAGTTTCGCTGGGCGGATACGTGGAACCGAACCTGCGGGTCTGGCTCAACCCGGAAAAAATGAACGACCTGCAAATCACCGTCGACGACGTGATCGCGGGGATCCAGGCCCAGCACTCGGAACTTCCCGCCGGCGTTCTCCATACTCTCCAGGAGGAACAGAACGTCCGGGTCATGGGCGAAGTGTCATCGGTGGATGAATTCGGGCGGATCAGCATTCCTTCGCGCATCGGGCAGGGCATTTTGTGGAAGACGATCCGCATCCGCGACATCGCTTCCATCGAAGAGGGACTGGCGGACGTTCGGCGGATTTCCCGGGTCAACGGGGAATCTTCGATCGGACTCGGCATTCGCAAACAGCGCGGCTCGAACGCCGTCGACGTCGCGCATCGGGTCAAGGCGAAGATCGACGAGATGAACAAACAGCTTCCGGAGGGAATGAAGATCGGCGTCAACTTCGACACCACGAAATTCATCGAGGACAGCGTTCACGAACTCATGTTCACGCTGGCCCTCGCGGTCCTCTTCACGTCTCTCGTCTGCTGGATATTTCTCGGTTCCTGGAGTTCCACCCTGAACGTGTTCCTCGCCATTCCCACCGCGCTCGGCGGGACTCTCATGGTCGTCTATTTCCTCGGGTTCACATTGAACAGCATCACCCTGATGGCGATCTCCCTCGTTGTCGGGATCATCGTGGATGACGCCATCGTCGTTTTGGAAAATATCGCCCGGCACCGGGAGTCGGGCGAATCCCGGATCCGCGCGGCCGTATTCGGGTCTAGGGAGATCCTGTTTTCGGTCATCGTCATTTCAAGCGCCGTTGCGGCCATTTTCCTTCCGATCGCGTTCATGAAGGGCATCATCGGCAAATATTTTTATCAGTTCGGCGTCACGATCTCCGTGGCCGTGGGATTTTCCCTGATCGAAGCCATCACGATCGCCCCGATGCGGTGCAGTCAGTTTTTGGAAGTCGGACACGGCACGTGGCTTGGGAAACTGATGGACCAACTCATGCGAAAACTGGCCGGCGGTTATAAATCGGCGCTGGGGATCGCCCTCAACCACCGATGGAAAGTAATCGTCTGCGCCATCACGCTTTTTGCGGTGTCGCTGTTCGCCGGGCGGAATCTTCGGCAGGAAATGACGCCGCCCCAGGACACGGGGACGTTCATTGTCCGGCTTCAAACGCCGTCCGGTTCGTCTCTCGCTTTCACCGATGAGGTATATCGAAAGACCGAGGCATATTTAAGCCGCCGGCCGGAACTGCTGAAATATTTCGGGAACATCGGAGGAGACGTGGTCAACAGCGGAAACATTTTCATCACCATGAAAGCGCCCAAGGACCGGCCGGTGTCGCCGGACAAAAACCCCCATCCCATCACTCAGCAGGAATTCATGTCGATTGTCCGAAAAGATTTGAAGAAAATTCCGGGGATGTACCGGGTGTCCATTCAAGACCGGTCGCAATCCATCGCCGGCACGGGCGGCAAGAACTACCCGATTGAGATTTCGCTGAACGGACCCGACTGGGAAAAACTGGGAGAATACTCCGAAACGATGCGCGATCGTCTGACGAAAAGCGGACTCGCCGTCGACATGGACGTCAGCTATCAAGTGGGCGTGCCCGAAGTCCACATCGTTCCCGCGCGCGAGGAGGCGGCTGCGCGTGGCGTTACGGTCGCGGCCATCGCGCGGACGATCAACGCGTCGGTCGGCGGGATCCGCGTCGGCAAATACACGAAAGGCGGCCGGCGCTACGACATCCGCGTCAGCCTCTCGGACGTGGACCGGAAAGTTTCCGCCGACATCTCCAAATTGTGGGTGCGGAACGTCCGGGGAGAACTCGTGAGTCTTTCCGATGTCACGCGGATTGTGAACAAACCGACGCTTCTGTCGATCCAGCGCGAGAACCGCGAGCGCGCGGTGACGGTTTTCGGAAACGTGGCGCCCGGCAAATCCCAGGCGGACGCGATCCGGGAGGCGCTTCGAATCGCGAAGGAAGTTCTTCCCGACGGATACCGGGCGGCGCCCACAGGCAGTTCGCAGCAAATGCAGCAGACGTTCCGGGAACTGCTGTTCGCCTTCCTGCTGGGCGTCGCGATCGCCTACATGATCCTCGGCGCGCAGTTCAACAGTTTCATCCATCCGTTCACGGTTCTTCTGGCCCTGCCGTTCAGCCTCTCGGGCGCGCTGGTGGCGCTCAAGATCGCGGACCAGTCGCTGAACATGATGAGCGCGATCGGAATTCTCCTGCTCATGGGCATCGTCAAAAAAAATTCAATTCTACTCGTGGATTTCACGAACACGCGGCGATCGGAGGGTCTTGAGACCCGCGCCGCGCTCCTGTCGGCCTGCCCGATTCGGCTTCGGCCGATCCTGATGACGTCCTTTGCGATCGTCGCGAGCGCGATTCCGAGCGTCCTGTCTCTCGGTCCCGGATCGGAACTGCGCGCCCCCATGGCATCGGTGGTCATCGGCGGCACGCTCGTGTCGACCTTGATGACGCTCTTTGTCGTACCGTGCGCGTACAGTTTGTTCGAGCGATTCGAGTCCAAACGAAAGTCCGCGCGATACGCCGAGGTGATGGAGGCGCTGTCGGCGCCGGAATCGGGACGGAGCGTCAAGGAATGCCCCGTCTGACCCGTCGATTTCAGTTGTTGGCAATTTTGATTGCCCTATTGCCTTCGCCCGCGGCCCGGGCTGATCTTCTGGACGACGCCAAGTCCGCTTATGAATCCGGGAAATACGACGAGGCGGTGAAAATCCTGCGCGTCGCCGCGGTGCAGGGAAACGTCAAGGCTCAATATCAGCTTGGGATCCTTTACGAACACGGCCGCGGAGTTTCGCAGGATTACAAACAGGCATTCGAGTGGTACCAAAAATCCGCGGCGCAGGGAAACGCTTCGGCGGAGAACAATCTGGGATATCTCTATTACACCGGCCAGGGTGTTGCGCAGGATTATCCACAGGCTTTCTTGTGGTACTCGAAATCTGTTGAGCAGGAAGGCAATGACTCCTGGGACGAATCAATCGCGTGGAGCAATCTGGGCAATATGTATTTCTGGGGCCGGGGTGTTTCCAAAAATTACCAGAAAGCATGGGACTGCTACACGAAAGCGTCGACCAAAGGCAATCCCTTCGCGCAGAATAATCTTGGATATCTTTACGAGCACGGGTTGGGAGTGGCGCGCGACAACGCACAAGCCATGATTTGGTATCGCAAGGCCGCGGAGAAGGGATATCCATTTGCCGAGAGCAATCTTGCGGTCATGTACGAAACCGGCCGCGGCGTGATGCGCAACTACGATGAAGCCCTCAAATGGTATCGAGAGGCCGCTCTCCGGGGAAATCCGTTCGCGCAATACAAGCTGGGCCATATTTACGAGCGCGGTATCGGAGCGTCCCGGGATGTGGTCGAGGCGTATAAGTGGTATCTCCTGGCGGCGATGCATGAGGACAAGCCGTCGCAGGAAAGTTTGAAGAGACTGCAGTCGGTGGTGACGGGCGCGCAGATTGCCGAGGCAAAAAAGCGCGCCGATTCCATACCGCCTCCTTCCCATGAATAGTCTCAGGATTCTGGTTGTCCTTGGGGTCGCCGCTCTTGCCGCGTGCGCGACTCCGGCGGCCGTCGTTTTCGTCAGCCACGGCCATGATGCAAGCCGCGTTCGACGCGTGGCGGTGTTGAACATCGGAGATTATCTCGGGGTGGCGGGATCCGGAGAAATCGCGGCCAGCAGTTTTGAAAAATATCTGATGTGGGCCGGTTACAATCTCGTCGAACGCCGGCAGGTCAGCCAAATATTAAAAGAACAGTCTCTCGACGTTTCCGGCTCCATCGATGTCTCGACCATCCGTTCCATTGGCAGGATATTGGGGGTCGACGCCCTGGCTCTCGGGAATCTGACGGATTTCTCCAACACTCGCGAACACACGGTCATCGTGGACGTGCCGCAGGAGCAAATGGATCCCATCTACGGACAGGTGGTCACCACGCAGCATACCGGAGATACACAAACCACAGTGACGACGATCCAAAACGTCGTCACGGGTTACAACTACAGCCAGACTTATCGGCTGGTGCCGGAGCTTCAGACGTTTCCCGCTCATGTGGGATTGTCCGTGCGGCTCGTGGACGTACAGACCGGCGAAGTTCTCTGGAGCGCGTCCGCTTCCAGCGACGGCGTCGACATCACATCCGCAACCGAACAATCTTCCTCCAAGATCATGCAGGCCGTCGTCAAAGAGCTGAAAAAAGCGGCCAGTCCCTCCCTTTAAGGCTGGAGAAAATACGGGATGTATTGCATGCCGTTCCGTATCAGGTAAAGTGACCTCATGAAACTTTACGGTTCAGCGCGATCTCCCTACGTCCGGAAAGTCCGGATCGTTTTGGGAGAAAAGAAAATCGCGTGCGACTTTGACGAGTATGAAAACCGCAAGGACGACCCGCGGTACGTCCAGATGAGCCCTTACAAATTGATCCCGATACTCGAAATCGGCCCGGGAACGTTTCTCTACGAATCAACGGTCATCAACGAATATCTGGAAGAGACCCATCCCTCGCCGAAACTCATGCCGGACGATCCGAAGGACCGCGCCGTTGTCCGATTGTGGGAAGATTTCGCCGACGCGCATCTGGCCCCGGCGCTGGTCGCGGTGTTTCGAGATCGATTCGAGTTCGGGCCGGCCGGGATCGTTCCGAAAGATCAGTCGAAAGTCGATCAGATCGCGGCCAAAGAACATCTCGCGGCCGCCGAATCCGAACTCGATCGGCTTGAAAAACATCTCGCCCATCGGGATTACGTCGCCGGACCGGGCAAAGGCTCGTACACGCTGGCCGATGTGACTCTGGCGCCCTTTCTTTTCGGAACCGCATCGAGACTCAAGCTCGATATCACGGATCAGCGGCCCAACATCACGGGATGGATCAACCGAATCGGCGAACGCAGGATCATTCAGGAGATATTTCGGTAGGCCGTCCACGAACAAGATAAAATTGTCTTTTGGGTTGGCGGTCCTGATGAGTTTGACGTTCGCGGGGTGCGGAAACGGAAAAAATATCGATCCCGCCACACGCGACCATGGTAGAATGTTGATCGTCATCTCCGCGCCGTCCGTCCGCAATTCATATTACGCCGATGTGTTCGACCGGATCATCGACTACGACGTCCGGTTCGCCTCCGCCGTACGGGGTCACGATGACATCATCGTCCTCGCGGACAAAGCGACCCTGCCTCGGTTCAAGGGGCGATTGCCGGTCGATATTTTGCTGGAAGCCGATGTCGACGATATTTGGATCAGGGATTTCGGCGCTGTGTCGCCCTCCCAAATGGTGCAATTCACATATCGGCCGCAGTACCTGAAACATTCCACCGCGA
>JAHFCY010000207.1 GCA_023249255.1 Candidatus Lindowiibacteriota bacterium | reverse complement strand
CTCCTGCGTTTCGCCCCGCTGTACGGTTCATTTGAGATCGGAAGCGGCCGGAACAACACGGTCTCGATTCTATTTGACAGGCCAACCGGATCTTTCCGGCCGATTTCCATTCCTCTGCATAATTGGAACGACGGACCGAAGATGAAAGTCTCCGCACTCGGGAAAAAATTTCTCCCAAGCCTGAAACCCTTCCAATCTCCACGGGCGCTTCCCGTCCGGCAACTGGGCGGGGACTGGAAGGTCGAAGCGAGTTTCGCGGATGACGGCGGCGAAAACGCCGATCCGGTCGTGATCCGCAACCGTCGGGATGGCGGACGCGTCGCGCTGATTTACCAGACGGCCGACGAAATTGTAAACCCCGAAACAACTGTCGAAACAGTTTTTCCCAAGGCAAATGTCATCACTGAATTCATGCTGAAATGGCTGCCGACCGTCGCGGATCTTTCCAAGGTCGACGTCGCATTCTACACCGAACAGACCAACTGGATTCCAAGGGAAAGTGCGGCGCGGGAAGCGGCGCAGATCCAAAAGGCGATCGGAAGGAAAATGAAGAGCGTTGAGGTGGTGTCCGAAACAGATCTGCCGGGATGGACCAAACGAAATGTCGGTGACGGCGCCATGGACATCATCGTCCTGTTTGGAGATTTTCCCAACTCGATATATCCTTCCGGCAATACCCAGCCGGATGGTTCCCTGGCCGAGCGATTTCTGGAGGACGGCAACATGTTTCTCAACACGGGGGACTATGTCTTCTGGGGCGGCGATTCCTCTAGAAACAGGTGGGGCGGTCTTCGGAACATGCTGGATTTGACGGCTGTGCCCGGCCCACTTCATCTTTACGTCGACCGCAATCGCGATGGCGTTTTCGCGGCGGAGGAGAGGATTGAAATGCCGCTGGATACAATTAAATACCTCGCTGATCTTAGAGATTGTGGAGTGACAGCAACTCCACAGGATCCCAATGCTCCCAAATCACCATGACAAGAGATCATATTTCAGTAATCCTTTTCGTAATATTTTTAGTTACTGGATTTCTGGTTTCGCAAATTACATTGCCTACAAGTGAAACACTATTACTGAGCAATTTGATAATTGCATACGATTTACTTTTAAGCTCACTCTTATTCTACGTTTTTAGGGATAAAATACGGTCGGAGAAAAAGTTAGTAAGAATAGGAACCCCTGTTTTTATATTTGTCCTTGTAATCTCTGTCATATGGAAAACAGTCAAGATGTTATCCCTTTTCCGATATGAACCCTCTTTTACCATTTCATTTTATTATATTGTGGTTTTGCAGAGCACCTTGTTTGTGGTGTGCTGTCTTTCGGCTGTTATAGCCGAGTGGAGTAACCACAACTCCACAACCCAATTCTCCACTAACGTATCTACCGTGACGATATTCGTGAAACCACGCATAGGGGATACCCTGATATGGCTATTTATTGCATTGGGTGTTGTCTGTAGTCGAACGTCGTTGCCAGATGACGAGAAGTTAGTGCTCCTGCACAGTTGGGGTATATTTGCCATTTGGTTAACTGTATTCTCCCTATCTGGCGGTCAAGGCGAGCGCATAAAACGTGTTCTGGCCATCGCGTCGTATATACTCCTCGTTTCATCCGTTTGGCTATTAATCCAAGTTTGCAATCTATTGTCGACTTTTCATCAGGAGAAACCGTTCACCTTGGCGTTTATCTTTCTGATGATAATTCAAAGCGTTTTGTTTATGGTTTTGTTTATGGCAGATGGATCGCGCGGCGGACGCGGAAATGGCGTGGCGTGAATCCGACAAGATGGCGGGATCGGACGCGGAGGCCAAATTTTATCTGGGAGTCGCGGCGGCGCGCCGGGGAGACGCGAAAGAAGCGGAAACGGCGTTTCACGAATCGATCAAACTCAATCCCGGAGATCCGCGGCCGATTTTGAATCTCGCGCTTTTGTTGGAATCTCTGGGAAGGACGGACGAGGCCAACGCGACATTTCAAACGGCTCGGAATATCAATCCGTCCCTCGTAGCGCAATACGCCGCGGCGTTTGGCGCCCCCGAGCAAACACGCGGAGAACAGGTCTCTTTGTGGCAGCGGATGATCCTCAAGAATTCCTCTTCACCTGTCGCGTCCGAATTTGACCGGATCATCCGGTAGTGTGTAATCTTCGCGTCCACGTGATCTGACATCGATCCTTCGCCCTCTCTGACGCTGACCGGTCTTCGCGGCATCCCGGCTGTGCGCGAAGGCGACCCGCTGGGCGAGATTCTGGCCGCCGCCGTCCGCCGGGAAAATATCAATCCCTCGACCGGCGACGTACTGGTCATCGCGCAAAAAATCGTGTCGAAATCCGAGGGGCGGGTCGTGCGGCTGTCGTCCGTCGTGCCCTCGGCCGGCGCCGAGGCGATTGCCGCGCGGCTTCGGATCGATCCGCGGAAGATCGAAATCATCCTGCGGGAAAGTCGCCGGATCGTCCGAGCCGAATGGATCGAATCGGCCGGACGGGGTGTGATCATCTGCGAGACACATCACGGCCTCGTCTGCGCCAACGCCGGCGTAGACGAATCCAATCTCGACGAGCCCGATACGGTGCTGTGCCTGCCGGAAGATCCGGATGCGAGCGCCGCGAAAATTCGCGCCGACCTTCATCAAATGCTCGGCGTCGATCTGGGCGTCATCCTCACCGACTCGTTCGGCCGGCCGTGGCGCGTGGGGCTGGTCAACGTCGCCATCGGCGTGTCGGGTGTCGCGGCGATCCGTGATTGCCGCGGGCAGACCGATTCGTCCGGCAGACTTCTTCAGACGACGGAACTTGCCGTCGCGGACGAACTGGCCGCGGCCGCGGGACTTTTGATGGGAAAGTTAGATAGGATCCCCGCGGTGCTGGTTCAAGGATTTCGCGCGGATGCGCCGCCGGGCCGCGCGGCCGATCTCATTCGCGCTCCCGGCGGGGATTTGTTTAGATGAAGGTTGAATCTTTTGGGAGGAAAAAATGAAAATCGCGATTTTGGGCGGGACGGGTAAAGAGGGATCGGGTCTTGCGGCACGGTGGGCCAAGGCCGGCGTGGACGTGGTCATCGGATCGCGTGATGCGGCCAGAGCTGAAACGGCCGCGGCGGAATTGAATCAACTCCATCAAGGTCCGCGACTCACCGGCGCATCGAATGCGGCCGCCGCCGCCGCCGCGGAACGGCTGGTTGTCCTGACCGTTCCGTATTCAGCCCACAAGGCGACCCTAACTGACGTCAAATCGCAGTTGGCCGGAAAAATTCTTGTGGATGTGACCGTGCCGCTCGATCCGCAAAATCCCCGGCGTGTCATCATGCCGCTGGAAGGATCAGCGACGGAAGAAGCCATGGCGATTCTCGGCGATTCTGTTCACGTCGTCGCGGCGCTTCAGAACGTTTCTTCGGGTTCGCTCAAGGACATCGACCATCCGATCCACTGTGACATTCTGGTCTGCGGGAAGGACAAGGACGCAAAAGCCGAGGCGATCGCGCTCATGGAAAAATTGGGAGTGAAAGCCTACGACGCGGGCGGGCCGGAAAGCGCGCGCGCCGTCGAGGCCATGACGGCGGTGCTGATCGGCCTCAACATCAAATACAAACTCAAACACGCCGGACTCAAAATCTGGGAATGAGAAACGAGGCCCCGCCTGACTGTAGCGGGGCCTCACCCCGTCGACCTCATCGAATTAGATGCGCGGGACGCGCATTTGCTTCAGTGTCTTTGCGGGCATCGGCTTGTGGCCGAACAGAACCTGATGCAGAATCGCCGTGATTGATTTCCCCATCACGGTCATGGGCGCCTGGCTGACCGACACGAACAATTGAATCGGTGTCACGAGAAAATCAACCGGCCCGGATTTGGATAGTAACGGTGTTCGAGATGCTTGCATCGAAGATGCCTGCATCGAAGCGCAGGCCGAAGTGACATGGGCGAGCAATACCAGCAAGACGGCTGTCAGAATCAGGATACGTTTCATGGGCTCATCCTCCGTGCTACGGTTTTGACCCCCTTACCGCAACGCAGCCGTGAACCCTCCCTGCCTTTGTACCCGAATTATACTGCCTACATCGGCAGAAGTCGAATTTTTGTTTAGAAACAGGACAGAATTTGTCATCCCGCTCCCGTCCATCCGTGGACTTCGCGGGATTCCCTTCATCCGGTCGGTCAGAACCCGTTGTTGACGGCAGCCAATTGCCTTTCTTGGTCGGGTGTTCGGGGAACAAGAGGCGGGATGTCGGGCGGGTCGTGGTCGTCGTAGCGTTCGAGGATGTCATAGAGGGTGTTGCGCCGCGCCGGGGTCCGGCCGATGGCGCGGATCATCCGGCACATTTCGAGGGGCGTGACTTCTTCGCCGTGCGGCGCTCCGGCCGACCGCGAAATGGTTTCGTTCATGAGCGTGCCGCCGAAGTCGTTGGCGCCGCCATTTTTGAGAACGTACTGGGCCAACCGCGGCCCGAGTTTGACCCACGACACCTGGACATTGTCGATCCAGCCATTTAGAAAAATCCGCGCGATCGCGTGGACTTTCAGATTTTCGTCGCGCGTGGGACCGGGCCTTGCGCCGCCGGCGTAATACAGCGGCGCGTCCCAGTGGATGAATCCGAGCGGGACAAATTCCGTGAACCCGCCGGTTTCTTTTTGAATTTCACGCAGGGTATTGAGATGGCCGACCCAGTGTTCCGGTCCGTCGATGTGGCCGTACATCATGGTCGAGGTCGACCGGATGCCGAGTCCGTGGGCGGTTTTGACGATGGAAATCCATTCTTCGGCGGTCAGCTTGTTTCGAGTGAGTTGTTGTCGGATTTCGACGTCGAGAATTTCGGCGGCTGTGCCGGGGATCGTGCCAAGGCCGTGGTCTTTGAGCATGATCAAAAATTCCCGGGCCGGGATGCCCATCCGTTCAGACCCATATTTGATTTCAAAGGGCGAAAAGGCGTGGATATGAATGTCCGGCACACGGGTCTTGATCGCCGTCAAGATGTCGCGGTAATACGTTCCGGCGATGTTCGGAAAAAGCCCGCCTTGAATGCAGACTTCAGTTGCCCCGCGCTGCCGGGCCTCTTCGGCTCGCCGCGCGATCTCGTCGAGCGTCAGAAATTCCGCCTCCGGATCGTCTTTGCGTTTCGCAAATCCGCAGAATTTGCATCCGGTGTAACAGATGTTCGTGAAATTGATGTTGCGGACGATGACGAACGTCACGACGTCGCCGTTTTTGGCTCGCCGCAGTTCGTCCGCAGTTTTCAGCACAGCCTGAAGGTCCGGGCCTTCGGCGCCAAAGAGTGTCAGGGCGTCCGGCGGCGAAAGCTCGCGTCCCGTCATCACGCCATCCAAAATCCCGGCGATGTCCGGCCGTGCCTCGGACAGGAGCGATTCGAGCGTGCGGTCGGCGAGGACGGTCACCCCGCTCTCGTCCATCCGTGGACTTCGCGGGGTTCCCTTCATCCGGCCGGTCATGATCGGCGGGACTCCGCGGCTAGTCCGTCCATCCCGGCCAGATGGGCGACCGGCTCGCGCATCGAGGGCGCAAGAAATTTTTCAGGATCGCGTGCGTATCGCGGATAAATCGTCAGCCTCTCTCGCAGCGTAAACCCCGCGGACTCGGTGGCCCCGTTGAGTCGGGCGATCGCCGGCCAGGCGCGCTCGGGATTGATGTGGTCGGGCGTTACGGGCGACACGCCGCCCCAGTCGTTCAAACCGGCGTTGACATAGGCCGCAAAGTC
>JAHFCY010000057.1:3917-14902 GCA_023249255.1 Candidatus Lindowiibacteriota bacterium | reverse complement strand
AATCTGTCCGACAACCGATTCAGATACCATGAGCAACTCTTCAGCGCGCGCTTTGACCGCGGGAACACAATCTTCTTCAAAGACGGCGATTTTTCCAGATTGATTGAGATAGCGTACCCCGCCATCGGCGAAAGCGGCCAGAACATCAAGCCCCTGTAAATGCACTTCGATAACGACACCAAGGATTTTCCGCGGCGGGACCGGACGACCGAGGGATCGAAGCCGGTTGAATGCAAGCGCACGAACACGGCCCTCTTCCCGTTCGCTGTTGGCGAGAGCCGTCAATGCGTTGATGTCCGGATTCTCCGTCAACAGGACGTCCCACGGGTGACCTCCCGCGGCGCTCTTCTCATTTCGAAACAATTCGATGTTATCGCAAAAGAGAATGTTATAGAGGAAATTGACGTGGGATTCCTTGAACGGCTCATAGAACTCCGCGGCGCTCGCAGTGACACCCGGTTGGGGACACAGGGTATTTTTTATCTCCCCAACCCGTTTCCAATCCGGCCAATCCGGACACCAGATGTAATGATCGTCGGACAATTCTTTATTGGAATACCAGTCCCGCAATTGATTCAGCGTAAACGGGCCCTGTTGTCCCTCGGTCGTATTAACGTACCAGAGGAGATCGCCCGATTCCGGGACAACAACGGAAGGCCTGGGTGGAGGAATAGTGGTCTGCGCCGCCTGTATTTTTCGATAAAACGGCTTCACCTGCCGGACGAGATCCGTCTGGATTCCTGTCCCATCGTAAAATGCCATGTTGATGTATTCACCTTCAGGCAGGCTTTCCTGTATCACGATGGCAAGTTCCTTCTGAATGGCAGCCATTACCGGAGTTTCCATCGAATCCAATTTCAATACCAGATATAATCCCGGCTTTTCGTCCTTCAGTGCAAAGTAGACAAGGCCGAGAAAAGCATCGGTGATTTCTTCGTTTCGTTTACAAAAATCGTTCAGTCGGGACAGCAAATTGGGAGGAACAACCTTCGGTTCGCCAATCATCACTTTCGTATCGGGCGGGATCGCCGTTTTTTGGGGCGACGACGAAAGAATCCGATTTTTCAGGTATTCGATTTCATCCGGCTGGAAATTATGCGCGTAGTTCGTTACCGGGTTCAACCAGAGATGGACGCGGGGATCCGCCCAGGACTCAATCAACGCATGTGCGGCCAGGCCGACATATCCCGTTTCACGAGGGAAACGTGCCCGTAGTTTATTGAGATCGTCAAAAGCCATCAGAAACATTGTTCCCTCTTCTTTATAAATGATTGGAGAAAATACTTCCCCATCCTTCGCCCAGCGCACGCCGGTACTATCGGGAATGTTGCTGGTTGGAACGTAAAGAGTGGTATTCAGGAAAATGGTGTGGAATTCATCAATTTTGCCATGGTCCCGGAAGGCGGCCTCACATGCCAAGTCCAAGATCGTTTCCTCTTTTGGTCTGGCGCACGTGCCGCAGAGGATGGAGCCTTTGACTATCGTCGCACATTGATCGCAAAGATATCGGCCGCACCCCACGCACTGACCGGTCGAATCGATGCCCGGATGAAATGCACAGTTCGGAATGCCGGGGATATCCGCATCCGTCATCTCGGTCTCCATTCCAACAAGCCTACCACCCGGCATTTCTTTTGACACCATGAAAAATTTGCGGGACACTCGTTTTGATGGGAACCGACCGCATGAATTGGATGGGCCGATACGGACAAACGTCATGGAACGCGGCATTGCGCGCAGCCGTTTTGGACAGAACCGCCGGGACCGACAGGGTTCTCCGCCTATATCCCTTTCACGGGTTGCCCGTTCCGTGGTCGGACCAATATCTTCTCCCGATTGCCCCTCCTTTAAAGAAATGCCCGTTCTGCGGAACGCAAAACGCGGACGACTGGGGATGCATGTCCTGCGGGATTGTGTTCAAGGAATGGAACGCGGCGAATAAAGTCGACGCCAAAGTCGAACCCAAAGCCCCGACCGCATCCGCCGATGGTGCGTGTCCGATCTGGCTCGCCGCTTCCCTTTCAGCGCTCCTCGTCTGGATCGCGGCTGGTCTGATATCTGCTCTCATATCGTTTAATTTCGTGCCGGATTCAAATTCCCCTCGCATGAAAGATGAGGTCAGCGCGACTCAAACTCCGACAATAAGCCCCGCAGACGCCGCCGGTTCGCACAACGCCGCTCAACCAATAGAGCCGGCCACCGCATCGACGACGTCAGCAAGCCCCCACCCAACCCCGCTTGTTCCGGCATACGCCCCCATTCCGTTGCCGTCTTATGCGGCATCGCCATTCGTTGCAAGATACGGTTGGTCCGCGCGCATGATGCTCTACAACAACAGTGGGGACAGACGATTTTTGCCCCCTGCCGATGAATAATTTATAGTGAATCTCGATGAGATTTTAACCAATCAATTATTTTCTCAGTCGTCACAACCCACCTCCGAGGCCGGTTCAAACGCGGATTTCAGATTGTATTCGGAATATCCGAAATTGTTTTTACAACAAATCGGAAAACGCAATGATCCTTCTCCCGTTTACTGAGGAGAGATGGAATCAACCAGCGCCTTCACCTTCCGCTCGATCAAATCCCGGACTGACCGAAACTCGTCCGACGCCATGTCGCGCGGGTCCGGAATGTTCCAGTCTTCCCGATGCGCCGCCTTCACAAACGGACAGGCGTCGCCACATCCCATCGTGACCGCATAGTCGAATTCCATCTCCGCCATTTCATCGATCGATTTCGACCGGTGGTGCGTCAGATCATATCCGACTTCGCGCATGGACTCGATCGCCTTCGGGTTGACATGGCCGGATGGCCGCGACCCGGCGCTGTACGCCTCGACCGCGTTGCCGCCATGCATTCGCGCGAACGCCTCGGCCATCTGGCTCCGATTGGAATTTTCAACGCACACAAACAAGACACGCTTGGCCATGATCGTCATTTGAGGTTACAATGAACTCCATGAATGTAAAATCTCGCGCGCGCAGAAACCCCGGCGATGATCCGAAATTCGTCGCCGCCATTTGCCGCAAACTCAAAATCGAGGACGACCGGTGCGTTGAAATCGAATCCAAATGGCGGATCCTGCCGAAATCCATCGAGGACCTGAAAGACTATCTTCGGGACAAGGCCGGTGGACGCCTGAAAAAATCGTCGATCTTCTTCGACCAGTTTCTCGACACGCCCAATCTGGATATTCTCAAAGCCGGGGCGAGCATGCGCCTTCGGTACAAGGGGAACGGATCGAAAGTGTATCTTCAGTACAAGGGCCCCGGATTCCATCGCGGCGGCATTCTCTTCCGGTCCGAATTTTCCTCCCCGCCGCTTCGGCAGGTTCACCGCGAGGAAAGCCATCACGACATCGTTCAGTTTACAGCCGTCACCGTCCAGGAAATTCTCCGCACCCAGCTCGACCCCGCCATGGCCGGCGCGCTCCAACGCCACCTCGGCGGCCGCATTCTGCGCCGGATTTCCAACGGACCCATTCTCTGCACTTATCACAAAGTCAAATTCGCGGTGGATCTCGGCGAAGCGCTGCTCGAACCTTCGCTTGATCAGGTTTTCGCCTTCCAAGTCGTCCCCGGCGGCCTTCACGCCCTCTCAACATTTTGCGAATATGAAAACGAAATCAAATCCGAAGGCGGACGGCTCGACGCCAAACTCCGCCACATTCCCGAACTTGTGTCCTTCGACAAAAAACTCGCGCGCCGTTTCAACCTTCCCCCTGAACGCATGGACAAATACCACCGCTGCGCCTCCTGCTTTTTGCGGGGCTAAATCTTTCTCGCGATGGGTTCTCTTCGGCCGATGCCGAACGCCCTTGAAGTGAGCTTAAGACCGGGCGGGGCTTGGCGGCGCTTGTATTCAGCCGCGTCTATTTTTTTTGCCCATGTCCAGACGTCCTTCGCCGACAACCCTCGCACGCGGATTTTTGACAGAGGCGTGTGTTTTTCCACATACGCGTCGACGAACGCGTCAAGCACCGGATAGGGCGGCAAACTGTCCTGATCGGTCTGGTTCGGCCGAAGTTCAGCGGACGGAGCTTTCGTGAACACCACCTCGGGGATGATCCGCGCTCGGCGGTTGATGTGCCGGCCAATCCCGTACACCAGCATCTTCGGCGCGTCCGAAATCACTGCAAGACCGCCGCACATGTCGCCGTACAGCGTGCAGTATCCGACCGATAACTCCGACTTGTTGCCTGTCGTCAGCAAGAGATGTCCGAATTTATTGGACAGCGCCATCAGGACATTTCCGCGAATCCGCGCCTGAAGATTTTCCTCCGTCACGTCCGGCCTGCAGCCGCGAAAGGCGGGCTTCAGCGCGCGAAGAGACGCCTGAACCATCGGCACGATCGAAATGAGTCGCGACCGAATCCCCAGCGCCTTCACCAGCGCCCCGGCATCCCGCACACTCCCCTTTGACGAATACGGTCCCGGCATGAGAACGCCCGTGACATTTTCGCGGCCCAGCGCCGCCGCGGCGATGCACGCCGTCACCGACGAATCGATCCCGCCCGACAATCCCAAAATCGCCGATCGAAATCCGGTCTTCCGCGCGTAATCCCGCGTGCCCATCACCAGCGCCTCATACGCTTCCGCCGCGCGCGACAGGCGCGGTAACGACATGGGCGGCGATTCGAGATCGACCGTTTTCAGGTCTTCCCGAAACGCCGCGCCGCGAGCGATCGTTCGACCGCGGGAGTCGATCGCCGATGAATTGCCGTCAAACAGAAGTTCGTCGTTTCCTCCGACCAGATTCACCTGCAAAACCGGCCGACGGTATTTTTTCGCAAGCGCCGACAGAAGTTTTTGTCGAAGATCCGCTTTCCCCAGTTCAAACGGCGACGCTGAAAGATTGACGAGCGCGTCGAACCCTTTCGCCGCCAGCATCCGCACCGGATCAACCCGGTACAATCGTCTCGGCCAGAAATCAGCGTCGTTCCACACGTCCTCGCAGATCGTCACGCCGATGCGCCTGCCGCCGATCCGGATCGACGTCGGACCCGACCCCGGCTCAAAATATCGAGCCTCGTCGAACACGTCATACGTCGGGATCAGCATTTTTTGCGCGGACGCCTGCACTCGCCCGTTTTGAATGAATGCCGCAATATTGAAGAGGGGTTTGCCGTTGCCGGTTGCATTTGGCGCGATCGACCCCGCCAGCGTCGCGATTTTGCTTCGCCGCGTCAGATCCCCAAGCGCCCGCCGGGCCGCATCTATAAAATCCGCCCGGAAAAACAAATCCTTCGGCGGATATCCCGGCACCGCCAACTCCGGACATACCGCCAACTCCGCCCCCAGCGCCTTCGCCCGGTCCGTCACCTCGAGAATTTTCCGCACGTTGCCCTCAAAATCGGCCACCGTCGTGTCAATCTGGCACATCGCGATTTTCATCCCGGCCATACTGAATTCCCCCTCTCACCCTGTCAACGCGCCCCCGTCCCACCCGAGTCATCGTCAAATTCAGATTTTGATAAAAGAAAAAATTTGGTATGATCCGCGTGGTCCGCGTGAGTTTGGCGGGATCCAAAAGGGAGGGACAATGAAATATGCAGACAAGCTGGCCTCGGCAAACTATTTTGATATGACCCGATGAGAAGCGACCCGGAACGAAGTCTTTCCGAAAAGGCCCTGTGTCAATATCTTCCTAATGTTAAACTCGCGGATCCGGGGTTCCTTTTGGTCACGGTCATGCTCTTGTGGTTGCCATCCATCGCCGACGCGGCGCCTGCAGAGGATATTTCGGCGCTCATGCGTGAGAATAATACGAAGGCGGCCAGAGAACTCGTCGACTCCTGCCTGACGGAAAAAAACCTCAAACCGGAAACGGCCTTTGAATTACTGTCCCTGGGTGTTGAGAATTTTTTTCTGGCCAAGAACAGCACGGGCGCCGCAATCTACTATGCCAGAGCAAAAGATGTGTTTCGAAAAATGAAAACTCCACGCTCGAAGGATGCGGAACTGCGGCTTTCACAAATGGAGTCTGAACTTTCCAGAAGGGCGGCGCAAGTATACATGGAACTCATCGCAGGCTTGGAAACCGTGAGCGATCGCGCTTATTTTGGAGTTCGAGACGCGGACGAGTTGTACAAGGACATCATCAACGACCGCGGCCGCTTCGTGGCGAATGTCGCCAGGGCCCGGTATGATCTGTACGACGGTGATCCCAAGGCGGCCAGAGAGTTACTTGAAACAAATCTCAAGCTGTATCCGGATCTGGTCCGAAAAAACCAGGTATCACAATCGCCGGATACGAATTTGAACAGGGCCATTCAGTACGCGTATTTGTTTCTCGCGGACGCCTGCATACGTGAAAACGATCTTCAGCACGCGGAACATGCCATCCGTGACTACCTTTCCCGGATCGATGTCTCATATCGCCCCGCCTTGGGCGCATGGTTCAATTCCGTTCTCCTGAAGCAAGTGGCGGCGAAAAACGTGGAGAAAACACTCACACCCATTCTCAAAAACGCCTGTCAGGCTATCAGGACAGGTCAGGCCGGGACGATCCAGGCATTGATGCTCCCCACCGCGAAACAATATGAAACAATTCCCCAAGAACTGGCAACTTCGCATGGTTCATCTATCAAGGAATGCCTCATCGATGAAGTCTTCATCGACACCCTTCCGCAGGCGGGATCAAGAGCGTATATAACGTACAGGGTGGTATCGGAGGGGACCGGCGGTATTCAGTTGAATGACGCTCCAATGGACATCGAAAAACGCCACCAAATGCCCGATGCATGGCAGGCCTATCTCGAGTCGACCGGAAGCGGCCCCACATTAAACCGCGTGGCGCTGAAAAGTAAGGCGACGTTCCAATTTGACGGGGTGACCTGGAAAATCGAATATATCGATTATTAAAAAATTCACGGACGCAAGCGCCATTTACACGAAAGGATTTGGGATTGGCGGGATGGGATTGGGTGGTGGGGATTGGTGGATTGGGATTGGGTTGGGATTGGTGGGGATTGGGGGATTGGGGACGCTGATTGACTTATTGACTTATTTGCAAATGCAACATACAAGCAAGGCATGCCGAGATCGGCGCGAGTCGATATAGAAAACGTCTGGTACCACATTGTCGCAAGGGGCCAACGCCGGGAGCCGTTGTTCTTGAGTGACAAGGATCGCCGGCGGTATCTGGATGAGATCGCCGGTTCATTGCAACGCAACGACGGTAACCTTGGTGCCTATTGTCTGATGACCAATCATGTTCATTTGCTCATCCATCGTGGAACGAAATCTCTTGGCGGTATTTTTCTTCGCGCGCACGGGCGATATGGAAGGTATTTCAATCGCACCCATCACCATGTGGGATATGTATTTCAGGGACGATTCAAGTCGTTTATGATCCTCGACGATGATTACCTCGGGACACTCCTTCGGTACATCCATCTCAATCCGGTGAAGGCAGGTCTTGTTCGAAAATCATCGGCATTTCGATGGTCATCCGACCGATATTATCGATTCCATCCCCAAGACAAAGATTGGCCGGACATCATGGTCCGTGTTCCCGGATTTGAGGGAAGGTCCGGTTCAAGTCTCTTTCGACAACTTTTAGCTCAGGAAGAGGAACTCGAAGTACCGACATTCAAACAATATGTCGGAGTTCCCACGGATTTGAAAAAACGGGACCGAAGAACCCGACGGGGAGTATTGCCCAAGCGACAAAAGCGTGGGCAGGTCACCCTATCAGAGAGACTCCATGAACTGGGTACGAAAATGCACATCGATATCAAAATGTTGCTCAGTTCAAGCCGACTCCGTAAAATAGCCGGCGTCCGTCAGAAACTGATGACACAACTCTATCGTGAAGGATACACACCCTCCCGCATTGCCGAACTCTTCGACCGAACCCCTGCCGCCGTCATTCACGCCTATGAACGCCTTGCAAAATAAGTCAATAAGTCAATCAGCGTCCCTATTTCCTCGTCACGAGAATTTTCCGCACGCCACCGTCGTGTCAATCTGGCACATCGCGATTTTCATGCGCTGATTGTGCATCCGAGCCGGCGGACGGGCAAGATTCCGCGGCATTTACATCCGTGCGCGACCATGTCAGAATCCCCGGCCATGTCGCTCAAATTGAACGAATCGGAACTCATCGAAATGGCCGTCCAAGGCCAGGTGATTTTTCCGCGCTGTTTTGGGTGGGAAATCACGCATCAGGGAGAGGTCAAGATCGTGCCGTCGGTCGGCGGGATCACCTACAACGTCCTCGTCGGCGACAGCGTGTACGGATGGGCGGCCGATCACATCGAGCCTTGCGTCTCCTGCACGGCCACGGCCGATAAACTATCCGAAAATCCCAATCGCGGGTTCAACGCCTACGCCTGCATCGGTAATGATGTCACGCTGATTTCGGGAAACGCCAAGGGCAAAAAGGGCGTCGTGACGGGACATCACGGCGGTGTCGAACACGTCATCGTCGATTTCCCGGCCGACGTTATTGAAAAAATGACGATGGACGACAAGATCCTCATCCGCGCGATCGGACAGGGCGCGCGACTTGTCGATCACGCCGACATCACCGTCTACGGCGTCGCGCCGGAACTCATCAAAAAACTCGGCATGCGCGAAGTCGGAAAACATATTGAGATTCCCGTCACGGCCGTCGTGCCCGCAGCCCTCATGGGGTCGGGCCTCGGCCACAATGATTCCTACAAGGGTGATTACGACATCCAGACCAGCGACCCCGCCGTCATCAAACAGCACGGTCTCGACAAACTCAAACTCGGGGACGTCGTTGCCATCCAGGACCACAAATCGACCTACGGCTGGTCCTACAAAAAAGGCGCCCTCACCATCGCCGTCGTCATCCACGGCGATTCCAATCTCGCCGGACACGGCCCCGGCGTTCAGACCATCCTTACCAGCCCCGGCGGCTGGTTCAAACCGAGGATCTCCCCCGCAGCCAACATCGGCCGCCTCCTCGGTATCGGCCGGTTCAGGAAAAAGAGGAGACGATAGGGAAGTAACGAGTAACGCGTTACGAGTAACGAGTTAAACAAGACACTTTCCCGTTACCCGTTACCCGTTGCTCGTTACCCTTTGCCAAACCCCGATGCCCGACCTCCGAAACATCGCCATCATCGCCCACGTCGACCACGGCAAGACCACCCTTGTGGACCAGATGATGAAACAGTGCAACCTCTTCCGGGAAAATCAGTCCGTCCGGGAATGCTTTCTCGATTCGAACGACCTCGAACGCGAACGAGGCATCACGATTTTTTCCAAAAACATTTCCATCCGGTACCGCGACGTCAAAATCAATCTCATCGACACGCCCGGCCACGCCGATTTTGGCGGCGAGGTCGAACGCGTCCTCAAAATGGCCGACGGCGTGCTTCTCCTCGTCGACGCGGCCGAAGGTCCCATGCCCCAGACGCGGTTTGTCCTGCAGAAGGCGCTCCAGCTTTCGCTGAAACCCATCGTCGTCATCAACAAGATCGACCGGCCCGACGCGCGGCAGGACGAAGTGATCCACGAGATTTTCGATCTGTTCATCGATCTTGACGCCGGCGACGACCAGCTCGAATACCCGGTCCTCTACGCCTCCGGCCGAAACGGCTGGGCCATCCACGCCCTGACTGACGAACGAAAAAATCTATCGCCGTTACTGGATACCATCATCGACCGCATTCCGGCCCCCAAGGACAATCCCGGACCGGCGCAGATGCTGGTCACCACGCTCGACTATTCCGACTATCTCGGCCGGATCGGAATCGGCCGCGTGTTCCGCGGAACGGTCCGCCGCGATCGGCCGCTTGTGATCATCCATCGCGGAAAAGTCGCGGGCCGCATTCAACTCAAGGACCTTCTGATTTTCGACGGCCTTGAGCGAAAAAAGGCCGACGAAGTTCCGACGGGAGAACTCTGCGCCGTGGTCGGCCTTGAAGACATCGACATCGGCGACACGATCGCAGACGCCGAACAGCCCGACGCGCTGGCCGGACTCGAAGTCGAGGAGCCGACCATCAGCATGGTCTTTCGCGTGAACGATTCGCCGTTCGCCGGACGCGAAGGCAAATATTTTACGAGCCGGCACCTGCGAGACCGGATCTTCAAGGAGGCCAAGACCGACGTGGCCCTCCGCGTGAAAGACATGGAAACGACCGAATCCTTCAACATCTTTGGCCGGGGCGTCCTTCACCTTTCGATCCTGATCGAGACGATGCGCCGGGAAGGCTACGAATTTGCGGTGGGCCAGCCCAAGGTGATTTTCAAGGAGAAGGACGGCAAGACGCTTGAGCCGATCGAAGTTTTAGTGGTCGACGTGCCGGAAAAACACCAGGGCAAAGTCATTGAACTCGTGTCTCAGCGCCGCGGTGAAATGACCAATATGACCCCCAAAGGCGGCCACATCCGGCTGGAATTTTACATTCCGTCCCGCGGATTAATCGGGCTTCGCACGCGCCTGCTCACCGCCACCGCCGGCGAGGCCGTGATGTACCACCGGTTTTTGAACTTCGACACGTTCCGCGGCGCCGTGCCCCAGCGCGTCAACGGATCGATGATCTCCATGGCCGAAGGCGCGGCCATCCCGTACGGCATCGACGGACTGCAGGACCGCGGCGCGTTTTTCATTTCACCGAGCGACGTCGTCTATGCCGGCCAGGTTGTCGGCGAGCACTGCAAGGACAGCGACATCATCGTGAACGTCCAGAAATCGAAAAAACTGACGAACATGCGCGCCGCCGGAAGCGACCGGAACATCGTGATCGTCCCCGCCATTCAAATGTCTCTGGAACAATGCCTCGAATACATCAACGACGACGAACTGGTCGAAATCACTCCCAAAACCATCCGCCTGCGCAAAACCATCCTCGACGAGCATGCCCGAAAGCGGCTGAAAATGAGCAAGCAAATATCGGAGGAATCTTCAGAGTAATCCATCCGGGCGTGCCGTCACCGTCAGCCAGCGGCCGCGTCTCATGTCGTTCAATACTGTTTTGATCCGATCCATGCTCCAGCCCGCAC
>JAHFCY010000057.1:0-3907 GCA_023249255.1 Candidatus Lindowiibacteriota bacterium | reverse complement strand
ACGCTCGAACGCCTCCCGCAATTCCTGTTTGCGATACCGCGCGAAGAAACGGCCGGGCACAAACGAGCCTTGATAGACGCCCTCGCCGGCGCCATGAAAAAACACAGCCGCTAAAATTCCGTCAGAGGCCAAAAATCGCCGAAGATTTTTCAACACGCCCGCAAGCCTGCGTTTGGGCAGATGAATCAAACTCGCGTTGGCCCAGATCAGATCAAATAATCCCGGCCCCAATCCACCCCGGCCCGGATCCATCGCTCGAATATCTCCGCGCACAAACCGCAGACGTTTTTGAAAACCATGTTTGCGACGCAAAAGGTTTGCATGCTCCAAAAATTGCGGCACCCCATCGACACCAACAACTTCAAATCCCCGTTTTGCAAACTCAATGGCGTCCCTGCCCGGCCCACAGCCGACATCCAACACCCGAGTCTTTCGCTTCGCCGAACCAATCAGAGAGAGAACTTCCAGGAAAAATCCTGGGATCGCCGTCCGTTTCCGCGTTCGCGGTTTCTTCATCCAATTTCGAATGGCAACACCAGCATATTTTTGATAAGCTTCAAGCGTCGGATCGTTCATTTCACGAGCAGTATATCTATATTTGGATGGATATGAAGGAGGGTGGAGATGAATTCAAAGCAATCTGTGTCGGACAACTTTGATTATATCAGTTATACTGACCAGATTTTATCAAATCCAACTATAAAAAGTAAAATTGAGTCTTATATAGACATAATCTATAACTATAATTCAAAAATAAAATTAGTAGGAAATCTGAACAAGACACAAATTATGGATGAATTAATCATCCCTTCTATAATTTCAGAACTTCTTCTTCAAAAAAATGATGATATAAATTTAATAGACATAGGTAGTGGATCTGGAATTGTTGGTATATCCATTAAATTTATCAGAAACAATGTTCAATTAATTTTATGTGAGAAAAATTCAAAAAAAATAGCCTTTCTAAATGAAGTTTTGATTAAATTAAACATAAAGAATGTAGAAATAATTCACAGTTCATTAGAAAATTTACAAAAGAATCGTTTACAACATGTGGATCAATTGTTGATTCGGGGGATAAAATTGGTGAAAATCCTGAAGACAATTCAGGATAAGTTTCCATGTGGAACATCCATCTTATATTTCGGCTCCGAGAAGGAAATTACCATTCCGGAGATTTCCGAGATCGCCCGCCTTCCCATGCCCGGAAACGACTCCCGCGCAGCCCCCCTCCATATATTTCAACTGCGGCTCAATCACTGACGACGAAATTCCTAATCGGGCAAACATCGGCCACACACAGACGGACACCCGCACGCACAGACACCCACCTTCCAATATGAAAATTGTCTGTGTCCCTGCCTGCCGGCAGGCAGGTGTGTGTGACTGTCTGTGCTGGTCTGTGGTATGGGTTACTTCATTTTTCAAGGTGCGGTCAATCGGCGCAATGTTCCACGTGGAACATTCAAGATTCGCGCGGCACGTGTCGAAGGGTTGATCATGAAGGAGGGGATCACCCCATGGAAAACAACGAAGGCATACAGATACAAAAAGTCATCGTCATCGCCAATCAGAAAGGCGGCGTTGGGAAGACCACGCTGTCGATCAACCTGTCCGCCGCGCTCGCGCTTCAAGGCAAACGTGTTCTTCTGATCGATCTCGACCCGCAGGGGAATTCAACCAGCGGTCTTGGAGTTTCAAAGAAGGTCGAGAAAACAGTCTACCACGTCCTGATCCAGGGCGTGCCCATCACCGACTGCATCATCCCGACCGCTTATCCGAATCTCTCCGTCCTTCCGGCGAACATGAACCTCGCGGGCGCGTCGATCGAGCTGGCCGGGATGAATTTCCGGGAGTACATTCTGAAAAAGAGTGTCGACCAGATCCGGGACTCGTACGATTTCATTCTCATGGACACGCCGCCCTCCGTCGGGCTTCTGAGCGTGAACGCATTCGTCGCGGCGGACCAGATTCTGATCCCGATGCAATGCGAATTTTTTGCGCTCGAAGGACTCAGCCAGCTGGTGACCGTGTACGAATCGATCCGTGGATTCGCCAATCCGAAACTGGAAATCCTGGGCGTGGTCCTGAGCATGGTCGATTACCGGATGAACCTCACCGAAGCGGTTGCGGCGGAGATCAAAACTCATTTCGCAGGAAAAGTCCTGGCTACGATCATTCCGAAAAGTGTCCGGATGGCCGAGGCCCCGTCGTTTGGTCAACCGGTCATGATTTACGCTCCGGATTCCAAGGGCGCCGTCGCGTTTCAGGAACTCGCTAATGAATTGCTGACAGGATATCCGGCCGTTTCCGCTTCAACCGTCGTCGAGAATATTATGTCAACTTCCATTCATGATGTTGACACAAATACTGTACAAAATAGGGGGAATTATGAAGAAGGTAGTTCTGGGCAGGGGATTGTCGGCCCTGATTCCGATGGAAACTCCGCAAGTATCGGCGCCAGTCAATCCGATGGAGCAGTCGTTACAGACAACTCTGATGTCCCAAATGGCGTGGGATCTCAGCAAGAAGCCCGACACGCAGCGTGAAGGTGACGCAACCGATTCACTAACAACTTTACCTGTCACAAGTCTTGTTCCGAATCCCTATCAGCCCAGGATCAAGTTTGACGAAAACAAGCTAAAAGAGTTATCGGAGACGATCCAGAAGCAGGGTATGATCCAGCCGATCGTAGCCCGCAAAAACGCCGGGCGATATGAGATTGTCTCAGGCGAGCGCCGCTGGCAGGCATCCAAGTTGGCGAAGTTGGAAACCGTGCCGGTCATTATTCGAAACATTGATGACCGGATGATGTTGGAATGGGCGCTGATCGAGAACATGGAGCGGGAGGATTTAAATCCGATCGAAATTGCAAAGGCCGTCCGCGCGCTTCAGGACCGATTTCATCTCACGCAGGACGAAGTGGCCGACAAGCTTTCGAAGGATCGATCGACCATTTCAAATCTCTGCCGGCTTCTCACCCTGCCCGAGCCTGTCCAGCAGATGTTGATCGATGGCCAGATCGAGCTTGGCCATGCTAAAGTCATCCTGTCAATTCCGAACGAGCTGAAACGGATGGAGCTGGCACGGCAGATCAGCGAGGGTGGCTGGTCGGTCCGGCGGACGGAGCAGGAAGCGAAGCGGATTCTGGCCGAGCTGAACGGCACAACATATGATGCGTCTTCGGCCTTAAACGAATACGGGGCGCTGGAGCAGGAATTCAGCCGGCATCTTGGAACGCCGGCGCGGCTGAAAATCAAAAAAAGCGGCGAGAGTTACCGGGGCGTGATGGAGATTCAAATTCAGTCGAAGGACGATCTAAACCGGATTTTAGGGATCGTTCGAAAAGGAGTGGTGGAGAATCGGTTGAGCGGCGTATTGTGATCCGGGTGGAGATCCGGCACGGCGGGGACCCCCACCGTGGCGGGGCGCCGATCCCGACGTATTTTTTTACCGGGGACTCTCATTTTTCCTCTCCATATTATATATAGGAGTCTCACATGAGACTGATCTCGATTGACAAGGTCCATTTCGGCCATGTCCTGTACGGAAACATATTCAATATGGAGGGGCAGTGTCTGTTCACGGCAGGGCTGAAACTGGAATCCCACGTGCTGGACCGGCTGGTGGCGATGAAATTCAAGCATCTCTTGATCAGCGACGCGCCGGACATGGGCGTCGACGCCAAGCCCCTGATTTCGGAAGGGCTTCGGCTGGCGGCCCTGAAAATGATGCACAAAATTTTCCGGTCTCTGCGCGGAAATACGGACGTCGCGACCGCTCCCGACCTCGACATGAAAGCGGTCTTTGAAACCTGCAACGCAATGGTGGATGAAATCGCGATGAGTCAGCGCGGCCGCGTGATCGACATCCCGACCGTCAAATCTCCGGAAGACCTGGGCGCGGA
>JAHFCY010000206.1 GCA_023249255.1 Candidatus Lindowiibacteriota bacterium | reverse complement strand
CGCGAAACGACCTCGCGATATCGTCAGCGCCGGCCAGGACGTAACGAATCTCCTTGGCGAGGTGACGGCGGTCTGCGCCATCGGTGAAAAGCTTATCGTTGCGAGCGCAGGACATGAGTTTGGCGCGAGCATTTTCTTCCTCGCGAAAGACCAGTCGATCGCCGGAAGGATGAATGTTGAAACTGTTTTCGGTGATAGAGGCGATCTCGACCTCGAATGCGTTATCGTCGATGGCCATGCCACGAGTGATGTCGGCCTGAAGCGCCTTCGGTTCGGCGCCGGCCATGTTGCCGACGGCAAGGGATCGAAGCCAGAGAGCGCCGACGATTTCGGCCAAATGCGGAACTGTTGCGGCCACATTCGCGACCGCATCGCTCACGGCATTCAGATTGCGTTGGGCTTTCTCACGAAGTGATGCGTGGTGCTGATTCGCGACCGAATCGAGAAGCGCGGTAATGCCGGATTCCTCGTCGTCGACGCGAAAATCGGCCGCGGTAAGCACGGGCGATTTCTCGCCGTGACTCTTGAAAACGTCAGCCAGAATACGGATCAGGTCGCGCGTCTCCTGCGCTTCCGTGGCTACGAGCACCTGATCCTGCAGGAGCCGCATGAGGTGAGGCGCGAAGGGCCACACTTCTATGAATTCTGCCCTACGACGGGCGTGATCGGATGGCGGGACATCGGCGAGGCGAAGATATTCCGAGACGTGAACCGCGATCAGTCGCTCGATGTCAGCGGAAGCAACTTGCGAACGATTTTCGAAGAGGCGATGAAGCAGGAGGCGGCATCGGTCACGCTCGGCGTTCGGACCTTTGAAATCGACGGAAACCGGATTGACGCGATGGATCTGCTGATAGGCGTCGGTGCGGCCGTCGCGAACGGAGACGACAAGCATCAGTAGTTCCGGATGTTCCTTGGCAATCTCGGAGAGAATCTGGATGAAATTGAAGGCCCAAGTTTTGAGCGGTTCCTTGGAAGAATCGACGAGGCCGTCATACCAGGTTTGAAACTCGTCGAGGAGAAGCGCCACAGGCCGTTTCTGGAGAAGCTCGATGATGAGTTCGTCGGACGGCACAGGAGTCTTTTTCGAGCCGAGACCCTCCCACTTCCCCTTGATGTATTCGCCGTTGGGATGTTTGTCGAAGAGAAGATCCCAGAGAAATCGGAACCGCTGGCGATGAAGGCTCTCGCCGATGACAAGCATTTGGTCGCGCAAGGGCAGTTTTGAAATCTTGGGATTCGAGAGCCTGCCGGCCCAGTCGTCGAGCCACTTCTTCGTCGTCTTGGGATCGCTCAATGCGTGGTAGAGCGTTGCGAGGATATGAGACTTGCCCTGTCCGCGCTCGCCGATGAGGACAAGCGGCCGGCCCTGATCGGGGCCGATCGCTTCGACGGCCTTCAGCACATCGCCGCTCGGGTAGGTGATGTTTAGGAATTGCTTGCCGGGAATCTGCGTGGCTCCGGTCTTTTTTTCGTTGGCGAGCTCGATGGCGGTGCCTTTAAGGCGTCGGCCTCGGAATTCTTCTCGGAGCGTCAGATTCAGCATGCGGTTATCACCTCGTGGAATTTTTCGAATTGCAGACCAGACGGCCCATCATCATTTATTCTCAATGATCATGCATCATTTATGAATTAGAAAATTGGGTAGCACGAATGAACGATAGCTTTGAAGGATGGAGAGGGCAATGGTCAAATGCAGCCGAAACACACGACAGATTTTTTGGATTCGGATGATCTGTACAGTTCACCCGAGAATACACTGATTATGCTTGACCGCACATATGCATCGGAATTTGAGATTGGATTTACAATTATTGCTGTTTGGTTGCGTAATCCCGGATGGTGTGAGTGAAGTGATCTGTAGGCTCGATCAGTGGTGATACGCTCACGATGCCTTTCCCATGTTCATTCCAATTCAGATGGAGTCCGGGCAACCACATAAAACGCGTTAATTCCAGATGAGCGTTCTTGATATCTTGGACTCGGTGCATTGCGTCCTGTAAAACCATTCCAATTCGCTGCCCGTTTGAATGAAGCTCCGGAGTGCTGATTTCCGTCATCCACAAATGATCCGGTAATGAGCCGAAGTCTCTTCGAATATTAGAAAATTTTTCCGTAATCAAAATGTTCTGGGGCAGTTGTTTTTTTGTTACAAGGAATGTCCTCAACACAAGGCGCCCGCTGGTATTCATATGATTCAGTACCTGGTTCTTCCAATGCTTCGCTGTGGTTTGGTCAACCGGATTCGTGATCCGCTGCAATACGGATTCGTAAATCGGATTGTTTCCAAAAGTTCTAAGGGCATTTAATGCCGATGCTTCAGCAAGGTCGGCGCGCACATATTCTTTTCGAAACGGTATGATCAGTTCGCAGACTCGTGACGACTTGATCATCTCATTACGGACATGATCTATCACGGCCTGATTTTGGGAAGGGTCAAGAGTTTTGAGACAGTCAGGAACAGAGTAAATCGACATATCCATGTTCAGAAAATTTTTGGGCAGCGTCCGGAACGGCCCAAAATTATCGTCATGGATCAAAAAATCAACCCATTCCAAGCTCCTGATATATCCGGGACCCTTTTTAAAGTAATATCCGTGTTGCGCGGCCGGCCACCATGCATCACGGTCAAACGTGTGACCGACGACCGTTACGATATGCAACTGGGTAGGGGTGGATGCTCCCCAAATCTCGCCAGTCTTAAATATGAAAAAAACAGGCAGACCGCTTTCCACATAACTGTACGCAAGTTGATCCGGAGGGGCGACTGGGACATGCGCCGCCACTGGATCATTATAGATATATCGAATTGGATCCAATCCAAGCTGTTTTAACATATCGACGAAGTCGTCAGCCGTTAATCCGGGGCCAGTCGGTGCTGTTCGCCTTCTCTCAAATTCGGGCATCGTCGGCGCTTTACCAGAAGCCCAATTCCGACGGGTTTGGGGAGAAAGGGTGATGAATGGATTTTTTGTGTTCCAAAGCCATCCGCCAAACATCCGCAATACGGCATAAGCGCAAGCAAATCTCTGGCCGTCCATTTTCTGAATAAAGGGATATGTCTGTATGCTGGCCCGTCGAGTTGCAGGCCGACCTGTTTCTCGCGTACCAATTCGTACGGAACACGTCAAAAACCGCTCGCCCCGGTCACCTCGAAATGTTTTTGGCGGTTTGACAACGGTGTCGCTCACCCGATGTTCGCATGCGGGAGTTCTCTCCCGGAGGATAATATATCCGAGGTGCTCACCCGTCCGGTGGGTTTCCCGCCCGGATCGCTGTTTTTTGGCAGGTCGAATTGAATACATGTCGAGTTTTGTACATTGGGCTGGTCTTTGAATACTCAAAGCCCTGAATTCATCATTTGCCTCTCGGTTTTTCCTGTAATTTTGAGTGATTTTAATTCGAAGCATTTTATAATCTCTTTGGAAATAGGAAAGAATCGAACGAAGCGGTGTTTCCTCTCCAATATTTAATAAAAAACGATCGACATCAAGGGCACTCCGAATTGTGACGGGTTCGATATTTCTCGACGATGACAGAAAGGAATCCTTTTGTCAGGTGATCTTAATTTGTGCATACGGATTTCGTGCGTCTTGAACCCACGCCTCAGACCGATTCCAGTAATCCTCCATATCCTCTTCCGCCGATCTACCCTCTTCTGTAGCTTTAATTAAATCGGCCTGGATCTCCTGGCTTGTTTGTTCTGCGACGGCTTGGAGTTTTTTAATGTTTTTGCTCATGTCACCCTCCTGATTTTAAGACGCTGTGCCTAGCGACCCCGTCTTTTGATCCACCCACAATATATCCAACTATTCGACATAAAGCATGATGTTTTAAATAAATTTTTCCGCACGACAATCCAGATAAATACAATTCGAAGCGAATTCGATCCCTCTACATCACCCCGCCATTTCAAACTTGCCAACTCCGTATATCAGATAACGGCGCCCACTATAACTCGCCTATTAAATATTTCAACCGAATTACTCATCGCGCTCCCGGTGTGCCGTCGCCTGCTCGTCGACCCAGTCTTCTTCGGTCCAGCTCATGCCGCGGCGGCCGGGGACTTTGCGGGTTGGGCCGGGTCGGTAAAGGGGGCAGGATTTGGGGCCGTAGCAGAAAGTTTCGGTGCGGTAGCGTTTTTTGCCGGGGTTCCAGTGGTCGATGATCATTTCGACGGACATGCGGCAGGCCCAGATACAGGTGAGGCAGTGTACGTCGTAGGTGCGAGCATCCAGACGCCGGTGGCCACGCGCGCGGTAGGCGGGGAGGTCCGGCGGGATGCGGTGCCAGGGCGGGGGCGCGGTCGGGGTGGTTTCGGGTCGGGAGGTCAGTTTCAATTTGCTGGTTTTGTAATATTCGACTGGTTCCTTTTCCGGGTCGGCGACTGGTAAGCATTCGCCGCTGATGGCATCACCCGCGCGGAATTGATGTTTGGCCTGTGCGCCTGTGCCGATGCCGACGGTAAATTCATTCAGCTGGGCAGCCAATGTTCCTCGGATGCGCAAAACAAATCCCAAATAAGCGTGACTACTCTGATCGAATGAACGGATCAGCCGGATTCTGGGCTGAACGGCGCGGATGATTCCATCGAATGCGATTTTGTTCATGATGGGTTCCGGTCGGTCTTCAATTTGCGAGGACATTGCATACCTTTTATCTAAAAATGAAATTTCATAAAAGCTCTGATTTTTCCGCGCCAGCGAATAGGGGTTGAAGTGCGGTTTCATTGACTCCATCTCAAATGGTTGCTATGGCCGCCTGTGTGGGCGTGAGGCAGAGGGATGTGCAGGACATTCTCAACGCGAGACATGTGGATGAGGCGGAGACGATCGCGGTTACGCCGGATGCTTATGATGCCGCGCGGACGGGGGCGGCGGTTGCGGATTGCCGGCTGATTGCCATTCGGGTGAAGAATACGGGAGGGAATCAGATAAAGTTTCAGATTGAGGGGTCGGTGGATGGAGTGGATTTTGATGAGACCATTCGGTCGGAGACAACTTTGACCGCGGGGACGGCGCGTGTCGAGCGGGTGGTTGATCAGGTCTACAAGCGGGTCCGCGTGCTGGTGAAAAATAAAACTGCGGGGATGGGGTCGGCGGCGAATATCAATATCCTTGGAATTTGAGAGGGGAGGAAATATGGGGCTTTTGGGAGTCGTGGCGGCCAGGCAAAACGATATGAAGGCGTACGCGGTCGTTATGCGGCGGACGGGATGGCGGGCGTCTCGGGGGGCGCTGTCGGTCGTGGGGCGGATCGTGTTTGCGCGGACGGCGAAAGAGGCGGTTGAGAAATTGGAATCGTGCTACCACGGGTGGGCGCGGATGTTTGGCGGGGTTGCGGGGGTGGTCAAGGTTGAGTGCCCGGATCCTCGGAAGACTCGGGGGATGGACGAGTGAGCGCGGCGGAGGATCGGGCGTCGCCTCGATGGGATAAATCACATCTCAAAAAAATTCAGGCGGCGGAGAAACGGCTGGGGCGGACGATTTGTGGGTCGCGACTCCATAGCGGGGCGGTCTGTGAATGGACACCACATAAAGACGGCGTGTCCGGCCGATGTTTGTGGCACGGAGGGCTTTCGACCGGAGCGCCCGGCAACGAAAACAGTTTCAAACATGGGATGTATTCCAAGCGCGTGAGGCCGCAGGAATATGCCGAGGCGGAGGAATATGTGATCGCGTTTGTGAATCGATATGGGCTCGACATGAATGATCCGCGGGCGCGGTGGATCCTCCAGAATTTTGTGAGCAAGACGATGC
>JAHFCY010000205.1 GCA_023249255.1 Candidatus Lindowiibacteriota bacterium | reverse complement strand
CAATATCCCGATAATCTGCTCTTCTGTGTACCGCGTTCCCTTCATAGACAGCCCCTCCTTTTTCCACCAAATCTAGCTTATACTCTCACTTTGGATGGACCAGTTTTCGGGGAGCAGGTCATTTCAACCTCCTATTTCATCCATAAAGTTCTGCTACAATCCCAATCGGCGCTTTTGACAACTGATATTGCCTGCTTCGATCTTTCAGTTTCCGCATCTGTTTCAACTGCCGTTCACGCGCCGCGCCGAATGCGCTTTGCAATCATCATCGGCCACACCCATAGTCCTTATTTTTTACGTTGCAAAAAATACATTGTAATGCAATAGCAAATCGTGACAATTATAATTGCAATGGTAATACGATGCTCCTGTTTAGCCATTCGCTCTGCCGATGGCACTTTCTCGTGGAGTTGCGGATTTTTGGCGAGATTCTGTTCTGCTAACAAATTAAGTCTGGATAATAGGCCGTCCACGTCCGTTTTTTCTGCACAAACCATAAATTTAGTTCCAGAGTCTAACGTCAATTTAATCCATTTGTACCAAGCCGCTGTACTCAGGAAAACGTGAATAATTTTGTCTGTCGGGACCGTCTTTTGTTTACCCCAAAATCTTTTAATGACCAATTCTGTATCACTGAGAATAACGGTTTCTGTAAAAAATTTGTTCATATAATCGAACCCGAACGATATAGAGGTAACTCCTAGCAGAATGGAAAGTGCGACACCAATCTTGTCCTCCGGATCGTGTAGCATCCAACCAAATCTCCAGATACCGAGAATCGCCAAGAAGGAAAAGAGAAATGCGAAAAAAACTTGTATTTTGGCATCTAAAGGCGGCTTCGAACGATAATAGGCGATATTTCCCATTATTGTAATTTCGACGCCTTCTTTTCCAAGTATGGCTCAATAGACTTGTAATCATATCCCAGCCACCATGCCCCTGCTTTTTCAAAGACGTTTGTCTGTTTCTCCAGATAATTGGCTCCACAACGGATAAAACGGGGACGGTTCCAATTTATCCTCATCAAAAACATGGGCTTGCTTCCATTCACGGCGCGAACCGGAACGTTGTCCAGTCGCTCCAGTCTCTGGGCTCCTTGTCGGGCGACACGCGGAGTTTGAACGGATTTCGGACGACGAGATAGGTGTTCCAGTAATTTTCGGTGAAGGATCCAAAATCGAGGACGTTGCCTTTCACCTTCACGAGGCTTTTCAAATGATAGTCGCCCGTTCCGAGTTCGTACTCGATCACGTACGGGCAGTCGGGTTTGCCTTCCCACTCCAGGCGGATCTTTCCCTGCGTGAGGGCGTACTTCCAGTCGACGCCGTCTTTCGGATTGATCCACGCGGGGCGCGGGACGCCTCTGAAATCGTAGGTCGAAAGCGGAATGCCGAAGAAGTCCTTGACCTTTTCCAGCGGCGTGACCGCAACCGGCACGTCGATGGCCGGGGGATGGACGCGCGTGTATTCGAGCACGCGTTCGGTCAGTTTTGCGCGAAAATCGTTGGCCTCGCGCGGGAATGTGTCGATGACATCATGCTGTTCGGTCGTGTCGCTGTCGATCCTGTACAGTTCCTCACGCACGGGTTCGCGATTGGACACGTTCGATATGAATTTCCATTGAGGCGTGCGAACGCAGTAGACGTAGTCCTTGACGTTGAACGGATCAGGCTCGCCGAATCCGTATTTTGAAGTCTGCGAAAACGCCAGACGGTCTTCCGCAGGCTCATGGCCGAGGAGGAGGCCCAACATTGATTTGCCGCGAAAATAGGACGGTACGGGAATGCCGAGAATTTCAAAAAGGGTCGGCATGACGTCGATGGTCCGCATCTGGGCGTCGATGACTTTGCCCTGCGGCAGAAGCGACGGACACCACATGATGAACGGAATATGAATGAGTTCGTCATACAGATCGCCGGCGCCGCTCGTGGAACTGTGGCCGACGTGGCCGTGTTCGAGAATTTCCTCGCCATGGTCGCAACTGACAATGACGATGGTGTTTTTGTCCAACCCCTCGCGCTTCAATGTGTCGAGACAGAGTTTCACGAAATCGTCGAACCGGCGGACTTCGGCGCAGTAGAGCGCGTTGATGGCCTCGCCATCCTCGGCGGGATTGAACGTGACGGACGAGCGGTAAATCACCGAGTCTTTCCGGACCCGCGCGATGCGTTCGCGGCTTCCCGGCGTTTTGACCATGTCCTCACGGAAAAACATGTTGAGGTACGTATCGGGCGCGTCGTAAGGCAGATGAGTCGGAAGAAAATGCCACCAGAAGAAAAACGGCTGGGGAACCCGGCCGTGATACCGGTCGAACCACTCGAACTTCGAAATATATTCGATGTCGTCAAATCCAAGAAAGCTGTGATTCTGATCGCCCTGAAATCCCTGGAGACGCGGAATCTTGTATCCGAGATCGTGGAGAATTTCGAGCGGCGTGTACCAGGCCGGATCGATGTTCCGCGAGCGCGTGATGACGCCATGGATTCCGGACTCGAGCGAGGTGAACAGAGAAATGAGGCTCTCGTTCGTCCAGGCCGAGGCGTTGATCATTTGCGTGAACCGGACGCCTTCTTTGGCGAGTTGATCAATCGTGGGCGACGTCAGCTTGGTATAGCCGTAACACCCGAGATGATGAAGGTTGAAACTTTCGGACGTGATGTACATGATGTTGTAGGGCTGAAGTTTCGCGCCCTTTAAAATTTCCTCTTTCGGCGATTTGACCGGCCGAAACGCCGCATAGGCCAGGACCGCCAGAATCACAACCGCAAGAATCGCCGCAACACGTTTCATAAGCCTGTCACCTCCGCGCTGGATTGGGTTTGAATCATCTTGTACGTCTCCCGCGCCTTTCGGACAAGAGCCCGGCCTTTTTTTTGCGGCCGAAAGAAGACATACTCGCCGGCACCATGGCAGGCAAAAGTCTGTTTCGAAAAATCTGGGACTTGCACGCCGTCGCGAAACTGCCGACGGGCCAGACCCAACTTTTCATCGGCCTTCATCTCGTCCACGAGGTGACGAGTCCGCAGGCGTTCGACATGCTTCGCGAACAGAATCTTCGCGTCGCCTTTCCGGACCGCAACGTCGCGACGGTGGACCATATTGTGCCCACTGCCAGTCAGGCGCGGCCGTTCGCCGACAGGCAGGCCGAGGACATGATGAAAGCCATCGAGCGAAACGCGAAGGAATTCGGGATCCGATTTTTTGGCATCGGCGACGCCCATCAAGGCATCGTCCACGTGATCGGCCCCGAAACCGGACTCACTCAGCCCGGCCTGACCATCGCCTGTGGCGACAGCCACACGAGCACCCACGGCGCGTTCGGCTCGCTGGCGTTCGGAATCGGAACAAGCCAGGTCAAGGACGTCCTCGCGACGCAGTGTCTGGCGATGACCGAATTGAAAGTCCGCCGGATCAACGTCACGGGGCGTCTTCGGCCCGGCGTCTACGCCAAGGATGTCATCCTCGCGATCATCCGGAAATTGGGTGTGAACGGCGGCATCGGCTACGCCTACGAATACGCCGGCGACACGGTCCACCGCATGACGATGGAGGAACGCATGTCGATCTGCAACATGAGCATCGAGGGCGGCGCGCGAATCGGATACATCAATCCGGACGAGACGACGTTCGAGTTCATCCGCGGCCGGGAGTTTGCGCCGAAAGGCGGAGATTTTGACCGGGCCGTTCAATACTGGAAGTCAGTCTCGTCCGACGCCGACGCGCACTACGACAGCGTCGTCGATCTCAACGCCGCCGAACTCGAACCGATGGTCACGTGGGGAATCACTCCGGGACAGGCGATCGGAATCAGGGAACGCATGCCGGCTCTCGCGGAATTTCCCGAGTCCGAACGAAAATCCGCAGAACTGGCCTATCATCACATGGGCTTTGAACCCGGACGGCCGATCGCCGGTACACCGATCGACGTCGCATTCATCGGGTCGTGCACCAATTCCCGCCTGTCAGATTTGCGGGAGGCCGCGCGGATCGTCAAAGGCCGGAAGGTCGCAAAGACTGTCCGTGCGCTCGTCGTCCCGGGTTCCACCAGCGTCAAAGAGAAGGCGGAAGCCGAAGGACTCGACCGGATTTTTTCGGAGGCGGGATTCGAATGGCGGGCAGCCGGCTGTTCGATGTGTCTCGCGATGAATCCGGACAAACTCAAAGGAAGAGAAATCTGCGCGTCGTCGTCGAACCGGAATTTCATCGGCAGGCAGGGCAGCTCCACCGGTCGGACGATCCTCATGAGTCCCGTGATGGTGGCCGCGGCGGCGATCGAAGGCCGGCTCGTCGACGCCCGGGAGTTTTTAATTTGAAAATCACTGAAATCTCCGGCACGGGTATTCCGGTCGAAGGCAACGACATCGACACCGACCGGATCATCCCGGCTCGCTACTTGAAAGAGATCACGTTTACGAACATGGGCAAGTACGCGTTTTACGACGAACGCCACGATTCGAAAGGTGAACTGCGTCCGCATCCCTTCAACGATCACAAATACGACGGCGCGAAGATCCTCATCGTCAACAAAAATTTCGGCTGTGGCTCATCCCGCGAGCACGCGCCCCAGGCGATCCTCCGGCACGGCATCAAAGCCGTCGTCGGTGAATCCTTCGCCGAAATTTTCGCGGGAAACTGCACGATGTTGGGCGCGCCAACCGTGACCATGGATGAGCGAGAGGTCATCGACCTCATGGCCGCCGTCCGCGCAAATCCCGGCACGTCCATCCGCCTTTCGCTCGTCCATCGCACGGTGACCTACAGCGGCAAGACTGTTCCGATCCATATCGCGGACGTTGTGCAAAAAGCGCTGACGGAAGGCACGTGGGATTCAACCCGGCTCATGCTGGAAAACATGGAGAAAGTCCGGACAACCGCCGGCCGAATTCCCTACCTGAACCGGTTTCAAGCCGCCGAGGGATGACCGGAGCCGGCGCGCTGCGGCTTTTTACTCCGCAGGCACCCGGATCAGAACGGACGCCGCGATCGACGTTGCGATGACGCCGGCGATCATGCCGAGAGAGAAACCGATCGAAATGGTGTAAACGGCGGCGATCAGCATTTTCACGCCGATGAAACACAAAATGACTGCAATGCCGATTTTCAGAAATCGGAACATGCCCACGAGGCCCGAGATCAGAAAAAACAGCGCGCGAAGACCCAGCACGGCAAAAACGTTGGACGACGCGACAATCAGAAAATCTTTGCTGATCGCCAGGACGGCCGGAATGGAGTCGACGGCGAAGATGAGGTCGCTGGCCGCGATCACCACCAGCGTCGCCAGGGCAGGCGTGCCGTGCCAGCGTTCGCCGTGGCTGATGAAAAAATCGTGGCCGTCGTGCCGGTCGAGAAACGGCATGAGTTTTTTGCAGGTGCGCAGAAGCAGATTTTTTTCCGGCTCGACCTTTTCCTCGCCCGCGGTTCCCATCTTGACGCCGGTCCACACCAGTACGACGCCGAAGACGTACAGCATCCAGTGGAATTTTTCGAGCAGGGCGACGCCGGCGAAAATGAACGCGAGGCGCATGAGGATCGCGAGGAATATGCCCCAGTGCAAAATCCGGCGTTTGTTCTTTTGCGCGACGCTGAAATACGAAAAAATCATGATGAACACAAACATGTTGTCCAGGCTCAGCGATTCTTCCACCAGAT
The DNA here is from genome assembly GCA_023249255.1 of Candidatus Lindowiibacteriota bacterium. GTDB lineage: Bacteria > Lindowbacteria > 2-12-FULL-62-27 > 2-12-FULL-62-27 > 2-12-FULL-62-27 > JAHFCY01. The sequence continues at coordinate 114 of JAHFCY010000205.1, read as the reverse complement.
ACGCCGTCAGAAATTCCAGAGCCGGCGCCCTGCCCAACAGCGCGTAGACCACGCCATTGAACGCCATCGCCACGCTCACCCAGAACACAGTCCAAAGCGCCGCCGAGCGCGTCG
>JAHFCY010000056.1 GCA_023249255.1 Candidatus Lindowiibacteriota bacterium | reverse complement strand
CGCGGAGCTTCGCCCCCGCTTCGATTGGATCACCTACGCCGAACCGGAACGGCATGTCAATCGGATGGCCGACACGATCGCCCGCTTGCCGGGTTTGGGAAAAAATTCCGTTTGTTACGGCGTCAGTTTCAAGGATGATTCCATCCTGACCGCGCTGGCCGAACGGGGACTGGGGCGGACACGCCGCCTTGATGTGAAGACTGATCTGGATATCGAGGACAGCCGGGCCGGGGTCGAAACGGTTCAGGATCGGCTCACGCCTGAGCGATGCCATTCGCTGGCGAAAACGCTTGGACCGGCGGACGTGGTTGTGGCCCGGCATATTCTGGAGCATTCCCGCGATGTCTTTCGGTTCATGTCCGCTCTGCGTGGGCTCCTTAATCCATCCGGTTATCTGGTGCTGGAGGTTCCGGATTGCGCGCGCGCCCTTGAGAACCTGGATTACAGTACGATCTGGGAGGAGCATGTCCTGTATTTCACGCCGTGGACATTCAAGCGGGCCATGACGATCGGCGGATTTTCCTCCGTTCATTTTGAAGTGTTTCCCTACGCCCCGGAGGACGTCCTGGTTTGCATCGGCCGGTTCTCCGGCTCCGCCTCGCCTCCCCCCGCCGGGATGGAACAGGAGTCTCTGGAGCTGGAAAAAAATCGTGCCTTCGGATTTCGGGACGGTCTGGCCGGCCGGGGGGAAAAATTCCGCCGATATTTTTTCGATCATCGCATCGGCCCCGACGAGGTGGCAGTATTCGGCGCCGGGCATTTGAGCTGTGTCTTCATCAATCTCCTCGGCCTGGCGGGACAAATTGATTTTGTGGTGGACGATCATCCCCAAAAACAGGGACTGTTCATGCCGGGCAACCATCGGCCCATTCGCGGCCCGGCGGCCCTGGCCGACGGTCGGACCCGGTTGTGCCTGCTGGGGATCAACGCCGACAGCGAGCCCGGCGTCATTGGGGCCAACGGCCGATACGCCGCACGGGGCGGGACATTCGCCTCCATTTTTCCGGCCAGTCCCAACGCCCTGCGCGTGTCTTGATCAGGATTCGGAGGCAATGATAGTCTCTCCCATCATTTGGATGCTGTGAGAGGGGAAAATCGATGATGTTTCCAAGACTTCAATTTCCATGAGCGTCGCGGCCAATTCCAAGGTCACGACGCTGGATCACCTCGAGTCGATTGTTCTCGAAGGCCGCCGGCAGGGATTGCGGACCGTCCACTGTCACGGCGTCTTCGATCTTCTGCATCCGGGACACATCGCGCACCTCAAGGCCGCGCGGCGGCTGGGAGACCGGCTCATCGTCACGCTCACGCCGGATCGGTTCGTGAACAAGGGGCCCTTCCGGCCCGTCTTCCGGGAAAGCCTGCGGCTCGAGACTCTCCCCGCGCTGGAGTGCGTCGATCATGTCGCCCTCAATGACTGGCCCACCGCCATCGAAACCATCCGGAAAATCAAACCGGACATTTACGTGAAAGGCAGGGAATACGAAGAGGCCGGGAACGATCCGACGGGAAACATCGCGCTGGAGGAGGAAGCCGCAAAATCGGTGGGGGCTGAACTGGTCTTCACCGACGGCGAGGTCTTCAGCTCCAGCCATCTCATCAACCATTTTCTCGCTCCTTATCCGGCGGAGATGGAGATGTTCTTGAAGGATTTTCGGAAACGTCATTCGGCGGATGACGTCATTTCGGAGATCAAACGCCTGGCCGAATTGAATGTCCTCGTGGTGGGCGAGGCGATTCTCGATCAATACTGCTACTGCACGGCCCTCGGCAAATCCCCCAAGGAAGCGATTGTGGCGACCAAGTTTCTCTCGGAGGAACAGTTCGCGGGCGGGGCGCTGGCCACCGCCAATCATCTGGCCGGATTCTGCGGTCGCGTGACGCTGATGACATCCATCGGATCGTCGGAAAAAGATCAGGCGTTCATCCGAAGCAAACTCGCGCCCAATGTCGACTGGATTCCCATGGTGACCGCCGACCGGCCCACCGTCACGAAACGGAGGTACGTCGATCCGACGTACGTATCCAAGATGTTTGAAATCCAGTTTCTGGATGATTCACCGGTTTCGCCGGAACTCGAGCGGCGTATCATCGGCGCGCTGCGGGAACAGATGGGCCGGCATGACCTCGTGGTCGTGAATGATTTTGGCCACGGCTTGCTCACCGAGTCCGTCCGGGAGTTTTTGTGCGCCTCAGCGCCCTTTCTCGCGTTGAACACGCAGACGAACAGCGCGAACATGGGATTCAATCCCGTGACCCGGTACCGCCGGGCCGATTACGTCTGCATCGACGACCCCGAACTGCGCCTCGCCGCCGGCCGTCCCCACGGGCCGGTCGAATCGATCGCGCCGGATATCAAGCGGCGCCTGGCCGCCTCCGTCCTGACCGTCAGCCTCGGATCAAACGGCCTCGTGATTTTGAACGACTGCAAATCCGTCGACCGCGTGCCTGTCATGACCACGCGCGTCATCGACCGCACCGGCGCCGGGGACGCGCTCTTCGCCGTCACGTCGCCGTGCGTCTTCCGCCACATGGAGCCCGAGATGATCGGATTCATCGGAAATTGCGTGGGCGCCCTGGCGGTTGAAACGGTCTGCAACCGGGATCCCGTCCGTCCCGCCCGGCTCTTTCCCTTCATCAAGGCGCTCTTGAAATGAAGGATACGATCCGTCCTCGGACGCGAAAGAAATCCATGCCGCCTTCGGCTCCACTGTCCGCCGCGTTCATCTCGAAGTGGGTCGACGCGCCGTCGCGGATCGAGGTTTGGCGGGACGGCCGCGCCGTGCCGTTCAAGCGGGGTCTGGCCCTGGCCGTCGACATGATCCGCCGATGTTCCGGGTCGGGCGGACAGGTCATCTTTGTCGGAAACGGCGGAAGCGCGGCGGTGGCGGGACACATGGCGCTTGATTTCTGGAATGCGGGCCGCATCCGGACCCTGGGATTCAACGATCCCGTGCAGTTGACCTGCATGGCCAACGACCGCGGCTACCGCGAAGTGTTTGCGGAACCCATCCGCCGGACAGCCCGGCCGGGTGATGCGATCGTGGCTGTCAGCAGTTCCGGCCGGTCGGAAAACATTCTCCGCGCCGCCGAAGCCGCTCTCGCGCAAAAATGCGCCGTCCTCACCTTGACCGGATTTTCATCGGACAATCCCCTGCGGTCAATGGGCGGTCTGAGTTTCTACGTGCCGTCCGTGTCGTACGGTCTGGTCGAATTGACGCACTTGGGAATTCTCACGGCGATCCTTGAGGAATTCATCGACTTGCCTAAAAATCCTTCCGACTCCGCGCCGCGTCCGCACTTCTGGCGGAAAACGATTTAATTTCTCGTTTCTTCAGTCCACCGGAATAAACCAGTCTTCGCAGGATTGACAGCGCGCGTGCGCCTCCGCGTACCGCCCGTCCTCGTGCGCATTCCGCTTGTCGGCCAGGAGGCCCCAGACGTCCCGGATCGAATGGATATCGCGGACGTTTGCGACGACTGCACCGTCCGTCGGATCAAAAATCCTGTCACAGACCACGATGCTGCCGTCCGTTTTCACAAAGAGCGTGTTCAGCAGGCGCCGGCAGGGGAATCGCTTGAGCGGCGTGTACACCGCCAGCCGCCGGTCGGGAATCTGTCCCGCGTAGGTCGACGCCCCCTGGATCACGAGATGTTCCACCGTGTGCCCTTCGGCGTAGAACCGGTCCCGCACTTCCCAGACGGCGTTTGGCGCAAGGGATTTGCCGTGCTGTTTGAGCCATTTGTTCATGTACATGCGGGATGACATGAAGGCGTCAATGTGGTCCTCCAATTCGGCCGCGAGCGTGGTCGTGAGGGCGATGACCGGCTCGACGCCGGCCCAGTCCGCGGGACGGGGCCGCGTCCGTTTGAATTCCAGCAGACGTTCCACATTCGATTTCACGGCGTCGAAGTCTCCGCCTGGCCGGACTTTCTCATAGAAGCCTTTCTCCACCGCGTCCAGCGAGATCATGACGGACGTCACCCCGCCCATCGTCATCAGCCTCGCGGTTTCCTCATCCAGCAGCCGCCCGTCCGTGTAGCAGTGGATGGCGGGCGTCAGCGGACGGCTTCGAAACGCCTGCTGGACCGATTTCAGAAAATCGACATACGCCGGAGACTGCGTGGGCTCGCCAAGGCCCGACAGATGGATTTCGGCGCAGGCCGAGATGTCTTCATAGACGATCGACATGAACCGCTCGAAGACGCCGGCGTCCATGTAGGCCGGATAACGGTCTGGTTTGGACCAGTGCCGCAGGGGAGAATAAATCGACGGCAGATCGTTGACGGCCGAAAGTTCGAGCCAGGCCGAAAACGGGTTCGCGCCGCGAAGAACACCGGGGCTGTCGGCCGCATCGGCCATCCGGTCGATCGTCAGCTCCGACAGGCGGCAGCGCTGCGTTTCCGTCACGGACCGATAGGCGTCGATCGTTCCGGGCCAGCACCACAGAAACGCGGGATTGAGTTTGCTGAGCGGTAGCGCCCGGCCGCGTCTTGCGGCGATGGCGGCGCGGTACGGATCCACGCAGTCGTGATACTCCGATCTCAGCGTGTGCAGCGCCGCATGAAGATCGATCGGCGCGTAGCCGATCCGCCGGAGATTGCCGGCAATCTCCTCCAATTTTGGAAGAATGGATTTGTGAAAGCCGATCAGGTCCCAGCCTTTCATCGCCGAACACCGGACGACCCGCGCCTTTTTCTTTTCCGCGGCGTCCCGCGCGTATTCAAACGCGCCGGGATCGAAATAATTGGATTGAAGCGGCGGAAGCGCGGCCAGCCATTCCGTTTTCATTTCGCGGAGGGCCCGGATAAAAACGTCGAGTTCGGAGGACGGCTGGGAAGCCTGGGGTTCCGCCGGAAAATCCAGGAACGTCGCCGCCGCTCCGAATGAGGCGGACTGTTGTCTGCACAATTCCTTTGAGGCGGGAGCCGTGGCGATGAAGACCGGACCGACCGGGTCGCACCGTCCGGCGTTTCGCAGCGCCGCCAACAGCAAACTCTCATCCCCGATCGGCGCCGTCCAATTCGGGTACATCGCCGGTATCAGCAGACTTGTATCCCCGCTCATGCGGAAGTCTTTAACATGGGAACGCCCGCGATGCCAACCTTGCGCTCATAAACGTCTGATTGTAGGACAGGGGCGGAATGGATGTTTCTTTTTTGGATTTGCGGGTGAAGGATCCGGAACTCAAGCGTGAATTGTTGGAGGCCGTTGACCGCGTGTTGTCGCACGGTCAGCTCATGTTGGGACCGGAAGTCGAAGCGCTCGAAAAATTAATTGCGGAAATGAGCCGCAAGCGGTTTGCGGTTGGCATGGCCTCGGGCACAGACGCCCTCTACCTCGCCCTCCGCGCGCTTGACGTGGGGCCCGGCGACGAGGTCATCACCACGCCGCTGGCCTGGGTCGCCACCGCCAACGCCATCACCCTCTGCGGCGCAACGCCCGTCTTTGTGGACGTGCGGGATGACATGAATATCGACGAATCCCTCATTCCGGCCGGCCTCACGTCGCGGACGAAAGTCATCCTGCCTGTCCACTGGCACGGCAGACTGTGCCGCATGACGGAAATCTGCCGGACCGCGGCGGACCGCGGGATTGCCGTCGTCGAAGACGCCGCGCAGGCCGTTCTCGCGGAACGTGACGGACGATGCGCCGGATCGTTCGGGCGTGTGAATTGTTTCAGCATGAACCCGATGAAACTCTGGGGCGCGTACGGCGAGGCGGGCGCCGTGGTCACGGACGACGAGACGATTCGGGACCGGCTCATCAGCCTGCGATACGCGGGGACGATCAACAAGGAGGACTGTCATGATCCAAGTTTGAACGCGCGGATCGACACGATCCAGGCCGCCCTGCTGCTGGTCAACGCCAAACGTCTCCGCCGCCGCATCGAATGCCGCCGCGCAAACGCGCAGTTCTACACGGAAACGCTCCGCGACGTGGTCCGGTGTCCCGACGTGGGCGTCGATCACATTTTCTACACCTACACCATCCAGACGGACCGCCGCGATGAACTTTCCGCCTATCTGCAGTCCCGCGGAATCGAGGTCCGCATCCGACAGCCGTTTCTCATCACCCAGCAGGCAGCCTACCGGCATCTGCCCGCGCCGGCGCCTGTGGCGGAGCGGCTGATCCGGCAAATCCTGAGTCTTCCGGTTCATCAGGACATCACGCGGGAGGAGTTGGAGTATGTCGTTTCGTCCGTCCGAAATTTCTTTTCGGGGAAGTGAGCTGTGAAGGTTCAGGCAAGCCGGCGCGTCTCCTGCCGCCTCTGCGACGGTCGCGACCTCGAACTCGTTGTGCCGCTCTCGCCGACGCCGGTGGCGGAAAAATATGTGACGGAAGAGGAATTGAACGATCCGACTCCGGCCTTTCCGCTCGACCTCTACATGTACTGTGCCTGCGGCCATGTGCAGATGCTCGACATCGTCAATCCGGCTTTCCTCTGGGATAATTTCACGTACCAGTCAGGCCAGAACAAAGACATGGTCAACCACTTCGAGGACTGCGTGCAGAAAATCTGCCGGCGCATTGGATCATCTCCCGGGGATCTCGTGGTGGACATCGGCAGCAACGACGGCACGCTCCTGCGGTCCTTCAAGAAACGCGGCATGACGGTTCTGGGCGTGGATCCGGCGAAAGATATCGCTGCAAAAGCGACATCTTCCGGGATTGAAACGATCCCGGATTTTCTCTCGATGGATCTGGCGCGGAAAATCCGGACGGAGCGCGGCCCTGCGAAATGCGTGGCAGCCTTCAATGTGTTCGCGCACGCTGACGATCTGGCCGGCATGGCCGAATGCGTCCGGCATCTTCTGGCGCCCGACGGCGTTTTTATTTTCGAGGTGTCCTATCTGCTCGATATCGTCGACCACATGCTTCTCGGGACGATTTTTCACGAGCATCTGTCGCATCATTCCATGAAACCGATGGCGGGATTTCTGAAACGCCACGGCTTGGATCTGATCGACGTCGAACGGGTCCCCATCCAGGGCGGCTCCGTCGTCGGCCTGGCGCAGATGTCCGGGGGGCCGCATTGCGCATCGCCGACCGTCGGCGAACTTCTCGATCTGGAACTGCGCCGCGGGCTGGACCGGCCGGAGACGATGAAGACATTTTCGGAGCGCATCCGCCGGCTCAGGGACGAGGTCGGGAATCTGACGTCAAACTTTGGCCGCGAAGGGAAAATCGCCGCCGGCTACGGCGCTGCCCGAAGCGGCACGACCCTGATCTGCCAGCTCGACCTGGGGAAGACCATCCGATTTATTGTGGACGATCATCCGCAGAAGGTGAACAAGTTCAGCCCCGGCCATCACATTCCGGTCGTGCCGACATCAGAGCTTCTGGTTCGCCGCCCGGATTACTGTTTCATTCTCGCGTGGATCCACGCGAAGAAGATCATGGCCGGCAACGCGAAGTATCTGGAGGAAGGCGGGCGTTTCATCGTGGCCTGTCCAGAAGTAACTGTGGTCGGATGGAATGAACTGTCCGCTCTGTGATTCCGGCCGCATCGAGCGGACTGAAGTCCGCCGCGCCGTTTTTCGGCACATCGATTTTGAAACAGCCGCGGATTCGATTCAAATCGGTGAATGCGCTGATTGCGGCCTGCTTTTTCAGGTCCTCGAAGGAAGCCGCGATCCGGCGGTTCTCGGCCGTCTGACGGAGCCGGCCTACGCGCGGAGAGACCATGCGGCGCAGACGGTGAATGCGGCCGGGTATCCCGCGCCCGTGACGCGAGGGTTCCTTCAGGCGGAAATTCTCTCGCCCTTGATTCGCGCCGCCGCCCCGGCCATCCTCGACATCGGATGTTTCAAAGGCGAATTGTTGTCCGAAATCGGTCGCCGCTTTCCTGAAGCGCGCCTGCACGGGCTCGACTCCAACGGCCATTTGCGCGGCGCCTTTCCGCGCGGCCCGCGATTTCATTTTTCGACGAGTCTGGATGATCTGACCGGCCCCTACGATCTGATTTGTTCCTCGCATTCCCTCATCTACCTCCCGAACCTGCGCGATAGTCTGGTTCGGATCGGAAAAATGCTCGCACCCGGCGGAATATGGTTCGTTCAGACAACGGATGCGGACAAAAATCCGCCGGCCCTCCTCCTCGCAGATCAATACTGCTTTTTTTCCGCGTCTTCCCTTCCGCGCGTGCTTGGTCAGGCCGGATTTGAATTCACGCCGATTCCCGTGGATTGGTCGCCGCGCGACGCCGTCGGTCTCGCCCGGTTTCGGCGCAACGGAGCGTCCACGCGCGCTTCAGAGGGGATTCTGCAATCGTGTGTTTCACGCCTCGATCGTATGGCGGACAACATCTCCTCCGTGTCCCGCGTCGACCGTCTCGGCATCTTGGGCACGACGCTCAACGCCGCCTTTGCGGACAGCGTCCTCGGAGATCGCGCCCTCTTTTTTGCCGACGAGGATTCATCCAAGGTTGGCGGGATTTTCCGGGGCAAAAAAGTTGTTCATCCGGCTGAATTGACGGCGCGGGACACGCTTATTCTTCCCTATGGCGACAGCAGTGACCGGATCTTGAGCAGATTCAAACCGCGCTGCCCCGCGACTTTCCTCTGCGCGTGAGGGGCCCGGCCGGAATGTTGACAGGGGGGGAGGGATCGTCTAACATCCGTTCCACATGAAAGTTGAGACGGTGGGAAATGGGGATGGGTACGCGGTTTTGACTGCGGACTTGATGATGCAGATGGTGAGGGATCTCACGCCCCTCCGGAGAGTCTTCTGCTCGGATGATTATGACCAGGCCATCGATTATCTCCGGCAAATTCTTCCTTTCAATATTGTCACCGCCGGCGCCTCCGATTCCCATAACGGCTGGGTCGTTCCGCCGCGCTGGAACCTGAAGGAGGCAAAGATATACAGGGACGGTCGCGTGATTTACGACGGCCTCGCGCATCCCCTGGCCGTGGCCGCCCTCTCCAACCCGTTTGAAGGTGAAGTCGATTTGCCTGAACTCAAAAGACACCTCCACTACGATCGCCGCTTCGATGACGCGATCCCCTATCACTTTCGCTTCGAATATCGTCCGTGGGAGCGGGACTGGGGATTTTGCGTGACAAAACAATTCCATGACAATCTTGGTCCGGGAAATTATCGCGTCGTCATCCGAACGGAGGAATCTCCGGGCGAGTTGAGGATGCTGGAATACACGATCCCCGGCCGGCTTCCGGAAACGTTCGCGTTCGTTGCGCATCTGGACCATCCCGGCATGTCGAATGACGATCTTGCGGGATGCGCCGTGGGTGTTCAGCTTTTCAAGGAACTTGCCGCCGCGCCCCGCAAGTTCACCTACAAACTTCTTCTCCTTCAGGAAATCATCGGCTCGGAATTTTATCTGGCCCATTCCCGCCCGCCGTCGCCCATTTTGGAAGCCATCTATCTGGAAATGCTGGGAAGCCGGACGCCTTTGAATCTCCAGCGTTCATTGAGCGGCCAAACGGAACTCGAATACAGCGTCACGAATGCGGCGGAGGAGCTTCAGATTCCGCTCGGAATCGGAGACTACCGAACCGTGGTCTGCAACGACGAGGCGGTCTGGGAGTCCTACGGCATTCCCATGTCGAGCCTGTCCCGTTTTCCGTATCCCGAATATCACTCGAGCCGGGACGACCTGGATATCATCTCGGAATCTTCTCTGGCGGAATCGGTGGATCTTCTGATGGCGTCGATCGACCGGCTGGAACAAACGAATTGGGTCTCCAAAAAATTTCGCGGGACGGTATGCCTTTCCAATCCCCGTTACGATCTGTATGTCGAACCGGGTCAGGGCGCATTTGGCAGCGAACTCTCGGAAGAGCGCCGGAGGCTTCGGGAGTTAATGGATCTGATTCCGACGCTTGAAAAGCCCGCGGCCTCGCGCGCCCTCGCGCGAAGAACGGGACTGTCTCTGCCGGCGGTCGAAACCTATCTTCGGGCCTGGGCCGAAAAAGGATTGATCGACATCCGATGAGCGGGATGCCGTTCGTTCTCGTGACCGGCATGTTTCGGTCCGGAACGACGCTCATGGCGCGCATGCTCGACGCTCATCCCTGCGTATCGTTCGCCTCCGATCCCTATCGGCCGATGTTTAACGATCTCAGAGACCGGATTGCGATCGGGAACGGGTTGGCCTCGCCGGATTCCCTGCAGTCTCCTCTCTCCTCCTATTTCTGCGATGAAACTGAACGGCGAATCATGAAGTCGGTCCGGGAATCGAATCTCTCAGTTCCGATTCCGGCGGAAGATTTGCGCCGCCTTGTTCCGGTCTTGATCGAGCGGGCGCGGCTGTTCGTCCCAAAAATTGCGGAACGGATGCATGAGATAGGCGGCGGCACGTACGACGAAATCTATTCGTCCATGATGGATCTGGTCCGGCGGACGTATGGAAAACAGGGCGCGCGGATCGTGGGACACAAGGAGGTCTGGTGCACGGAATTCGTCCGCCCTCTGGCGCGTTCGTTTCCGGACATGAAGTTCATTCTGATGGTCCGGGATCCGAGGGCGGTATTCGCCTCGAACCGGCTGCAAGCCAGATATCCGTGGCTGTTTCTCGTGAGACAGTGGCGGAAGCTCGCGGCGTTGACATGGATTTTTTCCCATGACGCAGATCTTCGGGAATCGGTCCTGGTGGTCCGGTATGAGGAGTTGATCGCCGACTGCGAATCGACGGCCCGCCGCATCTGCAATTTTCTCGACGTCGATTTCTCGCCGGATATGATTGACGGTGGCGGGTTCCGGGATGGGTGGGGGAATCCGTGGCGGCAGAATTCGGTTTACAGCGGCGCCTCATCCGTCATCACGAACCGCCTGGCGGAGAAGTGGCGGGAGGTGCTGACGCCGGAGGAAGTTCGTTTCGTCGAAACGCTCTGTTCTCCGGACATGCAAGTCTTCGGCTATGAACCGTCCTGCGATTCGACGGACGAGATTCCCCTGTCGGATGTCCTGAACCCACCCATCGTGCCACCGGACGAACTGGCTGACTGGATCAGAAAATATGCCTGCACCGATCGCACGTCGAACGTCGTTGAAATGATGAAGGAAGTTCTGCGAAAAAATATGCTTCTTCTCGAGGAGGACGCCTCGTCGTCTCTCGACGAAACTGTCGTGGAAGGCCTGTTCATGAGCCGGTCATACTTGAATCAATGCCTGCGCCGGCGCGTGTCTTCATGCTGAGGGGAGGTACGACATGGCGGGGGTTCTGACGACCGGAGGCGGCGGATTCATCGGGTCGTCGGTGGCCCGGGCTTTGGTTGCGCTCGGCCACAAGGTCCATGTTCTGGACAAATACGACGTGAGAATTCCAGGCGCGAAATGTTTTCGCGGCAGTATTCTGGATCAGGCGGCCATTCTGGAGGCCATGGAGGGATGCGAGTATGTCGTCCACATGGCGGCCTTCTTGGGAGTCCGCGCCTCGACCCGCAATGCCCTGGAATGCCTCGACGTCAACATCATGGGCACGCGCAATGTGCTCGAGTGCTGTGTCAAGCGGAAGGTCAGGAGGATATTCTTCAGCTCGTCCTCTGAGGTTTACGGCGAGCCCCGGGACGTCCCGATCAAGGAGGGCGCCACGCTGTCGCCCATCTCCGAATACGGTGTGAGCAAGGTTGTCGGCGAGGAATATTGCCGCGCCTATTACCAGCACTTCGGCCTTCCCTTCACCATCGCGCGGTTTTTCAACGCTTACGGCGACAAACAGCGGGACGATTTTGTCATGTCCGTCTTCACCACAAACGCCGTTCTGGGCCTGCCTCTTCGCGTCAACGGCGACGGACTGCAGACGCGCGCGTTTTGTTATGTCGACGACATCGTCGACGGCGTCATCCGCCTCCTGTTCAGCCCGAAAACCAGGAACACGGTTTTCAACATCGGAAATCCTCTCGAACTCATCACGATCGCCGATCTGGCCGGAAAGATCATCAAGCACGCGGGCGTCAGTCCATCTCTGATCCGGCACGCGCCCCTGGGATCGCAGGATCGCGCCAAATCCCGCGAAATCCACAATCGCCTGCCGGACATCAGCAAGGTCCGGCGGATGGTCGGATTCATGCCGAAAATTTCCCTCGACGAGGGGATTCGACGAGTGATCGCGTACAAGAAGGCGGCCGTGGCCGCGGCTCCGGGCCGCCGAAGCCGGGCCGTCCTCAAACTTCTGAGCGCGCCGAGTCGCTCGATCGTGCTTCGCGATCGAACGGAGACCCTTGTGCGGTGCGCGCCTGCGCTTCTTCGGCCGGTCTGACGGGTTTGCCCATCGATCGGATTTACGTTGACGAGCTGAATTTCGTCACACTCGCCCGGGTATTTTCCGCCCGCCGCCTCTCTGAAGTTTTTTACTTCTCGATCACGCCTTTCATGCGCCGAGTTCTTCCCCGGCTTGACCGGATGGGTTTCCGGTCGGCGAGGATTCAGCCGCTTTCTTTCCATCTGGGAGAAATTCACGCCGATGGAGGCGAAGGGATGTTTGAGGCCAGGACGGCGAACGACGTCACGCGGGCCTGCGAACGGATTGTGGAGGACCATGCGAGCCGCGCCCGCGTCTTTTCCGCGTTTGCGGACCGGTTTGGCAGAGACCGCGTCGCCCTCTACGTGATGAAAAAAATGAGTCCCTCCATTCGAAGCGTGGTTGCAATGATCGATGCCGTGCGGTGGCACATTCGGGTCACCCGCGCGACCCCGGCTTCCTGTCTGTTTCTGTTTTCGCATGCCTTTGCCGGCATCCTCTGCGAAGATGCGCGGACGCAGGGCGTCCAGGCTCAATCTTATCCGCATCCCGGCCGATGGCCGCGCCGGTTGGGCCGCGTCATGCGCCGCCTCCTCTGGCCGGTACTCTCGATGCGCGGCCTGCTCTTTCGTCCGTCGAGCCTGGATCGCGAACCGTCGATCGGCGCGCTCTTCAACGGAAAGGGCATCGGCCTGGATCCCCGCTTCCGAACGGACTTGTTTTGGCTCATCCCTCCGTCGATTCGCAGAGATCGGGTGGTGATCTGCTTCGACAGAACCGACGTGCCGGTGACTTCCGACATGGTCGATCGGTTGAACGAGGCGGGCATCCGTGCCGTCGCGTTCAGACCGGAGGCCCGGCGCGATCCCCGGATTCCCCTCTTCCGGCCGGGGTGGAGAAGTTTGAGGACATGCCTGAAGTGGAACGCGAAAATCGCGTGGACCCTGATGTCCGCGTGGATTCGCCTGCGTGAGGAGCCGGCGATCTTTGCCGACCTCATGATTCTCTTTGTCCGGAATTATGCGTGGTGGATCGATTTCTTCGAATGGAGCGGGATCCGAATCCACATTCAGAACAACGAGTTTTCGGATGAGGCCGTTCCGCTGCAGGCGGCGATTCGGGAGCTGGGCGGTATCGGAGTCGGCTTCCAGTTTTCCCAGTTGCACGTCTCGAAACTCCCCCTGGCGGTTTGCCGTGACGTCTATTTCGCGTTCGGCCCGGCTTTTCGCGAGCCGTTGTGTCAATCCCATTCGGCGATCGGGGCTATTGTCTACTGCGGTTACATCACTGACCTGTCGTTTGCCGCCGTTCAATCGGGCGCTAAACTCTTGAGGTCTCGGCTTCGCGCCGCCGGCGCGGAATTCATCCTTTGTTTTTTTGACGAAAACACCGCGGCCGCCGGCATTGCCTATGCCTCCCATCGCCGGACCGCGGATCTCTACCGCCGGATGATTGAAACCGTGCTGGCTGATCCGTCTCTCGGCTTGATCATCAAACCGAAACATCCCCGCTCGCTCTTTATCCGCATGCCGGAGATCAAACCGCTTGTCGAAAAAGCGGTGGCGACCGGCCGATGCGTCTTAATCGAGGAGGGCGCCCGATTGACGGACGTTCTTCCGACCGAGGCCGCGCAGGCGGGAGATGCCGCTGTTGCGTTGTTGCGCGGCGGAACGGTGGCTCTGGAATCCTTTCTGTCCGGCGTGCCGACGGTGTTTCTCGACATCGATGGACTCGTGACGCGGCCGGAATATCGATGGCCCCATCAGGTGGTCTATTCATCCTGGGAGGAATTGCGCGCCGCTCTGTCGGCGCATCGGACATCGCCCGGAGGTTCGCGGTTTGGAGATCTCTCCGAAGGGATTGAGAAGAAGGATCCGTTCCGGGACGGCGGCGCGTCCGGACGCATGGCTCAATATCTTCAGTGGCTTCTCGAGAGTCTCGACAACGACTCTGCGCCCGACTCGGCTGTGGCGTCCGCGTCGCAGTTGTATCGGCGGCAGTGGGGACAAGATAGAATAGGTGAGGGGGTGGAGAACCGTGAGGGAACAGATTCAAATCGGAGACAGGATCGTCGGTCCCGGCGCCCCGTGCTTGATCGTTGCTGAAGCGGGCGTGAATCATAATGGCGATGCCTGCATCGCCCGCGACATGGTGGACGCCGCGTGGAAATCCGGCGCGGATGTCGTCAAGTTTCAAACATTCAAGGCCGCCAGGCTTGTGTCGGCGGGTCCCGCGCAGGAGATGTTCCACCGTCTCGAACTGTCTGATGAGGCGCACTGCGTCCTTTGGGCGCACTGCCGGTCGCGCAACATCATTTTTTTGTCGGCCCCGTTCGACGAAGAAAGCGCGGACCTTCTCGATCGGCTGGGCGTGGCGGCGTTCAAGATCGCATCGGGCGAATTGACGAATTTGCCCTTCCTGGCCCATGTCGCACGGAAAGGAAAAACGATCATTCTGTCGACCGGCATGGCCACGCAGGACGAAGTCGGGACGGCCGTCGAAACGATCCGTTCCGCGGGAAATGATCGGCTGGTTCTTCTCCATTGCGTCAGCAATTATCCCGCCAGGCCGGAAGACGCCAATCTTCGCGTCATCATGGAATTGAACAGGACATTTGACGTTCCGGTCGGATTCTCCGACCACACGCCCGGCATCGAAATCTCTCTGGCGGCGGTCGCCCTCGGCGCCTGCGTGATTGAAAAACATTTTACCTTGGGGAAAGACATGGACGGCCCCGATCACGCCTTCTCCCTAGATCCGGCGGAATTGACGGCGTTGGTCAGCGGCATCCGCGCCGTGGAATCG
>JAHFCY010000055.1 GCA_023249255.1 Candidatus Lindowiibacteriota bacterium | reverse complement strand
TGACGGGCTGCATTACGGAAATTTGCACGTCACCCGGCAGACTTATGTTCCGTCAATTCTCGTCGAATGCGGTTACCTCATGTGGCCGCCGGAAGCCGACCTTCTCATGGACGCCTATTTCCAATCGGTGATCGCGCAGGCCTTGGCGTCCGGCATCGAGACGTTTGTTCAGAACAACCGGTAGAAGGACGGAGGGGTCATTCTGACACTTTGACACTTTCAATTTTGCCGCGGCTGACCGGCGCATCAAGATTCGATAAAATTCTTCTTAGAATATTTTCGGCCTCATCTGCGCCGACCTCCCGCCGAACCAGCGCCTGATCGCCCATCAGAAACTGCAGGCCCACCGTCACGAGTGTGAGATCAAACGCCCGGCAGGCGGCCAGCGCGTAGGCCATGAGCTGGCCTTCGTAGTCCCCGAGGCTGGACATCGGCGGCTGATATTTGTAATCGTAAATTTCGACCGATGAGCCGCCGGCGATCAGGAGGTCAACCTTCCCCCGCACAAACAGCGCGGGCTTGCCCGATTCCAACCCCATCTCGAACGGATATTCGCGCCGGACGATCCGGCGTTCCGTACGCATCCGTTCGGCCATCGGCGAGCGCAAAAAATTCCGGAGATCATCCAAAAGTTGTTCTGCGGGCTTGGCGGGAATCGGCGTCCACCGCAGGCGCGATTTCAAAAAGCGGTCCAGTTGCTTTGCCTGCCGATCCGCCGGCGCAGAGAGATCCAGATGCTGAAGCGCGTTGTGGGCGAGGGTGCCCAGTTCGACCGCGTATGCGGCGCTTCGCTCAACGCGCGGCCTGGGTTTCGTTTCGCGGACCTGCAGCGGCCGTTTGGCCGCAAACGACGACGGCGTTACGATTCGCCGGGACGGATATACGCGCGCGAGGGTTGCGGGCGCCAGTCGCACGTGCGGCAGTCGGCCGGCGGTTGAGATCGGCGCCGGAAGATCGGCCATGCGGGTCATCGCGGTCTCGACGACTTCGACGTGCCGGGGCTCTTCTTTGAGAAAAACGTAGAGAAGCTCCCATATCGAATGCCCACGCACTTGCGCGTCCGGCCCGGGCAACACGAGCAGGTCCTGCGCGCGCGTCATCGCGACGTACAAGAGCCTCTTTTGCTCCTCGTGGTCGCCCTCTGCCAGCATCTCGCGGTCTTCCGTCCATCGTCTGGTCGCAAACGCCTGCGCGAGCCCCGGCAATTTCACGCGCGCCGACAGCGCCACGCCGCCTTCTCTCCGCGTCACAAGAATGTCCGGCGTATCGTTTCGCTCCGGCCGGAGAAGGTCCGGCAGAAGCACGACGGGAAATTCCAGTCCCTTGGCCTGATGAATCGTCATGAGTTTGACCGCGTCTGAATCGGGCGAATCCGAACCCGATTCCTTCTCGCGCCTGTCCACCATCCGCCATGCGGTTTCCAGAAACGCCGTGAACGGATCGGGCCGGCTGCGGCCATATTGCGCGGCAAGCGTTCGAAGCGCCTCAATGTATCGAAGCCGCGCAGCCGGCTGGGGCATTCCGCTTAGAATAGTCCCGTAGCCGGTTTCGGCAATCAGCCAGTCGAGGAGCGACAGCGGCGTTCGAATTTTTCGTTCGGCTGATCCGCGCCGATATAATTCCCGTGCGCGCTCAACAGCCTGGCGGTCGGCGTCGGACGATCCGGCTGGCATCGGTCCGTTTTCCAAAAAATAATTTCGGATGTCGCCGGATTTCGCGAGAACAAATATTCCGTCATCCGAAATTCCGGCCATGGGCGACCGGAGAAATCCCAGCCATGATACGGCATCTGATGGATCGGTGAAAACCGTCAGCACATTCAGGCAATCGAGAACTTCCTGCGACTGAAAGGCCGTGCCCGACTTCACCAGTTCGTACGGAATCTGCGCCCGCCGGAATGTCTCCTCGTAAATGTAAAGCGACGTCGTCGCCCGAAACAGAAGCGCGACATCGCCGAACGACATCGCCCGGTCTTCCACGACATCGCCGGCCGGTAGATCCATCAAGCGGCTGATGTGTGCCACAATCCGGGCGGATTCGATTTCCCGCCGTTCGGACGAACGGGCGTCGTCGAACGCGATGTTCAGCCACTGAATTCTCGGGCGGCCCTCTGGATCGGCCGACGGTTTCGCCGGGACCATCTCAACCGGCGGGCTTCCGCCAAAAACGCGTTTGTCGAAAAAATCGTTGACGGCGCGAACCAGCCGTGGATGGCTCCGGAAATTCCGTTTCAGCTCGAATGCCGCGCCTCTCTCCGACATGCCGGTCCAGAGCGTTTGGAATTGCGTGATGTCAGCCCCGCGAAAAAGATAGATCGATTGTTTCGGATCGCCGACCGCAAATAAACTCCGGGGCCGGCCGCCGGAAAGAATCCGCACGAGTTTTGCCTGGACCGCGTTTACGTCCTGATATTCATCGACCAGAATGTGCGTGAATCGTTCCTGATAGGCCGCCGTGATCTCCGGATAGGTTTCAAATAATTTCAGCGTTTTTAATTCAAGATCGGCAAAATCGAGCGCCCGCCGTCTCGCTTTTTCGCTTTCCGCGTGCCGCCACATCGACAGCGTCAGACGCTTGAGAGTCGACCCGGCACGCTGCTGGCAAACATCGGCCGCGTTTGCCGCGAGCATTCGCGAGGTTGTCTCGACGGATGCGAAGGCTTCCGCCTCGCTTTTTTTCAGCACGCCGCCCGGACGAAGCCGTTCCGTTTTTTCGTCCCAGCCCGCCCTTGTCAGCGCCCGAAGAATTCCGGCTGCGTCAGGGACCGGTTCCGTCAGCGCCGCACAAAGATCCTGCCAGTCCCGCGCTTTTTTCTGAATCGTTGCGCCGGGCTCGGCTCGACCGAGAATCGCCTCGATCGCGTTGCGAAGCATCGCCGGACTCGGCGCGCCTGAGGCTGCCGGGGCATCCGGAACGAGGAGGTCTGCGGGATCGGCGCCTGTCGATTCGAGCTGTCGTTTGATCGACAACAGGACAGACACGAGATTTCGGCCGCGCCCGCCGGAAAGTCCCAGCCGGAACACAAGTTCGCCGACAACCACGTCGCGTTCGGCCTGCTCCAAAATTGCCGCCACCGCCGCCGACTCCCATAATTCGTCGGCGTCCTGTCCGGCCAGCGGGGCAAACGACGGATCGATGCCCGCCTCGGCGGGATGCTCGCGCAAGACCCGCGCGCCAAAGGAATGGATTGTCGAAATCCATCCACCGCCGATCGCCGTTAATTTTTCCTCCAGCTCCCCGCATTTTTGAGGGTCGGATTCCCGCGCGATGAGTTCTTTCAGCGCCTCGCGGATTCGCAGGCGCATCTCAGCCGCCGCCTTTTCCGTGAACGTAATCGCCAGAATCTCCGCCGGGGGACGCCCGTCGATGACCAGAAGCTGGATGTATTTGCCGACGAGTGTCCGGGTTTTGCCGCTTCCGGCGCCGGCCGAGAGACAAAGACTGTCCGGATGGCGCAGAACGTCTTTCTGCTCGTCCTTCCCGTCCTTCGCCCCGGCTTCGTCAAAAATCAGATCGAGGATCGATGCCATGCCGTCACGGCTCCTCCGGAGTTTCTTCGGCCAGCACCGGCAATATCCGGCATGCGCGCCGAACCTCGCATTGATCGCAGAGCGACGGATCGGCCGGCGTCACGTCAAACGCGCCGCGTGAGATCGTCTGAAGAATCGTTTCAGGGTGGAAGAGCATCCGAATTTCCGACACGGCGCCGGTCCACATCTCGATCGGTTCCGCGGAGTGCCGAAGCGAGAGATAGAGAAGCGAGAGCGTCCGGTCGGCCGGCCAGTTCCAGCGATCGGCCGCCGCAAGAGCGTAAATCGCAAGCTGGATTTCCGTCGTCCACAATTTTTTCTTGCGCGCCCGCAGGCCCGATACGTCGGAGAGTTTATAATCGACGATCCGCGCGGATTGTTCCGGTCCGGTGTCCAGCCGGTCGATCCGGCCGACGAGCGCGGTCACGGGCGCCGCATCGGCCACAGCCGCTGAGACTTTTTCCTCGAGCGCCTCCGGCCAGAATCCGTCCGCCGCGTCGTCCCGCGCGCGGTCCACGATAGAATCGATCAGATATTTCAGAGACGTTCTCTGGCTTGCCCGCAGGGGATTTGTCATGCCCGGCAACCCCGCGCAGGCCTCCTCGAACACCGCCGGCGCAATCTCCCGCGCAAAATCGCGGGCTCTTTCGGGATCGGGCACGGCCGGATGCTCGCTGATGAGGCGTCGCCAGAATAATTCCATGAACCGGTGCATCAAAATGCCGATGTCCTTCGCCGAATATCCTTCTTCCGGACGGTCGACATCCCGGATTTTTGCGATCTCGCAGGCGAATCCCCGGAATGGACACCCCGCAAACGTCTCGATCGTTCGAGCCGGCATGTCCGGCCGCGTCCAGTACGGACCGGTCGCGGCGAGTCTCCCCGTGTATTCGAACGCCCATCGGGACCGGGTCGTCCGGTCGCGTTCGATGTAAAATCGTTCGCGACGCCGCTCGATGTCAAGATGCGCCGCCACGATTGCCAGACGCAGAGGGTCGCTCACCTCCACGTTCGTGTCTCCGGCGTCTATCCGCCGGATGGCGTCGGCGTCCAATTCCGCCGGAGATTTCGGTCCGGCGCCGCCGATTGTCCGAACGTCGGCGGGCTTGTCGAATTGCTTGGCGATCTCGTCCAGATATGGAGACGGAGTCGACGGCCGGCCTTCCGGATCGAGTCTCGGATACGACAGCGTCACGCTCCGCCGCGGCAGAGCCAGACACAAAAAAAACAGAAAATTTTCCCGCAATCTCTCTTCATCGGCCGTGTCGAACACGCGGTGTCCCGCCAGATGCGCGCCCCAGCGGCCGCGATTGCGCTCTGCGTAGGCTTTCCCCACCGCCTTTCTCTCCCGGTCCTTGAGAAACACTTCCTGTTTTGGTTCGGCCGGATAGACGCCGGCCAGAAGTCCGGGCAGAAACAGATGATCGACGTCGATTGCCGCAAGATCATGGACGGACAACAGGCGCACGCCCTCGGTGTTTCCGGCCGGATCGGCCTCGATACCCGCGGCCAGATCGAGAAGAACGTGCGGATCGAGTTTGTGTTTCCACGGCCGGACGATCGTCTCCATCCGGTGAAATGCCGTCGTCAAATCCGGCGCACGGTCGGTAAATGGCGATCGAAAGAGTCCGATGGAGGTGAGCGTTTCCTCGAGCGTTTCGAAATATCGCGCCGGTGTCTGCGGCTCCGCCAGCATCTCCGCGCCGCCGAGGATATCGACAAGATCGTCCGCGATTTGTTTGACCAACCGGCGCTCATCGGAGTTCTTCAATGTTTCAGCCCGCGCCGCAAGCCGTTCGCGGATGGTCTCCGGATCGCCCCGCAGGATGCCCGCTTCGCGAAGATGCCGCGCAAGATCGGGATGGAGCAGGGAATCGGGCAATTCACAGCGAGTCCGGCCGAGCCAGCCGGCAAGTTCCTCGCGTTCGAATCCGTTCGCCGCCAGCGTCGCAAAATCGAGCGCTTCACGTCCGATCTCTCCCGGTTCCCACGCCGCGCGAAGGTCCGGGGAAACATCGATCGGCACGCCGAATGTTTCGAACGCGTCCGCCGCGTTCGGATACTGGTCGGGCTTCCGAAGAATGACCGCCACCCGTTCCGGCGCTGTGCCGCCATCCAGCAGGGCCCGGATTTGCCGCGCGATCTCCAAAATTTCTTTTTTCGGATCGGACGATTCCATCACGCGGATCGGCACGCCGGCGTCCAGAAGAGGCGCGCGGTCCTGTTTGAGTTTTGCGATTGGTTGAAACAGCCTCGGCAGGAGCGGCTCCAGCGCCCGGTCAGACTGGAGATCCTCGGATTGCACGCTCAGCCCCTCCGGCCCCTCCTCGGCAAGATATTCGAATTTTCCGTAAGTCCATTCGAGCCACTTGATGCTCCGTGGATGTTCCTTTGGCAGGGGAAAAAAAACGGTTGTCGGAATCCGCCGTGACAGCGCGACGATCCACTCGAATGTCGCAGGTTTGATGTCGTAGACGCCGCGCACATGAATCTCGGTTATGTCCTCCAAAAATGTGAGCCGCTCGAACCGCTCGCGCAGAACCGCCGCCAGATCCCATTCGGCCGTAGCCGAATCAACCGCGTTCAGTTCGGCCAGATGTTCCGTGTACGCTCCATACAATTTGCCAAGAAGTTCCGCGCGCATCGTGCTCACGCCGCCCGCTTGAAGCGCCTCGGAAAGTTCCGCCGGCTCAAGACACGCCGTCCGGCATTCATTGAGAAAATGTTGAAGACTCCGCCAGAATCCCGCCCGCCGTCTGAGTCCCGCAAACGGCGCGTCCGGAAATCGCCCGTACACGTCGTCCACGGCCATTGCGACCACCGCCAACTGCTCGCCGTCGGTCAGCCAGACCCGGTCCGGGTTCGCCGCCACGACCGCCATTCGAACAAACTGGCTTCGAGACAGCGCAGCGTGTCCGAAAACAACCCGGCGCTCCGCCTCTCGCGTCACAAAATCCCGCGCGGCCAGAGCCGTCGGCAGAATGGTCAATGTCGTTGTGGAATCCATCGGTTCCCCCCGGGTAAATCCATCCGACGATGTCTGCAATCCCGGTCACTGTCAAGACAAAATCCGGATGACGACGGCGGACGCGTGGGCTGGGCGTCCGCGGACTTGACGACTGCGCGTGGCTGGGCTAAACAGGTGCTCAAGAAATGCGTCTGGGGTGTGCGTCAGGTTTTCGCAGTCATTGAGCCAACAAGCACCGAACGGGAATCCGTCGTCGGGCGACCGCCGGCATGACCCCTTCCGAATGTGGCAACACATGCGGGGGGTGAGGGAAGCCACAGCGGCCGTTCGCGGGAAGCCCACTTGGAAATCGCGGTTCAATACTCGACTATCCTACGGCACCCTGGATTTTTATTTCATAGAAGCTTTTGCTGGAGGACAGGTTGGCTGGATCCGAAGAACTTCCCATCGTGACCAAAGATGCATTTGACGATATGGTGTTGCAGTCGTCCAAGCCGGCGGTTATTTTCTGTTATTTGAAGGATTCCGGGCTTTGCAATATCAAGCAGGATGAATTTCGAAAACTCGCGCAGAAACATTCCGCTAAAATCAAATTCTTGAGGCTGGACATCGATCGCAACAAGGATCTCGCGCTGGAATACGGCGTGCGGTCCGTCCCCGCTCTGCTCATCTTCAACCGCGGCGAGGTCCTCGACCGAATGACCAGCATCGGCTATGCCGACAACATGGAAACGTTCGTCGAAAAAATAGGAGGCAGCCGGTTCGACCGCCTGCCGGCGGGGCTCCTTCATGTGACCGAATCCAATTTTGAGGAAACTGTGGAACACTCGGCCATCCTCACCATCCTCAATTTTTGGAAGCACGATCACGAGCCGAGCTGGATGCTCATTCCGGAATTTCAGGAGATGACCGAAAAATACAAGGACAAGGTCCGGTTTTGCATCGCAAATTTTGACGATTCCCGCGATCTGGCGACGCGCTTTCGCGTGTTCCACGTGCCGACCATGCTGTTTTTGAGGAAAGGCGAAGCTCTCGACCGGCTGCTCGGCCTCCAGCCGAGGTCCACGGTCGAAAAATCCATCCGGTCGATCATCGAAGAACGATAAGCTCCGAAAAATCCCTCCCGCCCCCGCTTCCGCGCCGTCTGCGGCCGTCGTCCCTTGATCTTTTTGTCGGGCAACGCCACATCGTCGGCCCGGACACGCCGCTCTGCCGCGCGCTCGACCGGGGCGCAATCCCGCCTCTTGTTTTCCACGGCCCGCCCGGCTGCGGCAAGACCGCTCTCGCGCATCTTTTGGCCGAACGGCTGAACGCCGACATCAGCATTTTGTCGGGAACGTCCGCGTCGGTCGCCGATCTTCGCGCTGTACTTCAGCGTCGCGCGCCTCTCTCGTCCGGCGCTCCGTCATCCCTTTTTGAATCCGCCCGCCCGCTCTTTCTCTTTCTCGACGAGATTCACCGGATGGCCAAAAATCAGCAGGAAGTCCTCCTGCCGTTTCTTGAAGAAGGTGGATTTTATTTCGCGTCGGCCACGACTGAAAATCCGAACTTTGTCCTCGCCAAAGGAATTGTCTCGCGTTCGCTCCTGTTGCGGTTTGAGCCGCTCGCGGCCGAGGATCTTTCGGCCATTCTCGACATGGCGATCCGTCATCTTCGGTCTGAATCCGGCGTCGATCTGTCGATGTCCGCCGATGTCCGCACCCGGCTTGTCCGGTCCGCCGCCGGCGACGCCCGCCGGCTTCTCAATGCGCTTGAACTTCTTTCGCTCGAAGGCGACCGCGCGATTACGGTCACGGACAAGATGCTCGATGGATTGCCGGCCATGGCGGTCCGGTACGACCGCAAGGGCGACGATCATTATGACGTGATCTCGGCGTTCATCAAAAGCATGCGCGGTGGCGCCGGCGATGCGGTCCTCTACTGGCTGGCCCGCATGATTGCCGCAGGCGAGGATCCCCGGTTCATCGCGCGCCGCATCGTCATCTGCGCCGCCGAAGACGTGGGTCTCGCCAACCCCCATGCGCTGGTCGTCGCGCAGGCCGCGTTCGATTCGGTCGACCACGTCGGCATGCCAGAAGGCTGCATTCCGCTGGCCGAGGCCGCCCTCTACGTCGCGCGCTCGCCCAAATCCAACAGCGCCTACGACGGCATCAACCGCGCCCTTGCCGACGTCGAAAAAGGCGATGTCCTCGAAGTTCCCGTGCACCTTCGCGGTGATCCCTACACGGCGGAAGGGTACATCTACCCGCACACGCACCCCGAAGAGGCCGGGAAACAGAAATATCTCCCCGAGCCCCGGACCTACTACCGCCCGAACCCCAAAGACCGGCCGGTCTGACCATTTCTTTTTTTCCGGCCCTATAGTATACGTATTCGCGAGTAGGGGTAATTCTGCTTCGTGGATAGGAAGATTGGCCATGCCGAAAGTCAAATCCAGGGTTCACTCTCCCGCCGCGCCTGTGCCGCAGAAATTGTCCGCGCGCGACCGGCCGGTCGAGGGAAAATTGATTGCGGTCGAAGGCCTCGACGGGAGTGGCAAGTCCACCCAGTTGTATCTCCTGAAGCGCTGGCTCGAAATTCAACAACTCAAAGTCTTTTTCACTGAATGGAATTCGTCCGTCATGGTCAAGGACGTCACCAGCAAGGGAAAAAAACTGAAACTGCTCACGCCGTCGACGTTCAGCCTGATTCACTGCACCGATTTTGCCGACCGCTACGAACGGCAGATCCTGCCGCTCTTGCGCGCCGGATACATCGTCCTCTGCGACCGCTATATCTACACCGCGTTCGCGCGCGACATCGTTCGCGGATGCAGCCCCGACTGGGTCCACAAACTCTACAGTTTCGCCGCCCAGCCTGACATCACGTTTTTTTTCAAAACGCCGCTCCAGCTCGCCCTCTCGCGAATCCTCGACGGCCGGCCCGCGCTCAAATATCATGAGGCCGGCATGGACCTCAACCTGTCGTCCGACATCTACGAGAGTTTCAAAATTTTTCAGGGCCGGATTCTCAATCAATACCTGTCCATGATCAAACCCCATAATTTCACCGTGATCGACGCGTCGCGCTCGATCGAACGCCAGCAAAAAGACGTCCGCCGGATCGTGGCCGAAAAAATCGACCTGCCGGCGTTCAAATGGAAAATCAAACGCTGATGGCCCGAAAATCCGCTCTCCCGCCCAAACGATTCTATGGCCGCGGTCTTCCCGGCGTCGGCCTCAAGACCCTTCAGGGAATGCTGATCGTCATCGAAGGCCCTGACGGCGCGGGGCGGTCCACGCAGGTCGAATTTCTCAAGGCCTGGCTTGAGTCCAAAGGCCACGCGATCGTCGACGTCGGCCTTCGGCGGTCCAACCTCGTCAGCAAAAAACTCGGCGAGATCCTCCAGGGGAACGTGCTGAACCCCGTCACGTTTTCGCTGTTCTACGCCACCGATTTCGCCGACCAACTCGAAAACATCATCATTCCCGCCCTCAAGGCCGGATTTGTGGTGTTGGCCGACCGGTACATTTATACGCTCATGGCGCGGGACATTGTCCGGGGCGCCGACCGCTCTTGGGTCGAATCGCTCTACGGCATGGCCCTCGTCCCCGACGCCGTCTTTTATCTCAAAATCAATCCGAAACAGCTTGTCGAACGGAATTTCATGAAAAACGCGACGCTCAATTTCTGGGAATCAGGCATGGACGTCGGCCTGTCCCGCGACATGTTCGACAGTTTCATCCGCTATCAGAAACTCATGCAGGCCGAATTCATGCGCATGCACGGCGTCTACGGATTCAACATCGTCGACGCCAACCGCTCCGCCCGCCGGGTCTCGATGGAACTGCAGGCCAAAATCGAGAGCCTCATGGGGGACGTAGATTGACATATTGACTAACCTCGGAAAGGACCGGGAAATCATCTTATGCTCGAAAAACTGAATCTCGATCAGGAACTCGATAAGAAAACATTTCACGACGCATTTTCCAAATTGCAGTTCGACATTGGCGTTCTTCAACGAAAAGTCGTGGACCTCGGCATTCCCGTCATCATCATCTTTGAGGGCTGGGAGGCGGCGGGCAAAGGCACAGCCATCGGATCTCTCGTACGGCGGATTGACCCGCGCGGGTTCAAAGTCCACCACACCAAGGCGCCGACCGAGGAGGAGGCGCTCCGGCCGTTCCTCTGGAGGTTCTGGCGCGATCTGCCCGGCCGCGGCGAGATCGGGATTTTTGACCGAAGCTGGTACGGAAAAGTCCTCGTTGAACGCGTCGACAAACTCGCTCCGAAAAAAGAGTGGCGCCGGGCCTACGCCGAAATCAATGAATTCGAACGGCTCCTCGCCGACGACGGCGCGCTCCTCATCAAATTCTGGCTCCACATTTCGAAAAAGGAGCAGAAAAGCCGGTTCAAACATTTTCTGAAGGATCCCTTCCGGGGCTGGAAAATCACGAAGACCGATTGGAAGCATCACAAGGAATACGACAAATTTTACGAGGCGGCGGAGGACATGTTCGCGAAAACCGACGCGCCCCATGCGCCTTGGACGGCGGTTGAATCTCATGACAAGCGCGTGTCGACGCTCAAAATCATGAGGGCCGTCGTTGCGGCGATTCAAAATGCGGTTAAACGAAAGGAAAAGGCCGCAGCGAAAGCGCAGGCGGCGGCACCCGCGCCAACGGCGGAATCGACGCCGCCCGCTTCAAAGCCGACCCTCCTCTCCCGCATCGATCTCAATAAAACGCTGACGAAAGAGGAATATGCCGCGCGCCTCGATGATCTTCAGGATCGTATCGTCGATTATGAATATCGCCTGTACGAAAAACGCCTGCCGGTTGTGATCGTGTACGAAGGCTGGGATGCGGGCGGTAAGGGCGGCAACATCAAGCGGATCACAGAAAAACTCGATCCCCGGGGCTATGACGTGACCCCTATCGCCGCGCCCCAGGGCGCCGAACGGACCCATCATTACCTCTGGCGGTTCTGGAACCATCTTCCCAAGGCGGGTCACATCGCGATTTTTGACCGGTCGTGGTACGGCCGCGTGATGGTTGAACGCATCGAGGGATTTTGCCGCGAGGACGAATGGAAACGGGCCTTCGACGAGATTGTGGAATTTGAGCGCCAACTTGCGAATTTCGGAACGATCGTCATCAAATTCTGGATTCACATCAGCCAGGAGGAACAACTTCGCCGGTTCAAGGAACGCGAGTCGATCGAGTTCAAACGCTGGAAACTCACTGACGAGGACTGGCGCAACCGGGAGAAGTGGCCGCAGTACGACCGCGCCGTGTCCGAGTTGATCGAAAAAACAAGCATGCCCTTCGCTCCCTGGACGGTTGTCGAAGGCAACTGCAAATACTGGGCCCGCATCAAGGCCCTCGAAACCGTCTGCAACGCGATCAAATCGAAGTTGTGAATATCGCCCTGATCGGCGCGCGCGGAGCCGGTAAAACAAAATCCTCGCGCCGCCTGTCGGTGCTCCTTCGTCGCGCGGTGGTCGGCACCGACGCGATTTTCGCGTATGAAACCGGCCAGTCGATCGCCGGATTCATCCGGAAAAACGGCGGCGGCCCGGCCGCATGGAGAAAATTCCGGGAGCAGGAATATCAAATTCTGAAAAAAGCCTGCAGGCTCAAGGACGTCATTTTGGATTGCGGCGGCGGAATCGTCGTCGACCTCGACCGCGCCGGCCGCGAAAAATTCAGCGCCCGGAAAGTCCGGCTCCTCCGAAAACACGCCATGGTGGTCTGGCTCCGCGCCGATCCTGACAGAATCGCAAAAAAAATCGCCCGGGACCCGCGCCGGCCCGCGCTGGGCGTCGGCGCCGATCCGGCCGGGATCATGCGCCGCCGCGCGCCGTTTTACCGCCGCGCCGCTCACGTCGTCGTCGACGTCGGCAAGGCGAAAGCAAAAAAAATTGCGGCCCGGGTTCTTCGAAAACTTGATCCGTATATGGACGAACATGCAATTTGACTCTGCCCCGTTGAACGGATACACTTCTCACCCATGAAAAACATTCAGACGGATGCCGCGCCCCGGGCGATCGGCCCCTACAGCCAGGCAGTTTACGCCAACGGATTTTTATTCGTCTCCGGCCAGATCGCGCTTCATCCGGACAACGGCGAGTTGGTCGGCACGGACATCGAGTCCCAGTCCCGCCGCGCGCTGGCCAATCTGCAGGCAATCGTTGAATCGTCCGGCGGGAAATTATCGGACGTGGTCCGAACAACCGTGTTCCTGACCGACCTCTCCGATTTTTCCGCGTTTAATACCGTCTATCAAACTTTCTTCGGCAACCACCGTCCGGCCCGGTCAACGGTCCAGGTCGCGTCCCTGCCGAAAGGATCGCGCGTCGAAATAGACGCGATTGCGGCGCTTTCATGACCCAGTCTCTCGAACAACTCATTCGTGTCGCGCGCGGCGTCGATCCGGCGCCCCTCGTCTTTAAGAACGCCCGGGTTCTGGACGTCTTCAACGGGCGGATTCTCGAACGCATGGACGTCGCCGTCTGTGGAAACAAAATCGCGGGAGTATCGTCGGAAGGCTATCGCGGGAACCGGGAAATTCAACTGGACGGAAAATTTCTGGTTCCCGGCCTTCTGGACGGCCACCTCCATGTTGAAAGCACGATGCTGACCATTCCCGAATTCGCCCGGTGTGTGGTCCCGCACGGCACCACGACCATCATCATCGACCCCCACGAGATCGCCAACGTCCTCGGTCTCGACGGCATCCGCTACATGCTCGAGTCGTCCAAGTATCAGCCGCTGACGGTTTACGTGTGTCTGCCGTCCTGCGTCCCGGCCACCGACCTGGAAACGGCGGGTTCGAAACTATCGGCGTTCGATCTCTGGAGTTATTTCCAGAATAAGTGGGTGGTGGGACTCGCCGAGATGATGAATTATCCCGGCGTCATTCACGCCGACAAGGGAGTCCTTGAAAAAATCGATCTGGCGCAGTCGATGGGCAAACGCATCGACGGCCACGCTCCGGATCTGCGCGGCAAACCGCTGAACGCCTATCTGTCAGCCGGCATCAAATCGGATCATGAGTGCATCGGCCGGGACGAAGCGGAAGAGAAACTGTCGCGGGGCATGCACGTCATGATCCGCGAGGGAAGCCTCGCCAAAAATCTGGAGGATCTTCTCCCGCTCGTGACCGAGCGCAACCACACGCGCTTCATGTTTGTCACCGACGACCGGCATCCCCACACCCTGCGGGACCACGGCCACATGGACGCGATCGTCCGCAAGGCCATCCGTCTGGGACTTGATCCGCTCCTCGCCGTCAAGATGGCCTCTTACAACACAGCCCACTATTTCAAGCTCGAATCGCTCGGCGCCGTCGCACCGAGTTATATCGCCGATCTGCTGGTCGTCGACGACCTCAAGTCGTTCAAAGTCGATATGGTTTTCAAAAATGGAGAATTGGTGGCGCGCGACGGCCGGCTCCTCTACACGCCGCCGGTCAAAAAAGATCTCGAAATTCGAAGCACCGTCAACATCAAATGGCTCGAGCCGTCCGATTTCGTCGTTCCGGTCCAAAGCGGAAAAATCCGCGTGATAGAAATCGTCCCCAAATCGCTCTACACGCGCGAAGTTCAGATGGACCCGATCGTGCGGGATGGCCAGGCCGTGTCCGATCCGGCTCGCGACATCGCCAAAATTGTCGTGGTCGATCGGCATCAGGCGAAGCATGTCGGCGTGGGATTCGTCCGCGGATTCGGTTTGAAATCGGGCGCGTGGGCTCAAACCATCGCCCACGACTCGCACAACATCATCGCCATCGGCATGAACGACGCCGACATCATGAAAGCCATCGTCCGGATTCGAAAAATCGGGGGCGGCATCGCCGTCGCGCTGGATGAGACGATTCTGGAACACCTTCCCCTGCCGATCGCGGGCCTCATGAGCGACCGGTCATTTCCGGAAGTGTGCGAGGCTATGGACCGCCTGTTCGGCGTCCTGCGCGACCGGCTCGGATCGTCCATCGGCGATCCCTTCATGACCCTCGCATTCCTCGCCCTGCCCGTCATTCCCGAACTCAAACTCACCGACCGAGGCCTCGTCGACGTCAAACTCTTCAAACACGTCAGCCTCTGGACGGGATGACGGCCGCCTCGCGCCCAAAAACAAAAGTGATATCATGATATATATCATGATATCACTTCGGTCGGACCCGTCAGTCACTCCCCGAAAAATACGGATCGGCCAGTTGGCTCCGAATCGCGTAGGCCGAGTCGGGTTTCAAGCGAAAGTTCGCCGTGGCCGGGTCGGTTCCCTCCACGATGATCAACGCCCGCACGCCGGCCAGCGCGGGCGTGCGTATCTGCCGTAGCGCGTCCGCCCACCACTGACCCTGCCCCCGCATATTTTCACAGGCGATGTCGGCCAGACAGACTGGTTTTTCATATTGCGCCGCGTCCGCGATCCGTTCGGCAACGCGGTCGGCCGGGAACAGTTTGAGCGCGATGCCGGTGTCGTCCAGTTCCGGCCGGCCGTGGACGTCGAATCCGATCCAGTCGACCGCCCGCGCTCCCGGCCA
>JAHFCY010000054.1 GCA_023249255.1 Candidatus Lindowiibacteriota bacterium | reverse complement strand
GATGAGTTCCTTCAAGCGCTGCTCGCGTTCCTTTTGTTCCCGGATGTCAGTCATGAGAACGAACGACGCCTCGTACCGGCCATCGCTGTTGTACAGAGTTGTGCCCTTCAGAAGAACCGGTATGGAATCACCCCTGGAGGTCTTCAGCTCCAGTTCCACGCCGTAACTTCGCGATTCCTTTTCTTCCTGAATACCATCCTGCATTTTTTGCAAACGTTTCTGGGATTCTTCGGCGAACAACTCCGCTCCCTGACAACCCAGAATCTTGTCCTTGGCGCGCGCCGTCAACTCCTCCAGCGCGGTGTTCGAGAATGTCACGACCCCGTTTCGATCCATGACAAAACACGGCTCGGCCATGGAATTGATGAGAAGACGGTAAAAATTTTCGCCGCCCGCGACGAATCGAAGCGCTCCGGCCGGACCCATCAGGGCGTCCAGCTCCCCCGCGCGCACGCCCATGAGGATGGATCGGTTCGGATCGAGAACCTCGACAACGCATTGTCCCAGATCGGTCTTGAGCGTCGCCTTCCGCACAAAATTCTGCGCGCCGATTTCGATCGCCCGGACAGCCATCTCGTCGTCCTTGGCGTCGGTCAGAACGATGACCGGCACGGCCGGGAACCGCTGAATGATCTCCGCCAGGCTGTCCAGAGCCGAGGCGTCGGCTCTGTCCAGATTGATGATGGTCAGATGGAACGTCCGGCTTGACAGGAACCGGATCGCGTCGTCGCCGTTTTCCACGGCCACCACGCCGTGAGGCAGAAGCGCGTTCACGACGACGGGAACGACGGAAATTTCGCCGGACACGAGCAGAATTTCCCACGGCCCGGTTTTCGCGCGCCGCCGTTGGGCCGCGCGTTCGATCGTTGCCAGGACCTGCTCGCTGTCCGTGAAGGGTTTTTCGATGTAGTCGGTCGCTCCACCCCGGAGCGCCTCGATGGCAGACTCAACGGTCGCGTGCCCGCTGATCAGAATGATCTCGGCAAACGGTTCCTTGCGCTTGATCCGTTTGAGCAGTGATACGCCCGACTCGCCCGGCATGAGAATGTCGAGCACCACGACGTCAAATATTTCCCGGTCCAGAATCCGGTCGGCCTCGTCCGGCGAGGCCGCAACCTGGGCATAAAAATCCCGGCGTTCGAGAGACCGCTTGAAGAATCGGCGGTAAGCCTCCTCGTCGTCGACGATAAGCGCCCTTAACTTTTCAGGCATGGAGAGCCTGCCTCAACCCCTCGGTGAGCGTCCGCATCTTGAATCCGAACCGCTGTTCCAGCGCGGCGCATTCGACGTTCACGGGCTGGTTCAGCTCGTAGACGTTGTCGGGCGTGACCGGCGGAGTCTTCAGGACGACCGCCAGAACATTTGCGCCCAGCATGCAGAGCCCGTAGGGGACGTGGACTTTGATTTTCTTCAAGTTCAACACGGCGCAGACCTCGTCCAGATAATCGTTGAATGACAACCGGTCCGGCCCGCCGACCTGGAACAGTTCACCCGCGGTGGGTCCGGCGATGACCCGGGCGAGCAACTCGGCCATATCTTCGACGTGGATCGGTTGTTTGAGGACGTTTCCGTCGCCGATGACCGGCACGATGAACGGAAGCATCTTGACGAACCCGATCAACTTTTCGAACGCAAGGCCGCCCACGCCGTACATGAGGTTCGGCCGCACGATCGTCAGCTCGAAAAATTTCTCCTTGAGATGCTCCTCCGCAAGTTTTTTGGATCGGCCATATGCGTTCAGTTTCGGAAACGTCGCGGTCATCGACGAAACGAAAATCAACCTCCGGATGCCTGCCGCATGCATCGCTTCCGCCAGATTCCTGGTACCCTCGAAATTCACCCGGTAATTCAAATCCTCATCCGGACAGTTCAGGACAGAAGCGAGATGCGCGACGACGTCGGGCTTTTCGTCCATGACCAGCCGCGCCACTTCCGCCTTGCGCGTGAAATCGCACAGACGAATGTGCACGCCCGACAGGTTGGCCAGCCTGTCCAGCCGGGACAGGGGAATGTCCGTGGCGGTGACAACCGATCCCGCCGCGTGAAGGCGGGCCGCGACGTGTCTGCCCAGAAATCCTCCGGCGCCCGTCACCAGGATTTTTTTGCCCCTGAGGCCGTCCAGGACGGTTGTCATCCCAGCACCCGCTCCAGAACCCGGTCAAACGGCGTGAACGACAGGCCGAAATCAAGCTCGGTTTCGCGCGCGCTGCAGACGCCGTCTTGGCATAGCGTGGAAACCTGCGCTGCGTTCACCGGCAGTTTCTTGATCACCTTGCCGGCAGCCGTCAGCGCGATCATGACGAGAAGATACGGGGCGTGAACGAGGTGTTTTTTGATCCCCAGCCGCCGCATGATGCGCGTCAGCATCTCGTTGAACGAAATCTGCTCCGGACCGGCTGCGTAATAGAGGCGTTTGGGCATGGCCGTGAGCGCCGCCGCCACCACGACCCTGGCGACGTCCGCGACGTCGACCGGCTGGACCTTGTACCGCCCGTCACCGATCACGGGCGCCAGCACCGGAAGCATTGTGACGAAGCGCTTGATGGCGTCGATTTGCCTGCTCCCCGCGCCAAACACCAGCGTCGGCCGGATCAGGGTGACGTTGATTCCGCTCGCAAGCCATGCGTTATCGGCCATCAGTTTCGAGTCGCCGTACGCGCCACGACGCTGAAGATCGACGCTGATCGTGCTGATGTGGACCGCGCGCCGCACACCCTGGTCCCTGCAGGCCGCAATGAGGTTGGCGGTCCCTTCGTAATTGGTCCGCATGTTTTCCGCCGGGTCTGCCGAACCGGTGATGGCCGCGGAATGCACGACCGTATCGACGCCCTCCAGCGCGGCCACCAGACTGGCGATGTCGCCGAGGTCTCCCTCGGTCTTTTCGAGCCCGGCCGAGTCAACCGCCGTTGTATTGCTGTTTTTCCGGACAAGACATCTGGGCTTGACCCCCCGGCGCGCAAATTCGGCAATCACCGCGCGGCCCACAAAGCCTGTTGCGCCTGTCAGGAGAATTTTTGAATCGGGCATGGGAATCACTTTTTCATTGGGGGTCGATGTCTGTCAATAGACGGATTACGACCGTGTACCGTGAAGCGACCAGCTGATGTCGTTGGTGTGGGCCAGTTGCGTGGCGGACAGCCCGGACGCTTTGAGCCACGCCTCCATCTCGTCCCGCCGGTAGTAGTTCGCGATCGGCGCGTTCAATTTGTCGAACACGTTCATCCATTGATGGCGGAAGGACAGTCGGTTAAAAAGCATGAAGTAGGTGTTGTACGGGAAATGCCGCGCGCCCGCCGGCGCCAGCCAATTGACCGGCCCGTAGAAAAATTTGATGACGGACCACAGAATGGTCGCCGGAATCAATGAGAGAAATTTCAAGAGAGAGAGGGGCATCCGGCGCGTGAAAACGGCCCGGATGGTCTCGACGAAAGACGCGGCCAGCCAGTTGTTTTCCCGGCCGTAGAGCCATACAGTCAGCGTCGCGTTCCTTTTCACATGGCGGAGCAAATTCAGATACGCGGCTCGGGGATCGGGCAGATGATGGATCACGCCGATGGAATAAATACGATCGAATGTCTCCGTCCGAAACGGCAGCCGGTAAATATCCGCCTGAACGATGTGGGCGTTCGTAACGCCGCGGGTCAATCGCGCCGCCACCCGGGTTGCCAGCGAGATGTCGACCCCGATCACCAGTCCGGCGTTGCGCGAGGAATAGAGAACGTGCCGGCCCGTACCGCATCCGGCATCCAGCATGGTTTTCCCGCGCAGATCATCCGGGCGAAGCGGCGCAAGCCAGCGGTAGAACTGCTCGACGCCGGCGGTGTCCTGCCACAACTCGTGAAAGTCCTGCCACTGATATCCCCATACCGCGGCGGCCGATCGCTTTTCGGAATCGTCCGCCGCCGGCGCCGAACCGGATGACGCGCCGCCGGCCTCGGCGGCATGACGCCGCCAGAACTGCGTTTCCTCGTTTCCGAGAATGGAGAGACGAAGGTTCGGCTCGATCAGCACGGGGATGCCGCGAATGATCGGAAACTGATCGCCGTTTTCGCACGTCAGAATGCCTTCTTCGATCCAGGTTCCGTCTTGAAGATAAGGCGTCGGGCGCAGCGTCGATTGACAGAGAGGACAGACCACCATGTCGAGCACAGCCGGTTTCATGGACGGGCAGACTACGTGGGATACGAAATCCTGTCAACAAACGCGTCTGCGGCCGCATCTTCGATTTGTTGTTTTGGAGTTTGGAGATGAGATATGGTGACGGTATGTTGGCGGGATTGAAATGGAACCATCCGTTTCGGATCGACGGCGGTTCGCCGGAAACACTTCTGTCCATGGTGGAACGGTACATCTTTTATCACATGCAGCATCCCCTCCTGCTTGATCTCTTTGCCGAGTCAACGGCGGCCTTGCGTGCGCGTGTGAACGGTGACAGCGCCCTTCTGATGGTCGATGCCGACGGAAAAACAATTCGTATTCAGAGGCCGCTCGGTCCGGCCGGTCCGGCGATGTTCCAGGAGGAAATTCGAGCGTGCTACGGCCGGAAAGGCATTCTGGCGGCCGGCCTTGCCCCTGATCTTGCGGGTCGGTTTGCGACCTCCCACCCGACGTCGCTCATCCCCATCGAACAGTACGTGGAATTTTCCTCGCTCGATCGATGGGATCCGGTGCTGTGCGGATCGCTGTACAAGACATTGAGAAGCGCTCTGCACAGCGCCGACCGGGAGGGAATCGAAGTCGATGGATATGATGCAAAGAAACACGGCCGGGACGCGCTGAAAATTTTTGAAGACTGGAATTCGCGCAAGCCAAGAACGGCCACCTACTGGATGCCTCGCGTGTTGGAGGCCGGCTCGTCCATCCCCGCTCTGATCGGCGTCGCCGCGCGAAAAAATCAAATACTTCTCGGCGTCACCTTCGCGTTTGTCTGCGGCTCGTATGGCTACATGCTGATGGCGGTCACGCGGGAGAGACACGGACGCGCGCAGGAGGCCATGGATTACGAACTTTTGAATCGTCTCCGGGCGTTGGGAGTACGCCGGCTCGACTGGGGCGTCTCGGACGGCGGCACGGTCCTGGCCTACAAGAAAAAATATGGCGATATCCGCCGCGAACCCATCACGACGTTTTGGATCCCCCCGTCCCCGTCCCGATAGATTTCTACATGGCCACAGGAACTTCGCTCATCTTGCGCTTGCTATTCAAATAAGGAAAAGTCAGCGGATATCATGAGAATTCTTTCCGTCGTCGGCACTCGGCCCAACTTTGTGAAACTGGCGCCTCTTCACCGCGCGCTGCGCGCAAAGAGGCTGCGGCATATGGTCGTCCATACCGGCCAGCACTACGACCCGTCCCTCTCCGACTCCTTCTTTCATGACCTTCAAATCCCGCCTGCGGACCGAAACCTCGACGTCGGATCGGGCACACACTCCGAGCAGACGGCCAAAACGATGCTGCGCCTTGAGCCTGTGCTCATGGAACATCCCCGTCCAGACTGGGTCCTCGTCTACGGCGACGTTAATTCGACTCTTGCCGCGACACTCTGCGCCAAAAAGCTGCATCTCCGAGTGGGCCACATCGAGTCGGGCATCCGGCACATCCATGAAGATTTTTCGATCCCGGAGGAGCTGAATCGCATCATGGCCGACCACATTTCGGACTTCCTGTTCGCACCGACGGCCACCGCCGCGAGAAATCTCCGCCGGGAGGGGATCCCGGCCGGGCGCGTCAAACTCGTCGGCAACACCATGTATGACACGCTCGTCTGGGCCCTGCCCTTCGCCAAAAAGCGCCGCCCCCTGCAGACCCTTGGCCTTCCGCCCGGAGAGCCCTTCGTTCTCGTCACACTGCACCGGCCGGAAAACGTCGACGATCCGGAAATTTTCAAGGGCGTTTTCAGGGCGCTTCACGAAATTTCCCGGGAACGCAGGATCGTTTTTCCGGCCCACCCGCGCACGAAAAAAATGCTTGCGAGGTTCGGCCTTGCTCCGGTCGACGCGCGCCGCATCGTTCTCTGCGACCCATTCGGTTATCTGGACTTCCTCTCGCTCATGCTCAAAACCGAACTCATGATGACCGATTCGGGCAGCATTCAGGACGAGACCAGTTTTCTCGGCGTCCCATGCCTGACTGTGCGGAACAACAGCGACAGGCCGGAGACGTTCCGGAAGGGATTCAACAATCATCTCGTGGGCAACCGCCCAGCTGGAATTTTGCGGGCTTGGAAAGCGCACGCGTCGCGCCGCTCGCGACCCCGCCGTCTCGTTCACGCGGTGGACGACGGCAAAACCGCGCGCCGCATCGTCGAGTGCCTTCTGCAGTCCGCCCGCGCGTAGGGCCGGCCGGGGCCATTTCGTAACATGTGCGGCATCGCCGGCATCGTCGGCATTCCGGTTGAGCCGGGTGTCGTCGAACAGATGTGCGTCCTCCAGAAACACCGCGGGCCGGACGGCGACGGGATCTGGTCGGATGATTCCTCGCCTGCCATCCTGGGGCACCGCCGGCTCGCGATCATCGACATCGCAGGCGGCCGCCAGCCCCTTTCCGACGAGACTGGGTCCGTCTTCGTCACCTACAACGGCGAAATCTATAACCATCTCGAAATTCGCAGGGAACTCGAAACGCGCGGGTACCGGTTCCGAACAAAATGCGATACGGAAGTTCTCGTGCAGGCGTACCGGGAGTGGGGCGATGCCTTTGTCGAACGATTAAACGGCATTTTTGCGTTTGCCATCTGGGACCGGCCGCGGCGCCGACTGTTTCTGGCGAGAGATCGGATGGGCGTCAAGCCCCTCTATTACGCGGATCTGCCGCGCGGCGGATTTGGATTCGCATCGGAGGCCAAGGCGCTCGTTTTGAGCGGACTCATGGACGCGCGTCTGAACGAGGAGGGCCTGGGCACGCATCTTGCGCTCCGGTACGTTCCCGCCCCGGAAACGCTTTTTTTGGGCGTGCGGAAACTGCCGCCGGGCTGGACCGGCGTGTGGTCCGAAGGCCGGTTCGAAAGCCGGCCGTACTGGGACATCGAAGTCCGCGAGGATCTGCGGCTGTCGGACGACGAAGCTGCGGAGGAGATGAAGAACCGGCTCGGTCAGGCCGTGAAGGGACAACTCATGTCGGACGTGCCGCTCGGCGTGTTTCTCTCCGGTGGGGTCGACTCGAGCGCCATCGCCGCGCTGGCCGCCCGGGAGCGGACGGATCCGGTTGATACGTTCTTCATCGATTTTGCGGAGGCGGGCTTTTCGGAGGCCGAATACGCCAGGGAAGCGACGGCCTTTATCGGGACGCGTCATCACGAAATACGCCTCTCCGTCCGCGAATACATGGATTTTTTGCCGGACCTCGTGTGGCATCAGGACGAACCCATCGCCGATCCGGCGGCCGTGCCGCTCTATTTCGTAGCCAAACTCGCCCGCGACTGCGGACACGTCGTCCTCTTGTCCGGCGAAGGCGCGGACGAAACTCTGGCGGGATATTCCTACGGCCGCTTTCCGATCTACCGGAAACTTGCGCCGCTCTTTTACGCGCTTCCCGGAGAGCTTTTGCTCAAACTCGGTTATTTCGGTTCCGATCGGATCCGCCGGCTGGCGGTGATCCGCGAAGTGCTTGAGGTGCATTCGCAGACCCTGCCGTTTTTGCCGGCGGAGCGGCGGCTTCTTCATCCACGGCTTGGGTCCGGGCCGGATCCGTGGGATCTGCTTCGGGCGTATGACCGCCGTCTGCCCGCCGAGGCCTCGCATCTTGCACGGATGCTCTACGTCGATTCGAAGACGTGGCTCGCGGAGGATATTCTCCTCAAGGCCGACAAGATGACCATGGCGACGTCAGTGGAACTGCGCGTGCCGTTTCTCGACCACACGCTGGTCGAATGGGCCTTCCGTCTGCGGCCGGACGTGAAATTTCGCGGGAACGTGAACAAATGGATTTTGAAGCGCGCCATGCGGGGACTCGTGCCGGAGAGGATTCTTGCGCGCGAAAAACGGGGGTTCCCGGTTCCGTTTTCCCGGTGGCTCCGCGAAAACTCCGGGATGCGCTCCGAGCTGACGGATCGGGCCAATCCGCTCATCGCGTCCGGGAGACTGCGCCGGGAGGCGGTCGAGTCCATCCTGAGAATTCACGACAACGGCGTCGACCTCGGGTACGGTCTCATGACGCTCCTCTTTCTCGGCCGCTGGATGCGGCGGTTCGGCATCTCCTGAGATGACCTCCAGACACCTCCTCGTTGTCGCCTACACGTTTCCGCCGGCGGCGCAGTCCGGCGCTCAACGCGCCCTGCGTCTCGTGCGGCACATCGGCAGGCTCGGCTGGCGCGTGACCGTGCTCACAGCCGATCCGGACCATTATTTCATCCGGGACGAGGCCCTGCTGGAAAAAATTCCGCAGAATGTGCGGGTCGTCCGCGTGCCGGACCCGATGCCGGCGCGCGCGGTGCCTCTGGCGGGATTGTCCGAATCGCGCAAGTCCTCGCGCATTCTGCCCGGTCTTCCGCCGGCCGCATCGCGATTCCTGCGAAAAATCAAGCGCGCGATATTCACGCCGGACGAACAGGTTTTCTGGACCCTGAAAGCTTGGCGCACGGCTTTCGCGCTTCACGCGCAGGATCGATTCGACGTGGGATTCGTCACCTCGCCCTACCACTCCTCGCAGTTCATCGGGCTTTTTCTGTCCAAGTACTCCGTGCCTTACGTGTCCGACTATCGGGATCACTGGACGCTCTACCCGCTGACGTCCGAGCGGTTCGCCCTTACGCGCGCGTGGGAACGCCGGCTCGAGCGCCGATGTCTTTCGGCGGCCCAGGCGGTCGTTTACACGAGCGACACGACGAGGGACGAATACGCCGCGTTCTATCCGGATTTGAAACTCGACCGGAAAACGCATGTGGTCTGGAATTCCTACGAAGAGGAGGATTTCGACCGGAGCGTCCGGCCCCTCGCGGATAAGTTTTTGCTGGTGCATGCCGGCAATCTTTACTACGCGCGCGATCCGAAACCGTTCCTCATGGGTGTGCGGGGATTTCTGGACGTCCGGCCGCAAGCGCGCGGAAAAGCGCAGGTCGAATTTTTGGGCGTGTCGGAGGTGAGTTTCGAGGCATCGATTCGAGACGCGGGCCTGGCCGACACGGTTGTTTTCCGGGGATTTCTTCCGCACCGCCAAACCATGCGGCGCCTGTGCGAATCGTCGGGACTCGTCCTGATCGTCGGGCTGTCGGCCGGCAAGGATCCGTTCATTCCGGGCAAGATTTTCGAGTATCTCGGCGCCGGCCGGCAGATTCTGGCGCTGGTTGATCCCGGCACGCCAAGCGCCCGGCTTCTTGACGGTCGCCCGGGCTGCCATATCCTTGGCGTCGATGATCCCGCGGCTCTTGCGGCTGCGCTCGTCAACCTCTACGATCAGTGGGCGCAACAAAGCGATGCGGTTGCCGTGCCGCCCGATCCTGCCACTCGAGCCGATGCTATGGCCGGGGCTTTCGCAGAAATTTTTGAACGCGCGCGGACGTAGGCCGCCCGGCGTCCACCTTTTTTACGCGCGCGGATCTTGACGGAGCCGATTGGCGCAATCTATTAAATGATCATGACCGCGAAGAATCATCTCCATATCATTTACGGCTCGTTTCAGCACTTTTTGGAAAAATCGGTGGACTGGCAGATCCGGCAGCGTGGCGATTACACCGATGTCGACCGTATTTTTTCGGTGTACGCGTTTTCACGGGAAGGAGGCGAGGGCCGGCTGAACGACCGGCATCTCGTTTACAATGCGCCCATTGCCCGGCATCCGATCCGTTTCTTTGCATCGTATTTCAATTTCCTCCGCATGGTCCATCGGCTGGTGCGTCGGGAAAACATCGCGAAAATATGGGTGCAGTGCCACATTTATTTCATCCCCCTCTTCATCTTCCTCCGGCTGTTTTGCAGGCAATGTGTCGTCGGCGTCGGTCTTCGGGGGGATCTGGATCTGGCGTATCGATTGGGCGGGCCTTGCGAATCGGAAACATTGTTTGGCAGCCGAAAGTTGGCGTGGATTCTGGAGGGCGTGATTTACCGGTGGCTCTGCGATTATGTTTTCCCGAGATCGGAAAATCTCCTCCTGGACCTCGTGGCCCGCGGCATTCCGGAGAAAAAGATCGTCCTGCAGAGATTCGAGCTGCCCAAGGAATTCAATCCGGCCGATTTTCCCCCCGCAGAAGATGTCAAAAAGAAATTCGATGCAGACGGCCGGATTATCCTTTTTTCGTTTTTCGGCCGGATGACCCGCTACAACTACGTGTACGACATTCTGGATCTGTTCGCAAAAATACGGAAACGGGACAACCGGGCCTTCCTATTCATGGCCGGCCGGGGTCCTGAAGAGGAGGGGCTCAGGCGGCGCCTGACGGAGTTGGGTCTTGACAGCTGCGTCAACTTTCCGGGATTTGTCCCGCGCGCCGAGGTCCTGGCCATCCGCAAGGCTTCGGATTTTTCGTTGTGTCTCATGGGCGGCAACAGCCTCCTCGAAGCCGCGGCCATGGGGTCCGTCGTCGCCGCGTACGACGTCGACTGGCACACGGAACTCATCACGCACATGTACAACGGGATTGTGGTGCCGGAGGGTCGCGTCGACGAGATGTTTGAGGCGATCCTCCAGGTGCGGGATAATCCGTCCCTGCGGGACGTGTTCACCGAACGGACATGGGAGATCATTCGCCGGAAATACACCCAGAAACCGCTTTCCGTTTTCTCCCGTGCGGAAAATCAGTAACCCCGTCCGGACCGGTTTTGCATTCGCCTCCTGTTTCTGATAGGATCGATTAAAAGCGTAGAAGGGAGGATCCGTACCGGATGGGGTTTCGAACAAAACTGCGGGCATATTCGATCGCGTCCAAGGAATATCTGCTGTCCTTCAAGCGCGATACGGTCAAATATTTCATGTCCAAAATTCCCGAATCTTATAAATTGAAATCCTATCAGCGCCATTACGCCGAACCCGATTCCCGGCGGTTGATGGAGTCCTTTTTCTCGGGTGGAGACCTTCCCCTCTTTGATACGGTCCATATCGAATCCATCACCATGTGCAACAGCACCTGTTCCTTCTGCGCCGCCGCGGTCCAGTATAAATTCCGCAAGCCGAGCGAAGTCATGCCGGATGAGATGGTCGAAAAAATATTGAACGACCTGTCGGCCCTGAACTATGGAGGCCGCATCACCCTGTATTGCAACAACGAGCCGCTCCTCGAAAAGCGGCAGGAGAAGTTCCTCCGCATGGCCCGCGCCAGGTGCCCCAACGCG
Organism: Candidatus Lindowiibacteriota bacterium; assembly: GCA_023249255.1. Taxonomy (GTDB): domain Bacteria; phylum Lindowbacteria; class 2-12-FULL-62-27; order 2-12-FULL-62-27; family 2-12-FULL-62-27; genus JAHFCY01. The sequence continues at coordinate 3,881 of JAHFCY010000054.1, read as the reverse complement.
CAGCTCGAGATGAAGACCAACGGAAAGCTCCTGACGGTCGAGCGCCTGAAAGCCCTGTTTGACGCGGGCCTTGAGATTTGCAACATCAACGATTACCGCCCGGATCGCCACCTCTCCAAAAAGGTGATGAAGTTCATCGAGGACTACGACGGGGAGTTCACGCTGAAGGGCAGGGAGATCAACATCTATCTCCGAAAAGAGAAGGAGGTTCTGCTCAATCGCGCGGGCACAAATCCGACCGGGCGGAAGCTCCCCGGCGCCTATCCGATCCCGTGTTTCCGGCCGTTTACCATGATGACCATCAATTACGAGGGCAAGGTCGCCGCCTGCAGCAACGACCTTTTCTTCTCGCATGTCCTTGGAAATGTCCGGGACCAGTCAATCAAGCAGATCTGGGAGGGACCCGCTTTTCAGAAGATGCGGGAATCCATGATGAAGGGCGACCGCACACCGTTCTCGACTTGCGCCCAGTGCGATTTCGCCGGTTACAGCTCCGAACTGAATATTTACTAGAACCTGCCTCTTCCCGCGCCTACGATTCGACCATCCGATCCAGTAGAATCTGGGGACCCTCAAAATCTCCGGTCGCCAGCGCCGACGTTCCGCCGCCCATAACACGAAGAAATTCCGACAGGATTTCCCGGCTCGTCGCGATCCAGCCCAGTTTGCACTTCACCCGCGCCATAAAATTGTCCGCGGCCTTCGGCAAAAGACGGGGACGTCGGGAGCCGATGGACATATCGTCGAAGAACATGTCCCGCCCCGGCAACCGGAGATGAAACAGAGAATTTCGGTGCAGGCATCTGGCGGCGCTCGATAAAAAATGAATGCGGACAGGAAATGGCCAGAGGCCATCAATCGTCCAGATGCATTCCCGATCCGATCGCAAGACAGCCGGCCGCGGGATGTCGCTGGAGGCCCTCGGGTATCGGGACAAAATAAAAAAAAGAAGATCCAGGGAATGGATACCCTCGCGAAGAAGACAGGTTCGGATCGAAGCGGGATCCGTCGGATGGCCGCCCAAAATATGTAGATCGACTTCCCCGGGCGTTCCGGCGTTGGACAGGATATTCAGGGCGGACCGGGTCGTCCGGTTCAATCTCCGCTGAAACGCCACGATAAACGGGGTGTTGTGATTGCGGATATCACCGAGTATCCGCGAAGTCTGCCGGGCGTCGATCGTGACCGGTTTCTCGATGAGGATGGGTTTTCGGCAGGGGATCATCCGGTTCAGGGATTCTGCGTGATCTTTCGAGGCATTCGACAAAATGAATCCATCGGCCGATTCGAACAATTGGCGCGATTCAACCGCCTCCACCCCCCACGATTTCGCCGCCTCATCCCGCCGTCCCGGATCGTTGCCGCTGACGCCGATCCAGGACACGGCTTTGCTTTTTTTGGCGACCTCAACGTAGCTTCGGGCGCGCCGGCCCGTTCCGATGACGATCAAACGCATGGGCGGATTTGAGCACAGCCGGGATGGATGATCAAGACACAGCCGGACATCCGGCGCACGCGGAACTTGATCTCCCTCCAAGCGTGTGTTCAAATCCGATGTCATGGGACTTGCGCGCAGATGATTTTTCTCAAGACTCTGGATGGGATCGCCGCGGGCCTGCGGCGGATGGGGCTTTCTTCCCTTACCCGCCTTGGCCGTCGGATATTCAAGCGATGTCTTGGACGCCTGCCTCTGTCCGTCACCGTGCGGGGATTCAGGATTTACGGAGAATTGGAACACCGCGGGTTTTTGCGGATTCTGGAGGAGGACCGTTGTGAACCGCATTCTGTGGCGCTCTTTGAGGCGGCGCTCAAACCCGGCATGACGGTCGTGGATGTCGGCGCTTACGTCGGATATTACACGCTGGTCGCCTCAAGGGCCGTCGGATCGCAGGGAAGGGTCTACGCCTTTGAGCCCGCGCCGCTCAATCTGCCGGCGCTCATCCGGAATCTCGACGTCAACTTCTGCGCGCAGAACTGCGCTGTCATTCAGAAAGCCGCGTCAGACGAAGCCCGGAAAGTTCCGATGTTCGTCTTTCCGGGGGATCCGAGCCAGAACAGCCTGGCGCGCCTCGTGCCCGACGCCACCGAATCGCCGATCAACGTCGAATGCGTCACGATCGACTCGGTTCTTGCCGGCCGGCCGGCGCACGCGGTCAAGATCGACATCGAGGGGTTTGAGCCGAGGGCGATCAAAGGTATGGAAAGAACGATCCGCAACAGTCCCGGGATGACGCTGATCGTCGAGTTCTGCCCGGCGGCTCTGCGCGCCGCGGGCACGCCGCCTGACGCGTTTCTCGCCCAATTGAGATCCTGTGGATTCGACATTCAGGTGATTGATGAGGACGAAAGACTCCTTTCGTCTCCCGGCCCGGATTTGTTCGGCGTACAGAAGAAAAATCTCTACTGCCGCCTTCGGCCGTAAGGCGCGCTACTTCTCGATGATTTTGACGACTTCAAAAGCCTCCGCGTATTTGACCCGGATCATGTAGCCCCACTGGCATGCCCGGCCCTTCACGGCCCCCACCCAGTCGAACTTGTAGCGTTCCATCTGCGTGCGGTGGGCCTTGAGCGCCGCCACTTTGGCCGAAATGAATTTTGACACGTCCACGAGTTTCTGGGCGTGAAAAGCGTAGGGCGTGATGCCGCCGGGCAGGATCTGTTCGAACATGAACACGTCGCAGTGATTTTTTCTCGTGGCGGAGAAAATCGCCTCCGACACCAGCCGGTGGTCCTGGTGGGAGTCGTGATCCCAGTGCGTGTAGATGGCGTCGGGTTTGACGTCCGCAATGAGACCGTCGAAAATCCCGACGATCTCCCGCGTCAGGACCTTGTGATCCAGGTTGAGGTCGAGCACGGTCGACCGGGCGCCGAGAATTTTGGCCGCACGCTCGACTTCGGCCCGCCGCCGTTTGATTTCGTTGGGGACGACGGCCACGGCCATGAGGACTTTGTGGCCAGCCGCCGACTGCCGCGCGATTGCCCCGCCCATGCCGATCTCCAGATCGTCCGGGTGCGCGCCCACGCACAAGATGTTCAACGCCATCGCCTCCTCAAATTTTTCTAAATAAAATTCCCCGCATTGTCCCCTTCGTTGAACAACAAATCAATAGCGGCCATGTTCGGGATGAACTCCCCCCAGGCCTGCCGGTAGACCGGATGCGTGAAATGCTGAAACTCGACCCGGATGCCCGCCCTGTCGATGAGGTCCATGTCCATGTAATTTCTTCCGCTCGCGCCCGCCAGGTATTCTTCGGCTCCCGTCTTCTGAAGGATCGCGACGAGCATTTCCGTCGATTTGAGGTTGAGGTCCAGATTGAGCTCCGTCGCGCGGATCGTCCGCGTCTGAATTCCAAAAGATTTCATGAGAAACAGGATGATGGCCGTGCTGATGTCCGCCAGGGTTTCGTGAGGCTGCTGATACAGCGATTCCAATTCCGGAAAATAAATTTTGAAATAGGGCGCGCGCGCGTAATTGAACTGGATGGACTTCAGATGCTTCTTGATCCACAGCCTGTCCTCCGGCAGTTTCACCTCGAAAAAACGTTTCAGGAAAGAGTCCTTGACCTGAAGAGGAACCGTGAGCCAGATGGGGCCTTTTTCGGATTTGATCTGGTTGCGGTTGTCGAAACGGTCCCGCACGTACTGGGCGGTATCGTAGATCACGAACAGATCCGAGTGTTTGATTTTGTTGAAAATACCGAGGTAGGGCTGGAAATTCGGCTGGTGGATGGTCGCTTTCATTTCGCGGTCATCTCCGAGGCGTCGCGCAGGCAGTCCCCAAACGCGGCGATGACCCGGTTCTGTTCGGCTGCCGTCATCTGGACGAACACCGGAAGGCAGACGATCCGCGGCAGGATGTCCTCCGCATTCGGGAACGCGGA
>JAHFCY010000204.1 GCA_023249255.1 Candidatus Lindowiibacteriota bacterium | reverse complement strand
CGACATGGACGCCTCGTCCTCGACCAGCAGAGTTTTGAACGATTCCATGGCGGATTCGCCGGACATCTCTTGATTGACCGTGGCTGATTTCTCCAGCGTCATCCTTGCGGTCGAGCCGGACTGTTATGCGTCGACGACTTCGACGGTCTCAAGATAGCGGGAGAGTTCATCGATATGTTTTTGGAGGGTTTGCGCGTTGCGCATTTTCGCGTCATCCTCGATCTGCCGCCCGATATCCGTGATGGTGTGAAACCCGTAACTGCCGCCGCTGCCTCGAATGCTGTGCCCCATGGACTGGACGGCCGCGAAATCACCCTCTTCCAGATCAACGCGCATTTTTTCGCAAAATCGGCGCATGTCGCCGAGAAAATCCGGAACCAGCTCGCGAACGTCCGGATCCACCGGGACTCTGGCAGGCGGCGCGGTTTCTTTTCCGGCCGCAATCGTCCCGCCATGCGTATGCTCGTAGATGCTTTTCAGCAGAGAATTTTTCTGAATGGGTTTGGTCAGATGCGCGTTGCAGCCGGCTTTCAGGCTGTTTCTCGCCTCCTCCTTGAGGGCGTGCGCCGTCAACGCGAGAATGGGGGTGGGAACACGGCCGCGCTCCTGCTCCCATTGGCGGATGGCGCGCGTTGCGGTGTGACCGTCCATGACAGGCATCTGGATATCCATGAGGACCAGATCGTATACACCCGACTTGAATTTCTCGACTGCCTCCCGGCCGTCCGGGACGACGTCCAGATGGTAGGGCGTATTCTTCAGAAACGCCTGCACGATGATCTGGTTGTTCTTGTGGTCCTCCGCGAGGAGGATTTTCAAAGCACGGGTATCGGCCCGGATCGCGGAAAGAAGCGCTGATTCATCCATGGATACTTCAACCTTTTTCTCTATCGGCCCGGTCTGGATTTCAAATGGAAACAGAGCATGGAACGTGCTGCCCTTTCCAACGCGGCTTTCGGCCCAGATCTGCCCGCCCATGCTTTCAACAAGTTTTTTGGAGATATTCAGCCCGAGCCCGGTTCCCCCGACCCGCCGCGTCAACGACGTGTCGACCGTGCTGAACCGGTCAAAAATCTCATCGAGTTTGGCTGGCAGAATCCCAGGTCCCTCGTCCGAGACAGAAAAAAGGATCGCGCCGGGCAATCGTCGCGACGGATCGTTTTCAATCCGGAGGCGGATCTCCCCCCTCTCGGAAAATTTGACGGCGTTGCCGAGGAGGTTGATCAAGACCCGTCTGACGCATTCGATGTCGCCGATCAGCCGGGTCGGGACGTCCGGCATGATCTGATACGTCAGGGACAGCCGTTTCTCGTGCGTACGCACCGCCATGACCGACATGAGATGTTCGGTGAGACCGACCAGATCGAAAGGGCCTTTCTCAAACTCGAACTGACCCGCCTCAACCTTGGACAAATCCAGGATGTCGTTGATCAGGCGGAGCAGATGTCCCCCCTCTTTTTTCAAAGCCTGAACATATTTTTCATGCTCGGCATTCGACAACGGCTCGGAGAGAAGATCGCTCATCGCGATGATGGAATTCATTGGCGTCCGGATCTCATGGCTCATGTTCGCCAGGAACTCGGATTTGATGCGGGAAGCATTGTTCGCCATATCGCGCGCCTGTCGCTCGGACTCCACCGTCTTTTTGAGTTTGGATAGGATGACTGCAATCAGAAGGAATATAATCAGGCGCATGAAGGAGTTCCAGTAGGGAATGGACGGTATGCTGTATTTTTCGCGAATGTCGGCGATCAACCACTCGGCTGCGCATAGAAGGGAAATCAGCGCCGCCGGAACGAATCCGACAAACCAGCTTACAAATGCAATGGGGATCGTATAGAACACAGAAAAACTGATCTGAACGCCGGTCACGTAATCGATATATCCGACCACGACGGCGACCATCAGGCCAAGGAGAAACGGAACCCATCTGGGTTTATGACCCAGATAGTCAGTGACGTTCATGAGCGAAACTTGGACGTTCTCGAAAATTGTTTGATCTGATCGTCCATGATTATGAACTTTATCATAGGACACAGTTTGTTGCATACCCGTAGATGTGCAAAAGTCGTTCCTGCTTGGGAAAAAATTGAGGCGGAGCCTGACTGTCCGGCGCAAGTACTTTTTTGCCGTATCATTAGCAAGGGTTTGTCCCATCCATGCGCGGGACGGGGAAACAGCCCCGCACGAAGATGTCGAATGTTAAGTGTTAACTTAACATCGGTGGCCACGCATCGGTTACGCGCCATTTCGTGCCCCGAATTGCCGCACACGTGAGAATATGTTGACATACGCCATGGACGCAAACGCATCCTCTACATCCGCCCCGGCGATTGCGGCTTTCCCTGAAGCGCTGTTGGCATACCGGGTCGCCATGATACGCCGGGAGAGACCGGCGCTGGCGGTGATCTCGGGCTCCGACGTCGAGGGGTTGAGGCGGTTTGCGCGGCACCTGCGATTTTTCGATCCTGCAACCGAGACGATTTTTGTTTCCCGCCGCTCCATGCCGTCCGGCTGGGTCATTCCGGTCGACGACCGCCGGGAGTTTTTTCGTGCGCTGACGATTCTAGCCGAGCCGAAGCCGGCGACCATCCTCATTCCACGGACTGTTCTTCCCACGCCGCTTCCGCCGATCAGCCGGTATCGGACCGGCGCGCTGAGATTGAAATCAGGTGACGAACTAGAGCCGTCGATGTTGATCGATGCGCTCGGTTCGGCCGGCTACGAGCGCGTGCCGACGGTCAGATCGGAAGGAACCTTTGCCGTGCGCGGGTCGCTGGTCGATTTATTCGTACCGACGGAAGATTTTCCGTTTCGACTGGACTTCGACGACGTCCGGCTCTCCCAGATTCGCACGTTCGATCCACAAACCCAGGGGTCCATGTCTGAATTGCCGGAGATTGTGATCCCGCCGCACACGTTGAGCTCGCTCGACCGACTGGCGGAGTGTTCGGCGGCCGCGGATCGCGATGGAACGGTGATGCCGGCAGAACCCGTTTCGTCGTTTTCGGAATGGATTACCGGACATCGCCTGTTTCATCTGGAGGATGAACAACCGGGTGCAGGCCGGGCATCGCCGCACGAAACGACGCTGTCCCTTTTTCCGGCCGAGGGCGCCGGGGAACGTCTTGAGGAGCCCGCGATGCCGCCGGGCATCGTTTCGCAGGCCGGCGAAATTCAAAAACTCATTGCAACGGGCTGGCGGGTGGTTCTCGGGTTGCCGGCCGACCTTTCACGCCGCGTGATCGAGTTTCTGAAGGAAAGAAATCTCTCCATCCAAAAGCGGCCGCCCGGATCTTTCTCGCTCGATCTTTCACCCGGACTCTGGATCGTCGAAGGCGATCTTCCATCGGGCCTCCGGGATGCCGGACGCAAGATCCTTCTTCTGGCCGCACCCGATCTCTTCCCGCGCCGGCGCAATCTTGAAGTTCCGGGAGACGCCCCGCCGGCCCCGATTCGCGGCTACGCCGCGCGGTCGATCAGCGACGTCTTGGAACTTTCTGACGGCGACTACGTCGTGCACGAGCAATACGGCATCGGAATTTATCGGGGTCTCAAGCGAATCCGGACGCGTGAAGAGGAGAGCGAGTATCTGGCGATCGAGTACCGTGACAAGGATCTCCTGTATGTTCCGCTGGACAAGTTTCACATGGTTCAAAAATACATCGGCAGCGGCCGGAAACCCAAACCCCACCGGCTGGGCGACGCGGCATGGCAAAAAATCAAGCGAAGCGCCCGGGAAAAAATCGAGGTGTTCGCCCGGGATCTTCTCGGCCTCTACGCCTCCCGCGAACATCGAAGCGGATTCGCCTTCTCGGCCGACACGATCTATCAGAAAGAATTCGAGATGAGATTTCCGTTTGACGAGACGCCGGACCAGATCAAAGTGATCGCGGAGGTGAAATTGGACATGGAGGCGCCCAAACCCATGGACCGGTTGATCTGCGGCGACGCGGGATTCGGCAAAACGGAGGTCGCGCTGCGGGCGGCGTTCAAGGCGACGATGGACGGAAAGCAGGTTTCGATCGTTGTCCCGACGACGCTTCTGGCCGAACAGCACCGGCAGGTCTTCGAGGAGAGATTCGCCGGATTTTCGACCCAGATCGCGGAACTGTCCCGGTTTCGCACGCGGGCCGAACAGCAGGAGATTCTGGACAAACTCCGCTCCGGCGAGATCGACATCTGCATCGGCACGCACCGGCTCCTGCAGGAGGATGTGGTTTTCAAAGACCTCGGATTTCTGATCATCGACGAAGAGCACCGGTTTGGCGTCCGGCAAAAAGAAAAATTGAAATTTTACCGGCAATTCGTGGATGTGATATCGATGAGCGCGACGCCCATTCCAAGGACACTCTACATGTCGCTCATCGGCACGCGCGATATTTCATTGATCGAAACTCCGCCGAGAAACCGCGCTGCCATCCACACCGAAATTTATCCGTATCATCCGAGGCTGATCCGGGAGGCGTCCGTGCGGGAAATCGCCCGCGGGGGACAGGTCTTCTTCCTCTACAACCGCGTTGAGACGATCCACCGCGCGGCCGAATGGATCCGGAAGGCCGTTCCGGAGGCGCGCATCGGCGTATCGCACGGCCAGATGACCGAAGATGAACTTGCGGCGGTCATGGACGGCTTTTATCACAAACGGATCGACATTCTGGTGACGACGACCATCATCGAGTCTGGACTTGATCTTCCGAACGCCAACACCATCTTCATTTTTGACGCCGAGCGATTTGGACTCTCAACGCTGTATCAATTGCGCGGCCGGGTCGGCCGAAGCGACAGGTCGGCCTATTGCTATCTCCTGACCCCCGAGGGCCGGGGACCCCTGACCGCATCCGCGCGGCGGCGCCTTGAGGCGATCGCGGCGATCACCGGAGTCGGTGGCGGATATCGCGTGGCGCTGGAGGATCTGACCTTGCGCGGCGCCGGGAATCTTCTCGGCCGGGAACAGCACGGCGTCGTCTGGGAGATCGGATTTGAGATGTATTGCGAGATGCTGAAAGACGCCCTCATCGAATTGAAAGGCGAGATGGTGCGGCCGCCGTGGAATGTGAAAGTCGACGTGAAAATTCCGCAGTACATTCCGGAGGATCGAATGGTCAATCCGGCCGAGCGGATCGCGATTTACCGCCGGATCGCAAAATGCCGGACCCGGAAGGAGTTGCGGGAGGTATCGGATTCGCTGAGGGACCGGCTGGGAGATTTCCCGCCATCTCTTGAGAATCTGTTCATGATCCGCCTGTTAAAATTGCTTGCCGAGGATTTTCAGATCACCGAAATTATCGAGTGGAACAAGAGCCTGTCCGTCTATACCGACTCGCCGAGCGCGGTCGTCGGCCTCACGTCCAGACTTCGGCCCGTTCAGGCCACACCCCGGCGGCTTGAATACAATTTGCGCGGAATGACCGCCGAGGCGTTCGTACACAAACTTGCGGCGGCCCTGGCGGCGGACGGAGCCTGACGGAAATAAGAACGCGTCGGACATTGATCAGCCGGTTCGACTGTGATTTCATGGGAGTCCAATGTTGGCAGATGCCCAACATCAACCCCTGATCAAAGGAGCATACATATGGGAGAAATCAGTTTTGACGAGTACAAGGGCCGTGCGATGATGGTCATCTCCAACGGACCGAATGACAAGTTTCCGTTCAAGTTCGGCCTCAAAAAGGCCAAAATGGTGGTCGAGCACATCGAGGACATCAAAAAATGGGTGACCGAGCAGGAAACCCAGCAGGCGGCCTTGAACGCCGACTCCGCGGAAGCCTCCGAATAGATTCGACCCCGTCCACTATAGAAACGAGGGATCCATAATCC
>JAHFCY010000203.1 GCA_023249255.1 Candidatus Lindowiibacteriota bacterium | reverse complement strand
GGGCACGGCGGCTTCTTGAGTTGCAATCCGAACTTCGTTACAATCCCGCGCGGGCGTTGGTCGTTCAGACCGTGCTCGGATGGATGGCGAACGAGCCGGATGCCGGTTCGGCGTCCCACGTGGAAGGCTGATCCCGGATGCTGACGGAAACACGGACAGAAATTCAGCGGGTGGCGGTGAGACTTGAGCCGGTCACTGCACCCCGGACATATACGGCAAATAGGGTGGCGGTGGAGGAAGGCCGGATCGTCATCGTTCAGGAGGAAAAATGCCTCGAGAGCGGGCCGGTTGTTCCTCCTGCGGCCAAAGATACCGGCGACAATGTCTCCGGCCAAGTGGTCCGGGTGGCGACCGAGGACGACCGGCTTACGATCGCCAAAAACAGCCTTTCGGCCAGGCAGGCGTTGATCCAGGCCCGGGTGCAGGTGGAGCGGCGCGGATTGCCGATGAATCTCTTTGCCGCGCGATACAGCTTTGACCGGACGCGCCTGACGTTTCAATTTACTGCCGAAGGCCGGATTGATTTTCGGGAACTGCTCAAGGATCTGGCTGCGATGTTCCGGGCTCGCATAGAATTGCGCCAGGTCGGCGCGCGGGAGGAGACCCGCGTCGTCGGCGGATTCGGACCCTGCGGCCGGCGGACGTGCTGTTCGACGTTTCTCTGCGACTTGAAACCGGTCTCGATCAAGATGGCGAAGGATCAGGGGCTTCAGCAAAATCCGAACAAGGTCACGGGCCTGTGCGGAAAACTCATGTGCTGTCTCCGCTACGAACTCGATTTCTACCGCGAAACCCTCGATCGATATCCGGCCCTCGATTCGCAGATCGCCACGGACGTCATTCAGGGAACCGTCATCTATCAAAATCCGATCAAAGAAACCGTGACGATCTCCATCGCCCAGGGCATGACCCGCGAAATCCCGGTTTCGTCCGTGCATCCGGTGAAATCATCCGGACTTTGATCCAACCCCTCTGATTCCCATGCGACCCCTCGTCATCACGACGCCGATTTATTACGTCAACGATGTGCCCCACATCGGCCATGCCTACACGACCATCGCCGCCGACGTTCTGGCCAGGCACCACCGCAATTTCGGTCGGACGGTTTTTTTCCTGACCGGAACCGACGAACACGGACTCAAGGTCCAGAAGGCGGCTGCCGAACGCGGCATCGAACCCAAAAAACACTGCGACGAGACCGTGGAACGATTCATGTCGCTCTGGAAACGGCTCAACATTTCCAACGATTGTTTTATCCGCACAACCGATCCCGAGCACATCCGCCACGTTCAGGCCGCGCTGGATGATCTGATGAAGAAGAACGAGATATACGAGGGCGAATACGAGGGATCCTATTGCGTCCCCTGCGAGCAATACTGGACCGACAAGGATCTCGTGGAGGGCAATTGCCCGTCGTGCCGGCGGCAGGTGGTTAAATTGACGGAAAAAAATTATTTCTTCCGGATGAAAAACCGCCTCGATCAGCTTGTGGATAAAATCAACGCCGGTGAGCTGAAAATTATTCCGGAAGAAAGGAAAAACGAGGTGTTGGGATCGCTCAGGAGCCCTCACCCGGACATGTGCATCTCCCGGGCGAAGAACCGACTCGCCTGGGGCATACCCCTTCCCTTCGATCGGGATTTCGTGACCTACGTCTGGTTTGACGCGCTGTTGAACTATCCCTCCTCGTTGACGTACGCCCCGCGTCTGACCGGAAACCGCCCGCCGGCCTGGGATGAGTCCGAGGTGATTCACTTCATCGGCAAGGATATCCTGATCCCCGCTCACTCCATCTACTGGCCGACCATGCTGATGGCGATGGGATTGTCCCTGCCGAAAATCGTGGCCCATGGTTGGTGGACCGTCGAAGGCCAAAAGATGTCAAAGTCGCTGGGGAACGTGGTCGATCCCAATGAGGTGGTGCAAACCCACGGTGTTGATGCGTTCAGGTATTTTCTTCTGCGGGAAGTTCCATTCGGCCTCGACGGAGATTTTTCGATCGCGTCCATGGTTGGCCGGATCAACCATGACCTGGCCGACGAATTCGGCAACCTCGTCGGGCGAATTTGCGCCCTCGTTCGACAGAAAGAAAATGGCGTTCTGAATCTCGAATCCTATCAATCCGATTCGCCCGACGGTATTCGCTTCAAGGTTCTTGCCGAATCCCGCCAGGCGACGGAATCGTTTCAGTTCTCTGTTGCGTTGACCTCTCTCTTCGGCCTTTTTGCCCGGCTCAACAAAAAAATCAACGACGAACGGCCCTGGGAGTCTGCCGAAGACGTTCGGCGCAAAACGCTGGCAACGTGCGCGGTCGATCTGGCGCGGGGCATTTTTTTGCTGTCGGCCTACACGCCGGCGCTCGCGGACGAGGCCGTGAAGCGGCTCGGCTGCGGAGAGTGGTTTAAGCAGGGGCCGAAAATTTTAGAAGACGACGCTGTGAAATCGGCCGGTGCGTGGAAGGTAACGACAGGTGAGCCGCTGGTGAAAAAGGTCGAGACGAAATCGGAGGAAAAACCGGTGGCGAAGGCAACGGCGGATGGGGCGCAACCCCAGGGCCCGGCGGCCGAACCCGGCGGCATCGACATAACCGACTTTCAGAAAGTTGATCTGCGCACTGCCCGGATTCTTGCGGCGGAACGAATCAGCGGCAGCGACAAACTGCTTCGCCTCAGCGTCGTGATGGGCGGCGCGGAGGAAGACAAAAGGGAGATCGTCGCCGGAATCGGCAAACGATACGAGCCGGATCAGCTCATCGGAAAAACGGTCGTCGTCGTGGCGAATTTGAAACCCCGTAAAGTATTCGGCGTCGAATCCTGCGGCATGATCCTCGCCGCCGGAGATGAAACGACATTGCATGTTCTCACCGTGGACGGTGAAATTCAGGCCGGCATCCGGGTTAAATAATTGATCTGTTCCGACACGCATTGCCATCTGGACGATCCTCAATTCTCCGGCGATCTGGACGACGTGATCACGCGCGCGACCGGGGCTGGCATCAGCCCGATTGTCGCGCCGGGCGAAAGTCTCGAATCGAGCCGCCGATGCATGGAGATCGCCGGCCGGCGATCGGAGGTCCGGCCGTGCGTCGGCGTCCATCCACACCGCGCCGCCGGATTTGAGATGGCGCAGGCAGCCGAATTCGAATCGATGGCGGCGGATCCGCGCGTCATCGGCATCGGCGAGATCGGCCTCGATTATTATTACGATTTTTCCCCGCGGGACAAACAGATGGAGACCCTGTCGTTTTTTCTCGATCTGGCCGGCCGGGCGCGCAAACCCGCCTGCCTGCACGTCCGCGATAAATCCGGAGAGTCGGCCGCGACGGCCGACGTGCGGGCGCAGATTCAAAGTCGAGCCGGGCGGATCCGCGGCGTCATCCACTGTTTCACCGGCGCCTACGACGACGCCCGCGGGTTTCTCGATCTCGGGTTTTATCTCTCGTTCACCGGCATCATCACGTTCCGGACGGCCGGACCGCTCCGGGACGTTCTCGCGCGGATTCCCCCGGACCGCGTCCTGCTCGAAACCGACTCGCCCTATCTCGCGCCGGAGCCGCACCGCGGACGGCGAAACGAGCCGGCCTTTCTCGCGCGCGTGTTTGACGTGACCGCGCAGGCCTTCGGCCTGTCCGCCGGCTCGTGGTCCGAACAAATTCAGCGGAATCAGCGTGATCTCTTTGGGATTGACATTTATCCGGCGGGCGCGTAAGTTGCGGCTTTCAACGGCATCGAACAAAACTTTCGATAGAGCGTGACGCATGTCCAAAAAGAAACGAACTGACCGAGAAGACAGACCGACGCCGGGCGGCAAACCCGGCGCGGACGTTCCGGTTGCGATTCCAGCGCCGCCGGAATCCGGTCCGGTCGATCCCAAATTCTATACGTGGACCTGGTACGCCAAAATTTACGGGGCATGTTTTCTGATTGCCGCCATCCTTTTCTCGGCGTTCGTTTATTACATGAAAACCACTTCCCGGCATTACACTGAAGACGGCATCGCGATGTACAAGATGGCCAAGGAACTCCAGCAACAGAAGACGCGGGACATGGACACGGTCGCGGGCGAGCTGGCAGCCCTTGACGCCGTGGTGGACATCGAAACACTGAAAGGCTTTCTATTGAGCGATGTCGCCTACAAGCCGACCGTGACGGAGGACACGAAGGCCTATCTTCGGCAGGAGGCGGAGAAATACGCCACGCTGATCGATCATCTGCGCGAGGTTCGGGCCTTTGACGACGTTCAGAAAAAAATCCTCGACAAAACCATCGACAAAATTTCGCAAATTCACTCCTGCCTGAAAGAAATCATCAGCATCTCCGACATGGAATACGAGCCGCGCAACAGGCGCGTGATCTCGCTGGACAAAAAGATCAGCGAAATGGGCTGGTACAGCATGATCGCCGCCGGATTTTTTTCCTGGCCGGCCGCATTGGACGCCGCCGAACGGTCGTTTTTCGAGGCGCTCCGATACTGGCAGCAAAATCCGGAGGCCACCTACTGGTGGGGGAAAGTCCTCGAGGAGACCGCCATCAACGACGTCGCCGCCGAGAAAAAAATCATGGCGATCAAATTCGACCCCAACTCCAAACTCGCCGATCAGATTCTGAACGAGTTCAAACAGACCTTTGACGGCGATACCAACAGCCTTCGCGCCATGTACAACTATGCGTTCGCGCTCTACCGCAAAGGCCGGATTGACGACGCCATGCCGATCTTCCACAAAGTCTACGACAAAGACCGTGCGCTCAATTCGTTCGAGGCTTTTCTCGCCAAGCGGCGCATCGACATTGTCGACCGCAAAATCGACATGAAGTGGTCGAAGACAGACGATTTTTGATTTTTCGACCGGAAGCCGCGCTCAACCGTTCAACATGATTCTCAAAGTCGCAAGACTCGGGCATCCGGTGATCCGGCAGACTGCGGCGCCTGTTCCCGAAGGATGGTGCGGGCGGGATGAGGCGCGCGGGTTGATCGACTCCATGGTCGAAACGATGCGCGAGTACAGCGGTGTCGGACTGGCCGCGCCCCAGGTACACGTGCCGATTCGGGTGGCCGTCATCGAGATCAAATCCAATGCGCGGTATCCCGAAGCTCCGGAGATTCCACTGACAATCCTGATTAATCCAAAAATCGTCAAATCGTCGGTCGAAACATCCGCCGACTGGGAAGGGTGCCTGTCGGTGCCGGACATGCGGGGACGAGTCGACCGCGCGCTGCGGTGCGAGATTGAATCCCTGGATGAAAAAGGCTGCGCGCGACTCATTTCCGCCGAAGGATTTTTCGCGCGGGCGATCCAGCACGAGATCGATCATCTCGACGGCAAAGTCTATCTCGACCGCATGTCCGATCTGTCGACGCTCACGTTTTTGGAGGAATTTTCCCGGTACCCCCATTCCCTGCCTGCCGGCAGGCAGGATTGAATTTCAGCCGTTGGATGGGTTAGAATGTGATTCGAATCCCAAAATTTTTGGAGGTGGAGAATATGGCGTTCTTGAAACGAATTTTCCTGTTCATGCTGGTCAACCTGCTGGTCGTTGTCACGATCAGCATTGTCCTGAACGTTCTGGGCATCAAGCCTTATCTGACCGCGCGGGGAATCAACTACTCGGCGCTTCTGGCGTTTTGTCTCGTCTGGGGCATGGGTGGCGCGTTCATCTCGCTTGCCCTGTCGAAAGTCATGGCCAAATGGATGGTCGGCGTTCAGGTTGTCGATCCGCAGACACGCGAACCTGCTCTGCAGGAGTTGGTCCGGACGGTTCATTCCCTCGCCCGGCGCGCGGGGATGACCCAAATGCCCGAAGTCGGCATCTATGGAAGCCCGGAGAT
>JAHFCY010000202.1 GCA_023249255.1 Candidatus Lindowiibacteriota bacterium | reverse complement strand
ACCGCAACCGGCGCCGAAGAACGCGCGCAGGGAACGGCGCTCTTCCGTCTGGAAAAATCGAACGACAAATGGGTTCTTTTGGAAATTCGCCGGAACAATCCGTTGTTCTGAACGGACGGATCGCGGCATCCGGCTATCGAAATATGTTAAGTATACTTGACACTGCATTATACCGCGGGTACGATCGTTCCATGAACACGCGTACGCTGTCCCTGATCGCAAAACTGAACAAAAAACGCGCGAGCGATCTGGCCCGTACGGCGAACGTGAGCCGGGCGGCCGTGTCGCTCTGGATGAAACAGCCCAACGCCGACGTGAGCGACCGCCATCTCTTCAGTCTTGCGGAGTATTTGGGTGTTTCCATGGAGACGCTCATGCAACCGCTTCCGCTTTTGGCCGATACCAATCGGGTTCAGACGATCGAAACGGCGCTGCTCTGGGATCGGCTTTACGCGTCGATCGGGGATTTCGCGATTGCGCTGGCCCGGCGGGAATTTCGCGCCATCGCGCGGCTGGTCGAAGTCTACGGCATGTTCCGGGCCGAGAAGATCGTCGGCAGGACGGTCTGGACCGCGTTCAAGACGTACAAGACGCGGATCCCTCCGGTGCGCCGGAACGAATGCGAGCGATTATGCAGGGAACTCAAGAGCCTCAGACTGAACTAGCCGCAAGGGCGCTTCCCGCGCCTCTCTATCGCGCGCTCCGGCACATCTTCGCACAGCGCATCAAGAATTGCGCGCTCGTCGGAGGAACCGCGCTCGCCGGATACTACGCGGGACACCGCCGGTCGGATGACCTTGATCTCTTCGCGCAGGACGCGACCGCCCATCGCGCGGCGGCGCTTGCCGCCAAATCTCTCGTCTCCATCGGCGCGACCTGCCTCGAAACGACATCGGACACGCGGCAATATGCCCGCACGGTCTGGGAACTGAATCGCCATCGGTTCACGGTCGACATTGTCCTCGACGCCAATCTCTTTCAGGTCGGCCGGATGGTCAAGCTGAAGGACGGCGTTATCGTGGCGGATCTTGAGACGTTGCTGAAAACCAAAGCGTCGACGCTGGTGAGCCGCGCGAGCGAGAAGGATCTTTACGATCTGATCTGGCTGTTTGGGGCATTCCCCGATCTTGATTTCGAAAAATTGATCGACCTCGGCCGCCAAATCGACAGTGGCCTGACCGGAGAATCCATTCTCATTTCGATATCAGGCACGACACTCTCGGAAGAGGCCTGTGAGTTTGCCATCGGCAAGAAGGGCATTCATCCCCGCAGTGGCCGTGAAATCTATAACCAGGTGTTGAAATTCCGGCGGGAACTGGTTCGTGGCGTGGCGGCGTATCTCCGGAAAGAGCCCCTTCCCCCGCTGGGCGAACTCGTGCGCTCGCTGGAAAAGTCACGAAAGGCAGCCCGGTAATAACCAAGCGCGTCAAGCAGCTTGCCGAGAAGGAACGCGCCCGGCAATCCCACCGCCATAACTTTATAACGTAACAGCAATTTGACAAACAATATAAAGTTTACTATCCTTCGTTCATGACGACACGCGAAAAACTCGATCTGATCCGGAGCGCCGCCGGGTTGACGCAGGAGAATCTTGCGCGGGAACTGGGGGTTTCATTCCCCACCGTGAACAGCTGGATCAACGGGCGGTCCGCGCCTCGAAAGAAAGCGCTGGAACGGATCGACCGGATGTACCTGCGGGTCACGGGGCAGACCGTCATCCCGGAAAAGGCGCTTGAGGCCAGGAAACTCGTCCTCCGGAAAAAATGCGGGCAGCGGCGGCGGGTCCTTCAGAGGATGCTCAAACACAAGGACATTTACGACCAGTTCGTGCTGTCACTCACCTATCACACGAACCGGATCGAGGGCAGCACGCTGACGGAACCCGAGACGGCGGCCATCCTGTTCGAGGACGCGGCGATCCCGGACAAGAGCATCATCGAACACCTTGAAGTCAAAAATCACCAGGCGGCTATGCGGTTCATGTGCCGGCGCGTAGCCGAAGGCGGCGGGATTGATGAGGCTTTTGTCTTACGTCTGCATGCCATCCTGATGAACGGAATCCGGGACGATGCGGGAATTTACCGAACCCACAACGTCCGCATCGCCGGCGCGGCCGTCCCTACGGCCAATCATATGAAAGTCCCGCGCTTGATGGACGAACTTGTCGCGGAGGCGGTCCGCAGGCCGGATCAGCGCATCCGGCGCCCAAAGTGCCGGCGTCTCCGACGCCGGCCGGGCGACGTCATCTCGCACGTCGCCAGGATTCATAGCCGTTTCGAGCAGATTCATCCGTTCTCCGACGGAAACGGCCGCGTCGGTCGCCTGCTCCTGAACGCGATGCTCCTTGAGCGGGATTACCCGCCCGCCGTCATCCGGCAGGAGAAAAGACGATTTTACATTCTCTATCTCGGCAAGTCCCAGCTCGAGGAGGAATTCAGCCTTTTGGAGGACTTCATCTGCGACGCCGTGATGGAGGGCCTCAAGATCGTCGAACGATCCGGCTGAGATCCGGCGTAGAACACGGGGACACAGGGACATGGAAAAAATGGGAATGGTTACAATCTATCTCACTGAACTTTTATACTTAAATTAGAACCGTCCCTATTTCAATTTTTTGGAAATTCGCCGGAACAATCCGTTGTTCTGAACGGACGGATCGCGGCATCCGGCTATCGGATCCTTTGACCCCCTTTGGCCAAATCTTCCCGGGCTCGACGATTTTACAACCGTCAACAGTCATGTGATAATACGCAATGAGTCCGACGATATTCAGGCGGAAGGGTTATCGTTTCTTCTTTTTCTCGCTGGAAGAAAAACGGATGCACGTTCACGTGCATTGTGCGGATGGCGAATCCAAATTCTGGCTGGAACCGTCCATCGCTCTTGCGAAGAATTATGGATTGTCGAAGAAGCAAGTGGCGGAAGTGAGAAAACTTGTCGAGGAGCGGAAAGATGAAATCAAAACCGCGCGGCGCAAGCACTTCAAGGGTTGAGGTCACCAACGTCTCCACCCACGGCATCTGGCTGTGGATCAAGGGTGACGAGTTTTTTCTGCCTTACAAGGATTATCCATGGTTCAAAGGCGCAACGCCCGGCAGCGTCTCGAACGTAAAACTCGTCCACAGCGATCACCTGTATTGGCCCCAACTCGACGTCGATCTGGAGGTATCCGCACTCCACAACCCCAGCCGGTATCCGTTGGTTTATCGTTAATGCCCGATTCTCGAAGGCATTGAAAGAAGGTTCAAGCCGCTAAAAATCCACGCCCTACGATTCCTCCCGCGCCTCGGCCGACACGACGCCTTCCCCACCCAGTACGACCGTGACCGTCATCGGCCGGCAACAGACCTCGCAGTCGTATGAAAAGCTTTGCCGCGCCCCCTCCGTGGAATCGATCCGAATGTCGATGGTCTCAAAACAGAACGGACACGTCACGTTGATGTCGTGCTGGAGATCGCTCATGGGCAAGGTTCTACCAGTCGTTCCGGGCTGAAACAATAAACGGTCCCATCCTGCAATCTTGCGCCATCCGTCCCTCATTCTCCCGGGAGGCGAGGTTGGTAGTCCACAGACAATAAGTAAGCAAAAAAATGCTTGACTTACCATATTTTTAAAGTACACTTTCGGCCGTGAAGACATCCGACAGGACCGAGATGATCAGTTTCAGCGTGAAGGGGCAGGTGGTGATTCCCCGGGGGATTCGGAACGCCTTTGAGATCGGGGAGGGCACGCGGGCCGTTGTGTACCCGGAGGGCGACCACATCGTGATCAAGCCCATCACGGCGCGGCACTACAAGCGCATCCGCGGGTCGCTCAAGGGAACGAAGGCGATGGACGTCTTTCTGGCCGAGCGCCGGCGCGAGCGGGACATCTGATGTCGACCAAGGTGCTGGACAGCTGGGCGCTCATGGCATTCTTCCATGACGAACCGTCTGCCGGGGAGGTTGAGAAACTGCTCCTCAAGGCCGAGTCAGGCTCGCCCCGACTGCTCCTTTCCGTCGTGAACTGGGGGGAAATCTACTATTCGGTGATGCGCGGCGCCTCGCAGGACCAGGCGGAATCCGTGGCCCGTGAAATCGCCGGCATGAAAATCGAGCTGGTCCCGGTGGATGGCGATCTTCAACTGGCCCGCCAGGCGGCCATCTTCAAGGCCACCAAAAAACTCGGTTACGCCGACTGCTTCGCCGCCGCCCTCGCCAAACTCCGCCACGCTGAACTCGTCACCGGCGATCACGATTTCAAACAGGTCGAAAAGGATCTGCGGGGGATTTTGTGGCTCAAGTGAACGTATGAACCGAGCATATTTTTCGGATTCCATTTCTAGCTTCATGAAGTCCCCGCCCGAGGTAATAATCGGAGAACTCGCGCTGAAGAATGAGTTTTCTCTGGAACAGTCACAACGTGATGCATGGGCAGAAGAAATCAAAATTTTGCGTAATGCTCTTGCCGGCCATCAAGGGACACTCTATTTTGAATATTCAATCCCCAGAATAGGGCAACGAATCGATGTCGTGGCTCTGATTGGGCCCGTCATTTTTGTTTTTGAGTTTAAGGTCGGCGAGCGGGAATTTTCATCCCACGCGGTGGATCAAGTTTGCGACTACGCGCTGGACTTAAAGAATTTTCACGAGACATCGCACACAGAATATGTCGCCCCCGTGCTTGTCGCCACGAAAGCGCCCTCGACGCTGCCGGTTGTTTCAGTGACACCCCAAAATGACAAACTTCTATTTCCAATAAAGTGCAACGCGTCGCAGATTCCGGATGTCATCACGAATGTATTGGCATTTTCCAGTGGAACGCCCGCTATTGACCGAAAAAAATGGGAGGGTGGAAGATATTGTCCTACCCCGACTATCATCGAAGCCGCGATGGCCCTTTATAGAAAACATTCGGTGGCAGAAATATCCAGGAGTGATTCCGGTGCCATAAATTTGCAGAACACGACAAAAACGATCTCAGATATCATCTATTCTTCAAGAGACAAAAAACAAAAATCCATCTGTTTTGTCACCGGCGTACCCGGCGCCGGAAAAACTCTGGTTGGTCTGAATATTGCTACAACCCATTTTGATAAAGCCAATGAACTTTACAGCGTTTTCCTTTCAGGAAATGGACCTCTGGTATCCATTCTAAGAGAGGCTTTGACACGTGACAGGTTGCGCAGAGAAAGGTCGCTCGGGCGTAAATTGAAAAAAGGGACGGTGATGAGCGAAGTTAAAGTGTTTATACAAAATGTGCATCATTTTCGGGACGATTGCCTGTCGGATATGCACCAGCCGCCCAAGGAACACGTGACCTTGTTTGACGAGGCGCAAAGGGCTTGGACTTTGGCGCAGACAGCACGATTCATGAAAAGCAAAAAGGGGATATCAAATTTCAATGCTTCTGAACCGGAATTCTTAATTTCTTGCCTTAATCGACACAGGGATTGGGCCGTTATTGTATGTTTGGTCGGAGGCGGGCAGGAAATCAATACGGGCGAAGCCGGCATTTCGGAATGGATCGATTCCCTGAACAGGTCATTTCCTGACTGGCATATTTATATCTCGCCCAAACTCTCGGATACCGAGTATTCCACCGGTACTGCCTTGGCCAAACTGGTCACGCGGAAAAAAGTCGTTTATAAAGACGATTTGCACCTCTCTGTTTCGATGCGGTCGTTCAGGGCCGAGAAGGTTTCTCTCCTAGTCAAGCAAATTCTCGATATGAACTTAGATGCCACCAAGAAGACGCTTCAAGAAGTCAATAGTAAATATCCCATCGTTATCACGCGGGATGTACAGATAGCAAAACATTGGCTTAAGTACCATGCGCGAGGTTCAGAGCGCTA
>JAHFCY010000201.1:4856-5868 GCA_023249255.1 Candidatus Lindowiibacteriota bacterium | reverse complement strand
CCGCGCGTTTTTGACCGATCCCAATGTCGTCTACGTCCTCATCCTGCTGGCCATGGCCGGCCTCTATTTTGAACTGTCCACGCCGGGCATCGGCGCGGGTGGCGTCATCGGCGTCATCTGCATCATCCTCGCCGCTTACGGCCTGTCGATTCTGCCGGTCAACGCCGTGGGCCTTATTCTCATGGGCGTCGGGATTCTGCTCATGATCCTCGACGTCAAACTCGTCAGCCACGGGATTCTCACGATCGGCGGGATCGTCGCCATGGCCATCGGCGGCATCATGCTGTTTGAGGACCGGGCGTTCGCTGTTTCGTTGCAGGTGGTTTTGTTTTTCACGGGATTGACGGCCGCGTTCGTGGTATTTGCAGTCGGCACGGCACTGCGGTCGCTCAGCGGCAAAGTCCGCATGGGCCAGGAAACGCTGGCCGGCCATCCCGCCGAGTCCCGGACGGAAATCAATCCGGAAGGCGTCATTCTTCTCGACGGAGAAATCTGGACCGCTATTTCGGAAGACGGTTCGGCGATTCCTCCCCGCACGCCGGTTTGCGTCGTTCGCAAGACCGGCGCCAAACTGATCGTTCGAAAAATAGAAAGGATGTGACAGACATGGAACTTCTCTCGTTCAGTCCGCTTATCGTGGCGGCTCTGGTTTTGTTGGTCATCATCGTCTGGAATTCGGTTGTCGTGCTTCGCGAATACGAGCGCGCCATCATTTTCCGGTTCGGACGCCTTGCCAAGTCCCTGCTCAATCCGCTCGGAGACGGAAACGGGCCGGGCCTCGTGTTTCTTCTGCCGTTTATCGACAAGATGGTTTCCGTTGATCTTCGGATCGTCACGATGGACGTTCCTCCGCAGGACGTCATCACCAAGGACAACGTGCCGGTCAAGGTCAACGCCGTGGTTTATTTCCGCGTGATGAATTATGAGGATGCCATAGTCAAGGTCGCCGATTACTACACCGCCACGTCGCAGATCGCCCAGACGACCCTCCGAAGCACCCTCGGTCAGCATG
>JAHFCY010000201.1:0-4846 GCA_023249255.1 Candidatus Lindowiibacteriota bacterium | reverse complement strand
CCTGCTGGCCAACCGCGACAAAATCAATCAACAGCTCCAGAAAATCATCGACGAGCAGACAGACCCCTGGGGCATCAAGGTCACGGCGGTCGAAGTCAAGGACGTGGGGATTCCGGAAGGAATGCAGCGGGCGATGGCGAAACAGGCGGAAGCCGAACGCGAGCGGCGCGCGAAAATTATCGCGGCCGAAGGCGAGTTTCAGGCGTCGGAAAAATTAACGCAGGCCGCAAGAATCATCTCAACGGACCCGGCGGCCATTCAACTCCGCTATCTTCAGACCCTGCTCGAAATGTCCTCGGAGAGCAAAACGACGATCGTCTTCCCTCTACCGATCGACATCATCAGCATGATGGGGAAAAAGTAGATGTAGCTCAGACTTAAAGCTGAGCTGCGGAGTTTTGGGATTTCTTCGCCGGCCCCATCGCCGACGGCGTTTCCATGTAAAGTTTCGCGACGTCGTCGCAGAGTCTTTGCCAGCTGAATCGTCCGGCTATTTTTTCCCGCGCGCCGGCTCCCGGTTCGAATTTTTGTTTGATGATCCGACTGTACGCTTCCGCGAAGTTTTCGGGCGTCCGGCGCCGAACCAGAAATCCGGTCGAGGTTTGCATGACCGGCCCGTCCGCGTCCATGCCGGGCCGCACCAACATTGAGTCCGCCGTGCCGCCGACGTCGGCCGCCACTACCGGACAACCGCTCGCCTGCGCCTCGATCACGGCCACCGGGGTCCCCTCGTTTTTTGAAGTCAATGCCAGAACCGTGAGGTCGCTGTAGACTTCGGTCAAATCCTTTAAGAATCCTGTCCAACGGATCCGGCCCGGAATGCCGAGCTGCTCGGCATGCCGCTGGATCACGGCTTGCTCCTCGCCATCGCCCACGATCACGGCAACGGCTGACGGCGTCGATTTCAACAGTTCCATGAAACTGTCCAGAAACAGAAGGTGATCCTTCACCGCCGTCAACCGGCCGACGATGCCGATGAGCGGCGTGCCTTCATCGACGCCGATCCGCGCCCGAAACGTTCCGCGAAATCGCGGCGTCACCAGAAACGGCGCGAGGTCAAAGCCGAGCGGGATGACGGTGAATTTTTCGGCCGGGGCGATTTCGTAGGCTTGGATGAGTTCGGTCCGAAGGCGTTCCGATACCGCGATGATTTTGTCGGTCCACCGCGCGCACAGCCGTTCCAAAAAAAGATGCATCCGATTTTGGCGATTGCTGAAATAACTGTGAAAGACATGCCCGTGATACGTATGAAAAATCACCGGCCGCACGCCCAGGGGCCGAAGGATTCCCGCTGCCAGCCTCGCCAGAAAACCGGCCTTGGCCAGATGCGTGTGCAGAACGTCCGGGCGCTCCCGCAACAAAATCCGCGTGATCGCGGCGAACGCGATCAAATCTTTGAACGGCGTGATCGGGCGCACCAGGCTGTCCACGTATCGGATCGCCACGCCGCGGCCTTCCGTGAAATACGCCATGTCGCCTTCGCCCGGATCGAGCCGGCCGCTGACGAGCGTGGTTTGAAACCCGCGAGACGCGAGGCCGTCCGACAAGTACGCGACGTGCTGGGCCGGCCCGCCAACGTTCAATCGCGTGATGACGCGCAGAACTTTGACCGGCGGGATGACGGGTGTGCTCACCGGGGCGAGTGCATGCGAAGACAGGTCGAGGCGATGCCAAGGGCCGCGACGGCGGCAGTTTCACTCCGGAGAACCGGATCGCCCAGCCGGACGCCGAGTACCCCGGCCGCCCGCATGCGGGTTTTTTCAGCGTCCGAAAAATCACCGGCGGGACCGATCAACAACATCACCGGTTCTCCGGGTTTGCGGGGAAATTTTTCGATCAGCGTCTCGGCCGCGTCCGGGTCGAGCAGAAACGCAGTCCGCGCCCGAATTTCGTGGGACAGCGAATCGACGCCGGGCATTTCCCGGATCGCCGGCAGAAACGGACAGCCGACCTGTTTGGCCACCTCCCGCGCGACGCGGTCAAGCCGCGGAATCGACAGCCTGACCGGACCCGCCCGCTCGGATGCGACGATCCAGATGTCCCGCGCCGCCATCTGCGCCGCCGCCGAAACCGCCACGGCCATCCGGTCAGCGTCGATCCGCGCAATGGCCAGGCTCAAAACGCGCCGGTCTTCGAGCGGCGTGGCGTCCAGCACCCGCAAGACGATAGTCTTCCCCGCCCGGTCGACGGCGCATCGAAGCATCTGCCGGCCGTCGCTGACGTCAAGTTCATCTCCGGCCGAAACCCGCAGGACTCTTAACAGATGACTCCGGTCGGATTCGTTCGGAGAAAATACATCCCCCCGCCGCAATCCTTCCCGCGCAAAAATCAATTTCATGCCGTAACCGTATCGCCATTCGAAATGGATTTCAAGACGCGCCTGCCCAACGAAAGACAGACTTTACTTCCAATCCGACTTGTTGCATAATTTCCTCAATCTTTGCGGGTGTAGCTCAGTGGTAGAGCATCTCCTTGCCAAGGAGAGGGTCGTGGGTTCAAGTCCCATCACCCGCTCGTGGTTTCCCTCGCGGCGATACCGTTAGACAAGCCCAAATCCGGGCGAAATTTCAAGAATCCGAAACAAAAAGGGCAGTTTCAGGGCAGTGTTTTTGACGGGAGGGAAAGCATTCTCAGAGCCCCTCTCCAACCCGACTCGGCAGCCTCCGCGCTTTGTCGTACCCTCCGGTCACTGGCGAAGGGCGTGTGGAGAGGGGTTTTGAGAATGCTTTGTTTTTTCAAGCCTCAAAAAATTTGGTCAACAAGAGATGGGTTTCCCCCTTTCCGTTGGTGACATACTCGTAACGATCAACAAGGGACTTGATCAAATGGATTCCGTATCCCTCGCGGGAACGATTCCGCAGGGCGAGAGCGGCGGCGTCTGAAGATGGATAGCTCACCAGGTCGAACGGTATGCCGACGTCTTTAATGAGGACTGTCATCTGCCGGATTGAGGCTTCAACATCGAAAGAAAGTGGGCGGGCGCATCGGGCGGCGGATGCGTGGCGAATGATGTTCGAGCAAGACTCCTCCACCGCCACGAGAGTCTGATAGATTTTAAGCCGATTGATCTGATGCGCCTGGGCGGCGGATTGAATCGCCTGACGGATTTGGGCAAGCCCCGCAAATGTTGACGGGGCCTCGAATGACACCCGCGTCTGGTCAGACATGGGTTCGGCTTCCATTATTTTTTCAGCAACAGTTCAACCAATTCGATCAATTTCGAAAGGTCGAACGGTTTTTCCAGCACTCTGACATTGGTTTCTTCGATAAATCGCCGCGCGGCCGGATCCAGGGCGAACCCGGTAATCAAAATGAATTTCTCAATCAGTTCGGGATGGCTGTCTGCGACGAAATGGTATAAATCTTCGCCTGTCTTCATCGGCATTTTGTGATCCGAAATAATGAGACTGTATGTTTGCTCGCTTAAATGCTGGATCGCATGGTCAACGCTATGGGCAAGGGTCGACTCGTAACCCCGGTGTGCGAGAATCCGGCCCACGACCTGCCGAACAGACGGCTCGTCATCGACCACCAGAATACGTTTTTTCCTGTCATTCACTTCCTGGACCATGCCGGAGATTTCCGAAGTCGAATCAGCCGGGCGTGTGCTCATTGCGATGTCTCCACAAAAAAGGGCGAAGCGCCCAGAACTTCGTCGTAGCCCGGCAAGGACACAGACGGGTTCCATTGAGGACGCCCCGCCCGTGTATAGGCAGAGCAATCCCGTCTGTGTTTAAAACTATCGTGCCGGGCTACTACGCGCGGCATCCGCCGCGTCCGGGCTACTCTCTCAAAGGTTGAATGGAATGACAAGATAAACGAAGTCGATAAGCCGCCACGCGTGAACGTAATTGAATCTGTGCGTCTATGACCGTCGTTGCCGCACGTACGGACGCGGGCCGATACCGGGGTGGAGCGCGGGCGACCCCGCCCCAGATGTCAGCGGGGGCGCGGGGAGCGCGACACCCCTACCGATAGATTGCGCGATCCCGGGATGGCCATGGGGGCGGCGACTTCAATACGCTTTTCATTTTGTTGTCAGTCTGTCCGGAAAATATTTTTCCAAAAAGGCTGTCGCGGTCAGAATCGGAATATTCTGAAAGCCCTCTCCCGACTCAAGGATGTCTTTGTCTCCCGAAATCAGGCAATCAGCCTTGAAATCAACCGCACACGCCAGAACCTCATTGTCCATCGATTCTTTGCAGACCGATGGAAGCGAGGAAGTCCGGCGCACGAACGTGAGAAACGGAGAAACGTGCGTTTTCACGTCCCGGACATTCGTTCTTTCTTTTCGCATGCGCGTTTTAAATTTGTGATAGGTGAGAGTAGAACAAAATTCATCGTAGAGCGCACGGCTCACGCCGATTTTCAGCTTTCTCTGCATTGCAAGTTCAAGGATTCGACGGGGCTGGCCGTGTCCCCATAGAGCGGCGGAAACGAGGATGTTGGTGTCGGCAACAATTTTCACTTGCGACGGCGCTGTCTGCGACTCTTGTCAATCCATTCCTGAATTTGTTCATCCGACGGCGCCGGGACTCCGTCGTTTGTTCGGGCCAGAAATTCCTCAAGACTGATGTTGCTCGCCGGCGAGATCATCAGACTGTCACCCATCCGTATCGCATCGTATTTCCGGCGCGGATTCAGCGCCCGCCGCGCTTCTTTCGGCAGGATGATTGTCCCGTCCGCTTTGATTTTTACCGCCGCCATGTCAGACAGCCTCCTTTGTCTTTCTATGGGTATTTTCTCCCGTGCCGCTCGGTTTGGCAAGTCCATCACCCGCTTTTTCGACTATCTCTCCGCGCCCAGAACTTCCCCGTGAAGTGACCAAAAACAATACAGGCCGTTG
>JAHFCY010000053.1:1036-15413 GCA_023249255.1 Candidatus Lindowiibacteriota bacterium | reverse complement strand
ACGCTCGGCGCGAATGTCACGCAGAGCGGCGCTCAGATCATCTTCCCCGACCACGCCGAGGTCGTCGGTCCCGCCGACGCCGGTTTTCAACAATACGTCATCTACGCCTTCACGGTGCCGACCACCACGGAAGTGAAATCGATCAAATTTCAGGTTGAAGTTTCCGGGGATTATTCGATCGCCCTTTCCCAGGCGAACGTCATCGGCGACATCAACAGCCTCAACACGTACAAAAACACCGTCGGAAGCTACGTCAAAACAAAATACGTTCGCGCCGAAGGGAACGTCCGAGACGCGTCGAACCGGCGGGTCGTCGAAATGACGTACAGCAAATTGACCGGCCAGAGCGTCTTCGGCATCGACCTTCACGGGCTTATCCCGTTCGTCAATGTCGCCTTCAACGCCGAACTGGCCCGCTCATTTCGCTACGGCAAATATCCGACGCAGAAGGGCGGCAAAACCGAGGAATCGGCCGACGCAAAATATATCGAACTCTCCAGGGATTTCGGAAAGGTCCTCCTCGTTTCAAAGATCTGGGATTTCGACATCGATTACGACGCCTCCTTTGCCGTCGAGGACAACGACAACCACAATGACCTGCCCGACGCGGTCGACTATTATGTGTCCAATCTCCCCGGCGTCGACCGCAACAACGAAAACGGTCCGGACTATCAGGAGGACTGGCTCCTCTTCACGGTCGACCCGCCCGTGTTTTTGGAAGGCGTGGACTACAACAACAACGACGTCCTCGACAATCTCGAAAATGACGCCAAACCCGATTATCCCTACAACTGGATCGTCGGCACTCGCGGCTATCACAATACGATTGCATGGAAACCGACCTCGGGTTTGCGGTTGACCGGAGGATTTCGAGATGAAAAGAGCGGCGTCGACGCTACCTACAACAAAATGTATCACAGCCGGATACGGTACGGGTTCGGTCTCCCCGGCGGCGACGCGGTCCTTCGATACGATTTCAAACGCTCCAAAGACACGATCCGAAACGACCTGGTGACCAAAACCGCTGAGGTGGACCAGCGGAATGAAAACCAGCAGGACACGCTGGTCTATCGGAACACCGCCCGCCAGCAGGCCGACGTGACGCTCAATTTCCGCCCCGTCGACCGCCTTCCGATCACCGCCCGGTACGCCCACGTGTTCTCGAAACGAAAATACAATTCGTCCCTCGTCAACCAGGGGATCGCGATCCTCCGCGGGCAGTACGAAAGCTGGTTTCCGTTCCGCCAGCTCGGATTTTTGTCCGACTGGCAGATTTTGCCGCTGTTCAAAATTCAAAGAGAATTCAGCTTCTCGGAAGTGACAAACAAACGGACCGACCTTCAGGACGCGCTCATGCAGTCATTCGGACTCGAGGCCATCCGCAAACTCTCCGACAAGACCAAATTTTTCATCGGCCAGGAAATTCAGGTCCAGAATAATTTCCTCGGCACGAACGACTACACCAAAAGCGTGACGGCCTTCCAGCTCGTCCACAAAAACAAATACTGGGACAAGGACCTTGTCCTCACCACCGGAATCAATTTCACGACCGTCTCCAGCGCCGACCCGACCAATAACTTCGACCAGGTTTACTCCTACATCAGGTCGTATTTTGTATGGTGAAGGACATGGATGGCCGAATGCCGAACACGCCAAGGATGGCCCGTCCGTGTGTTCGGCGGAAACGGGCGCTTTCGTCGGCTGGTATTGCCGCGTTGCTTGTCGCCATGCTGGCCGCTGTCCCCTCAATATCCTCTGCCGGAACCCTCGCCGACAACTTCGAAAACGACAGCCAAATTACGGACGGCAGCGGCGTCGATGGAACGTGGGAGGTTGTCTCCACCCCTGGGTTCTACACCCTGACTGCTGATCTGACCACGGCGTTCAACAATGGCGCTTCCCTGAAAGTGGTCTTCGACAAAAATAACGGGCAGTATCCGTACTTTCGAGTGAAGGGGCTTACCAACACCGGCAATTTTGGCGGGAATTTCGGCGGGGATACGTTTTTCAGCGCGCGCATCTACGGCGCGACAACCATTCTCGCAAAGTTCGTGGATGCGGACAAAACCGAAAGTGATGTCCAGTCCGTGACGACGACATCGTCCGGATGGAATCTCGCCACGTGGAAATACGGCGCGTGTCCGGCGTGTGCGGGCGGATCGGTGGCGGGAATGGATTTGACCAAAATTGACACGATCCTGTTTTTCGTCCTGCCCGGACAAACGTCCGGAACCGGAACGTTTTATTTGGACAATTTTTGGGTTGGTCATGGGTATCCTGCGGCGACCGCCATTGTGTCCGACCTGCGGGTGTTTCCCGGTCCCAGGAACGGCCAAATTCGACTGACGTGGACGGCGGTGGGAGAATCGGGACAAAAAGCCCAAAAATATCTCATCCGAATGAGCACCAGCACCATTACCGACGCGACGTTCAACACTGCGACCGATGTAACGGACGCACCGACTCCGGCTTCGAGCGGCGCGGTTGACTCCATGATTGTTTCCAATCTGACGGCAGGACAACGATATTTCTTTGCCATGAAAGTTGTTGATCCAAACGGCGACACCCAAAGTCTGTCCAACGTCGTCGATACGGTTCCCTATTCTTCGTCCGCCGGAAGCCTGCTCTTTGACGATTTTAATGACGGCTACACCAAACCGAACGGCTTCGGCAAGGATGTCAGCAACTGGTCCAGTGGCGGAGCGGTTATTTTTCTTTTTACCGCCTCGCCGGCCAATTCATTCGGCGGCATCGGCGGCGCCCTCGGCGTCGACTATATCACGGGACCTAACAGCGCCGGCGGGTATTATTCCACGTTTGGAGATACGGACCTTAGCGCCTATCGTGGCGTCTCGTTCTGGGTCCGCGGCGCTTCCGGCGGCGAGGACTTCCTCATTGGTTTGAAAACAGACTTGAACAACGGTGAATCGAAAATCCGCGTCCGACCCTACCTGCCGGCCGGACGCATCAGCACTTCCTGGCAAAAAGTGGTGATTCCCTTTTCGGCCTTTTCGAAACTGGATCCAAGCGCGGTATCGGCAACCAATACGACCGACCCACTCTCACGAATGAACAACATCTCCTTCACGTTCAACGGCCAGACCACGTCCTTCGTCGGGGAGGTGTTCATCGACGAAATCGTATTTGTCAAAACAGTGTCGAAAATATACGTCGAAGATTTCGATCGAAGCACCGATCCCGACATTGGAACAAGTAATGCCGCCGGTGGCATCACCAACAATCTGGGTACAGCCGGTTCGTATACCAGGCAGAGTGACGGTACGGCCAAGTTATTCTCGACCGCGGTCAACGACGGCGCATTCACAACGTTGATCGATAATGCCAATTTGTCCCAGGGTGACAAGTCCACGCAGTTTATGGATGCCACGCATCTGGTCTTCTATGCCAAAGGAAATGTCGGCGGGGAAGCTTTGGAAGTCAATTTCCAGGACAAGCACAACAACGAAAAGGCTGTCTCTGTCCCTGCATGGTCCGGCAGCGCTCTGCCGGCGGTCTGGACCAAGATCGAATTGCCGCTCGACCTCTTCACCGGCGTCGACTTCCAGAATATGAACGCCCTCCACTTCCGCCTCGCCGCCGCCGGCCAGACGGTTTTCGTGGACTCCATCGTCTTCGCCGACAGCTCCTCGCCGACTGCCCCCTCCGGCCTTCTGCTCAACGGCTCCCCCGCCACCGCCAATGCATCCCTCACCACCCGCAATCTTCTCAGCGTCACCGCCGACGCCGGGTCAACCGACGCCAGCATGCAGGAAGTCCGGTTTGAATATTTCGACGGGTCAACTTGGACCACCATCGGCGTCGACCGCGACGTCTCCGACAACAATTATCAGACCGTCTGGGTCACACGTAACATCACCGGCGCGCCCCGCCATCTCCCTGATCCGCCCTCTGCGGATTTCCCCCTTTCCCCTTCCGCGTCCTTCGCGCCGTTTTTCGCCGGCGTTCCGGTGAATCTGGCGTTCCGGGCGGTGGCGGTCGATGTTGCCGGAAATACAACGGCGACCAATGCATTTACTTCCTCGTCCATCAACGTGGCCAAGGTCATCGTCTATCCGAATCCGTACTATCCGCTCCAGGGCGGAACGATGAAATTCACAAATCTTTCCGTCGGCGCGATCGTCGGCATTTTCACCATCTCGGGCGAACTTGTCATCCAGCTCGTCGATTCCAATAACGACGGTCTGGTCGAATGGGACGGGACCAATAAAGGCGGCGACCGCGTTGCATCCGGGCTCTATCTCTACGAGGCCCGCCTGACCGGCACGATCGCCCACGGCAAGTTGGTCGTGATCAAGTGAAACATCAAATGTATCTATTCAGGTATGCCCCTGAAATTTTCATAAGGAATCCAGGAATGCAGGAAGCAGTAAAAAAACGGATGCGTTCCTGGCTTCCTGGCTTCCTTATAATTTTTCTGTCGCTCCTCGTTGGTGTATTGATATTCTTTGTTTCTCCTGCCTTCGCCGGCGGTGTCGGAACCACCGGCGCGAATTTCCTTAAAATCCAGCCGGGCGCACGCGGCGTCGCGCTCGGTGGAGCGTTTGGCGCCGTCGCCGATGACGCGTTCGGCGCATACTGGAATCCGGCCGGCATCGCGGAACAGCCCAACTCCTCCCTCGGGTTCAGCCACATCGAATGGCTCGAAGGCGTCACCTACGATTACATCGGATCTGTTTTTCCCCTCGGCAACCGCGCGGTTACGGGACTGCCGCTTCTCATCGACGATTTCGAAGACGGCGCCGATCCCAACCGCCTCGGCGGATCCATGGGTACGTGGACAGATCAGGACGCCGGCGGCCGATCCATCGTTACGGCCGGCTATCGAACCGAAAAACGGGACCACTTCTATCGGCTCACGTTCGTCATCCAGCCGCTCCCCAACGGCAACCCGGGATCCGGGGGTTACTGGATGAGCCTTGAGGGCAAATCCGCCCGGACGTTTCGGTATCTGGTATTTCGGATCCGCGGAATTTATGGCGGAGAAAAAATACAGGTCGGGCTCAAAGACCGCAAGCAGGTCGAGTACAGGGTCAATCTGAACGATTACGGCGGCGTGACGAAAGATTGGCGGCAGGTCGTCATCCCGTTGTCGGCGTTCAAAGAAGTCGACCTGACCCAGCTGGACAATATGTCGCTCTCCCTTGAAGGATCCGGCGCCGTCTATCTCGACGACCTCATGTTCACCGGCAAACGATCAAACGCCCAGGATATCGGATTCTCCGCCGGATACCTCACCTCGGGCAACATTCCCAAAACCGTCGAGATCGCCGCGTTTCCGTTTTATCAGGAGTCGGGAAGTTTTGACGTGGCGTCGTACGTCCTGGGCGTCAGCTACGCGCGTGAATTTTTGTTCGGCCCGGTGTATCTCCCCATGGGCGTGACGATGAAATACATCGGTGAAAATCTGGCGGACGCGTCGACGTCCGGATATGGAATGGATTTTGGAATCATGCTGGCGCCCAACGAAGGCCGCCGGTTTCGCTTCGGGTTCGCCGTTCAGAATATCGGAAGCATGAAAGCCTTCGTTCGCGAGGCCGACGCGCTTCCGCTCAACGTCAAAACCTCCTTTCTATTGAAATCCGATTCGGCCCGGACCCAGTTCTCCGCCGACCTGGACCTGCCGATCGACGAAGAACCGAGATTTCGCGTGGGCATCGAATGGTGGATGACGCGCTGGACGGGCCTCCGTTTCGGTTACGCCTTCGGCGAAAAAGGCGAAGGCCTTCGCGGCGCCGCCGCCGGCATCGGATTTCGCCTCGGTGGATTTGTCCTCGACTACGCCTACAGTCCCTGGGGAGACTTCGGAAACGTCCATCGCCTCTCCGCCACCATCGCCTGGGGCCGCGTCCGATGAAACAAATTCGATTCGTCGTGCCGCCTGCCCTGACGAAACATTTTAATTGGCTGGTGGTCTGTCTGATCTGGCTCCTGAGCAGCGGCATTGTGCTTTCGGCATCCGCCGTTCCCTTTCCACCGTCCATGCATCAAATCTTAGGAGGCGCTGATACGGGTCCCCGCCGCGCCGCGCCGTGGTGGCCACGTGGATTTCCGGAATCAGGTCCGACCGCTCAACCCCGCGCTGGACGGAATCAGGGAATGTCTCCTCCTCTGGCCGAACGGATATGGAATTCAAGGGATACGGTGCCGCGTAGTTGTAAAGCGGACATAGGAAATTTGTGGTCGATCATTTCCGCAAAAACAGGGAATCCCTTTCAGGCGCCGGATACCTTTGTCCGTCCCACGTCCACCGCAAAAATACTGGTTGTCCCGGTTCAATTCAAGCCTGAAACAAACTCCCTTGTCACCGGCATCGGCCTGTTTTCAGGATCAAAATCGGAAGTGGTCGATCGCGCGAAAAAATTGATGCGGCGCGTCTCCGATTACTACGCGGCGGTGTCCTACGGCAACCTCGCCCTGAATGTGGATGTGTTCGACTCAACCGTCTGTCTCCCCTATACGCTGGATTCCTACACGCTGTCGTTCACAACCGACTGGATTTTGTACGACGTCAAACAACAAATCCAGGGCGCGGTAAATTTCAGCAATTATGATGGATTGATGATTCTACATGCCGGGACCGGAAATGAATTGACGCTGTTGAGCGGGGATATCCATTCGTATTTTCAAAAAGGCGCTTACCTTCTGAAATTGGGATGCGGCAGCGACACGGATCGCGTTGGGATCAGCGGCAGCGGTTGCAAATATGAGTTTCAGACCGACTCGGCGGATTTGTATGAAACTATCTCGGTCAAATGCGTGCTGACCCTGGGCGGCGGTGACACCTGCCTGTATACGTTGAAAATCGTCTTCTCTTTGGGCCAGACGGAATCCTCGTCGGACACGTTTTCGTACTCTGTTGTCTGCGGCGGCGCCAAAGTCTGCAGTTTCGTGTCCGACAGTCTGCCATATTACCACGTTCTTGCGGCGCTTGACGGCGGAGTGGATGTTCTTGGGGAAACCGCCGTCTCATTCGGAGTGGTGACCCACGAATTTGGACACATGCTTGGACTCCCCGATCTCTATGGGACTTGGACGGGATATGCTGGCACGGGTAAATGGGATTTGATGGCGACGGGGAATTGGAACGGCAGTCCATTGGGCGACAGCCCGTCGTGGCTTGGAGCATGGGACAGGGAATACCTTGGATGGGCCAACGTCGTCACCGCCAGCTCCGGCGTGACCAACGTAAACTTGGAGCCGGCTGAAAAAGCGGCGACGATGTACAAGATTTATGCCGACACGGCGCCCACAGAATATTTTCTGATCGAAGCGCGCTATCCGGCGGCCTCTGCTTTTGAAGCATTGCCTGCCGCGGGAATCCTCATCTGGCATATTGACAATACGGTCGGATCAATCGCGTCGAATGACGTCAACAGCTATTGGTTGGGACCTTGGTTGTCCGGCCACAACCGCGTGGACCTGGTTGAGGCCGACTATTCGGAGGCGAATTGGTACGTGACTTCCTGCCAGCCTTGGGCGGCATGCGGCAAATCCATCTACGCTTACAACACGACTCCTTCGATGCTCTCTTATTTTGACACGGCCAACCCCATCGCGGCGATCAAGGGGATGAGTATGAGTTCTTCGGCGTCCTTAGTGGTCGATTTTACCAGTCCTTTGAGTACGATCAGCGTCAACGAGAAAATCACGCCGCCCCAAACGTGCGTCATCGGCCGCCTGTTGGCGCCATGGCCTCGGGTTGCGGCGTGGGTCCGCTGTGTCCGCGACAAACTCCTGGATTTTTCCGTTACGCGCAGAATATTAAGCATGGCGCTTACTGAATGCGACGATCCGACAGGAGCGCGCAAATGAATATAGATGTAGTGGGGCCGCGTCCGATGAAATACATTCGATCCCGCCTCAAAAATGGATTAACCCTTGGAACCACAGACAGACACCCACAGATCCCCACCACCACAGACAGGATGAAGACGTGTCATAGGAATAAACTGTTCGTGTCTGTGCGTGCCTGTCTGTGTCTGTGTGTGGCTTATCTTTTCTCATCTTCATCCGCTTTCGCCGCGCCGCCGCCGCCGACCCCGACTCTCCTTTTTGCGCCATCCGGCGCTGCCGGCATCGGCATATCGGCCGCCGGTGCGGAAGATCTCGGATCGATCGTCTGGACCAATCCGGCCGGTATTGTCCATGTGCGATACCGTGAAATGGACGCGGGTGTCGGCTCCAATTCCGGCGGATTCAATCTCCACGCCGGATATTTCAATCCCGGCCGCCGCGGACTGCCCCTGACGTTCCGGTTTGACGGTCTCACGTCCAATTTTCCCATCGCGCCAGGCGCTTCCGGCGACAAAAAATTTGACGGCGCATCCCTGTTTGCAGGATCGATCGCGACCGGCGGATACCTGTTCTCTCGCCTGTCAGCCGGTGCCGCATTCCACGGATATTTCCTGCAGTCGCCGGGCGGAAATGGCCTTGGCGCGGCCGTCGATCTTGGCCTCATTTATCGGCCTGGCGAAATCGTTCGCTTTTCGTATGGACTGAAAAATATCGGTCCGGACGTCAGCCTGCCCGGCCATGAGGGCGACTTGCCGATGACCCAACTTTTCGGCGTCCACGTCAAATCTCCGGCGCGAGGCAACATGGCGCTTGACATCGTGGTGGGATGGCCCAGCCGGATCAAGGGATTCTGGAGCGTCGCCGGGACGTACAAATTCACCGAAAGTTTTGGCATGCGGTTTGTGTTGGCCCAGGCAGCCGCGATTCCCGTCATCAACGGCCGCGGACTCGGATTTTTTCTGAAAACCTGGTTTGGAAAAATTGATGTCGCCATTCAACAGACGGACGTGGGAAATATGTTCAAACTTTCACTGACCCGGCATTCCTCCCTTCCCCCGGCGCAATACCCCCGTATGCTCCAGACTCCCCCTTGGCTGGATCACTCCGGCGCCACTATTATATATGGAGAGGCCCCAGCCCCCAAACAGACCAAATCGCGAGCTTCCGGAACTGACAAACAGCCCCCGTCCGCGTCCGCTCCGCCTCCTTCCGTTGCTGTCCCCGTGGACGATTCGTCATCCGAAAATTCCTCGGACAAGAAAGAAACCCGTCCCGTGACGAAATCAAGCCCTAAAATCGTATCTCCCGGCATTCGAAAAGCCAGCCCGTATCAATTCTGAAAGGCGTTGGCTCTGATGAATGCGACTTGGCGCGCGATGTTGATCTCACGCTCAAAGCGACAATCTTTGGTCATGGACTAAGTCACACTGTCGGATTGGGTGGCGGCCCGCCGGGGTTGCGATGATCAGTTGTATGTCCCCGATCAGAGAAAATTCGGCCTTGACATCGGCAGGTTGGAGAGAGAAACTAAGAATATGAGAGCGCTTCCATACTTGAATGTTCCTCCACGTTATTCCCTGTTCTTCATTCCCGTCTTTGTCTTAATCCTGATTGCCGCTCGGACACCGGATTCCGCGTCCGCGTCCGACCCGCCGTCTGTCTATGCTTCATCCACGTCCGGCGCGGGTTATGGACCTTCCAACGCAATCGATGGAGACCGCGCGACGTTCTGGAGGCCGGCATTTGATCCGGCTAACCGGCCTTCCGCAAGTCTTCAACTCCAGTGGATTACCATCTATTTTCAAAATCCCGTGCCGTTCAACCGGGTCCGGATTCTATGGGGAGACGTCTATGCCAGATCGTGGCGGATTCACGTCTCTGATGACGATAAAACCTGGCGGGTCTTGGCGTCTAATTTTCACGGCGCCGGCGGCGCGGAAACAATCGACGTTGGTTCCCAGTCCGCGCGGTATATCAGCCTCGTTGGATATGAGAGTTCCTCATCGCAGGGATATGAGGTTGCCGAGATCGAAGTGCTTTCGGATCCTCATGCGAATCCTCCCGCCGGATATCCCAAGGCCGTGTCCTCATCGGATGAGCGGCCTGACCTTGCCGCCGGACAGGCCGTCGACGGTAACACCGCGACTCGATGGAGTTCAAATTTTTCAGATACTGAATGGATTTATATCGATCTGGGCGCGCCGCAGGTATTCGACCAGGTGGTTTTGACGTGGGAGGCGGCGTACGCGAAAAAATATGGCATTGACGTTTCATCCGACGCGCTTGCATGGAAATCTGTCACAGAGGTCATGGACGGGGCCGGCGGGACAGATTTTCTTCAGATCGGGCCGCAGACGGCGCGGTACGTGAAAATGCGCGGGATCGAGCGCGCCACGCCGTGGGGGTATTCCCTCTACGAGTTTCAAGTCCGGGGGCATGTTGTTGCGGAGGATTCTGATTCGGGGCCCCGGGCTGTTGCGTCGTCCACGGAAGGTCCCGGGCTTGAGCCGTTGCGGGCCATTGACAATGATCCCGCCACGCGATGGAGTTCGGAGTTCAGCGATCTGCAGTGGATTTACGTCGATTTTCAAAATCCGGTCGCTTTCAATCAACTTCAACTCAACTGGGAAGCGGCG
Organism: Candidatus Lindowiibacteriota bacterium; assembly: GCA_023249255.1. Classification (GTDB taxonomy): domain Bacteria; phylum Lindowbacteria; class 2-12-FULL-62-27; order 2-12-FULL-62-27; family 2-12-FULL-62-27; genus JAHFCY01. Next base: position 4,962 of record JAHFCY010000053.1, on the reverse strand, counting down.
TACGGCAAACGATATGAGATCGACATATCGAACGACGGGACCGACTGGTTTCCCGTGAAGCGCGTCGCGTCCGGCGCCGGCGGAACCGAGTGGCTTGACGTCGGACACCAGCGTGCCCGGTTTGTCCGGATGCTCGGTCTTGAGCGCGGCACGCCGTGGGGATTTTCTCTCTACGATATGCGCGCCATTCTGGAAAAACCGGAATTTGGGATTCCGGAACTCATCCTGTCCCGCGGCGTCAACAGCCCGTCCGAACAGACGGCCGGCGCTCCGGAATCGGACGTCCCGATGCTGCAGGCTCGATTGTTCCCGACGGACTCCGGTATCCTGACCTCCCTGACCGTGACCGCATCCGGCAGCGGCGACGACGTGTCCGGCGTATCTGCCGTCCGGCTGTATGAGGACGTGGACGGCGACGGCCATGGAGATCGACCCCTTGGATCATCCACGTTTCTGTCCGACAACGGCACGGCCCGGTTTTCCGAATTGAACGTTGCTCTCGCGCCGAACGTGCCGGTCGATCTGGTGGTCACCTGTTCGTTTTCAAAAACTCCGGAGGCAGGCCGGACTTTTACCGCGAATATCAACTCGGCCGCGGATGTGACCGCCACCGGGGCGTTTCCATTCACGGTTTCCGGCGCGCCGGTTGAAGGCGCCACCGTGACGATCCGTGAACCCAAACCGGCAAACGACACGCCGGCCGAAGTCGTGGTTGCATCCGTCGACGCGGACTTGCGGCCGTCCGACACGCCCGTCGCGCCGATCGATGACGAACCCGTGACAACCGAAACGGCCGTATCCAAACCGAATGCCAAACCCCGCAAGCCGGAGCTTCGTCTGCCGGAGGACAATGCGGTTGTCGACGCCGTAGAAGAAGAACTGACCCTTGGCGATTTCTCGGACTTCGATGGCGACTCGCAGTGCTTCACCGAGTGGCAGGTGACTGACGAGTCCGGACAATTCGACAACGAACACATGCAAGTGAACCGGATCACGGCCGAGAAGGAGGGCGTCAGGAAGCTTCGCCTGCCCAAGGGAAGCGTGCCGGGAGGCCGTGATTGGGTTTGGCGCGCCCGGGTCGGTGATTGCAGGGGTGAGTGGTCGGACTGGAGCGACGACCGGCGATTCACAACCATGCCCGACAAAATAAAAATCGAGCCGGTTAAAGAAAAACTGAAAACGAATGCCGACGCGCCGGACCCCCGTCCCGTCAAATTCAAATTGAAGGACGCTTCCGGCGAAAGAATTGCGACGTTGTCCGGAGTCAAATACACAGACGAAGTGAGCGACTCGGGCGAATCGCAGCACCCCGAAAGCGATTTCCGGTTCGGGCTGTTTGCATTCACCATCGATCACGTCGAAATCGGCGGCGCCGTCACGGTACAGTTCGAATTGCCCGAACCCTTGCCCGAGGAGGCGAGATATCTGATGTGGGACTCGGCCCGCACCCGCTGGATTGATCTGACGTCCGACGTTTCCGGCCTGGACGGCGACACGCTTGTCTCTCTAACATTGAGAGACGGCGGCCCCGGCGATATGGACGGCGTCGCCAACGGCGTGATCGTCGACCCGGGCGGCTTTGCGGCTCCCCAGTGGTCGTCCGCGCCGTCGCGCGATTCGAAAAAGTCCTTTGCGGCGTGTTTGATCAGTCGCCACGTGTCGGATATGGGTCTTCTCACGATCGCCCGGCAATTTCGTGATCGATTGCTCGACATGCCGGCCGGGAGAATACTTGTCGAAGCGTACTACCGCGCGTCGCAGGGTGAATTCAACAGCGCGGCATCAACGATTGGGGTCCTGTTCGGCGCCGCCTCTCCCGCGTACGCGGAAGAGAATCCGCCGTATCGAGAATCCGGTTTCGACGTGGAGGCCCGGGTATCCGACTTGCTGTCGCGCATGACGCTCGATGAAAAAATAAGTATCCTTGCCGGAAACGGCCGCGAGAACGGATTCAACTCGCGCGCGGTCGAGCGACTCGGTATTCCCGAACTCAAGATGACCGACGGGCCTCAAGGTGTGAGGTGGGATCACACGACGGCGTTTCCCTCCGGCGTGGCCATGGCCGCAACGTGGGATCCGGATTTGATCAAACGACTCGGAGAGGCGCTGGCCGAGGAGGTCAAAGGCAAGGGCCGCAACATCATCCTCGGACCATGCGTCAATATCCACCGCCTGCCGCTCGGAGGAAGAAACTTCGAAAGTTTCGGCGAGGACCCCTATCTGGCCGCCCGAACCACCGTGGGCTACATCACCGGAGTGCAGAGCAAGGGAGTTGCGGCCACGGTCAAACACTTTGCCGTCAACAATCAGGAATACACCCGCGGGGACGTCGACGTCAAAATCGACGAACGCGCGCTCCACGAAATATATTTTCCCGCCTTCAAAGCCGCGGTCCAGGATGCGGGATGTCTGGCGGTGATGTCCGCCTACAACAAAGTGAACGGATTCTGGTGCGCCGAGAATCCCTACCTCCTCACCGAAACGCTCAGGAATCGCTGGGGATTCCGCGGCATCGTGATGTCCGACTGGGGCGGCGTGCACAGCCGCGTCCCGACCGTCAACGCCGGACTCGACATCGAAATGCCCGATCCGAAACACCTCAATGCCGAAATATCAAATGAAATCAAAAATGGCGTGATCGACACGGCAACGGTCGACGAGCACGTTCGACATATCCTTCGCGTGATCTTCACTCTGGGTCTCTTTGATCATCCGTCTGATCCGGATCCGTCGATGATCAACACGCCGGAACATCGCGAGGTCGCGCGCCGGGTCGCGGAAGACGCCGTGGTGCTTCTCAAGAACGACCATGCGGCGCTTCCCATCGACCTCGCCGCGACAAAACGCGTAGCGGTCATCGGTCCCAACGCCGCTCAGGCACGGGTTCACGGCGGCGGCAGCGGGCACGTCGAGCCGGAGCGGGCCGTCGCGCCTCTGGACGCCATCCGCGCTCTGGTCGGAGACCGGGTGGAAATCGTGTATGCGCTCGGAGCGGAGTCGGCAGGCGAGATCAGTCCGATCGAACCGGAGTTCCTCACTCCTGCAGACGGAGGTCCCGGCGTTCATGGACTTCACGCGGAATACTTCAGCAACCAGTACCTCCAGGGCGAGCCAACGCTCGTCCGGATCGATCCGCAGATCAACTTCTCCTTCCGCCCCTCGCCCGCGCCGGAGATTCCGGCGGACAGTTTCTCCGCGCGCTGGACCGGATTTCTGACTCCCGCCAGGGGAGGACCCTACGAGATCAGCGCAAGCAGTGACGACGGCAGTCGCGTTTATCTTGACGGCCGGCAGATCATCGACAATTGGCGCGACCACGCGGAAGAGGCCGTGAAATCCACCGTGACACTTGAGGCGGGCCGGCGGTACGCGATCAAGGTTGAGTTCTACGAGAACTGGGGCGGCGCGATCGCGCGCCTGGGCTGGCATCATGTCGATGCCGCCGATGCCCGGCTCCGGGAGGCCGTGCGGGCCGCGAAGGAGGCCGACGTCGCGGTGGTCTTCGCGGGACTGAGCGATCGATTTGAAACCGAGGGCCGGGACCGCGACACGCTCGCATTGCCTGCCGGGCAGGACGAGTTGATCGACGCGGTCGCTCGTGCCAATCCGAATACAGTCGTTGTGCTCAACAACGGCGGCCCTGTCCTCATGAACCGCTGGATCGACCGGGTGGCCGCTGTCGTGGAGGCGTGGTATCCCGGCGAAGAGGGCGGCGCCGCGATCTCGAACGTCCTCTTCGGACGGGTCAATCCGTCCGGAAAACTACCGACGACCATCCCGAAAAGCTGGGAGTCGTCCCCGGCTTACGGAAACTATCCCGGAGAAAATCTCGTCGTGCATTACGCCGAAGGCATTTACGTCGGATATCGTTACTTCGACGCGCGGAAAATCGAACCGCTCTTTCCGTTCGGCCACGGGCTTTCATA
>JAHFCY010000053.1:0-1026 GCA_023249255.1 Candidatus Lindowiibacteriota bacterium | reverse complement strand
CAGTAACCTCAGCGTGACCCCGGCGGGATTGGGCCACAGTCCCGAGGTGTCCGTTTCCTTTGATCTTGAAAACACCGGTTCCCGCGCGGGCGCCGAGGTGGCCCAAGTTTACGTCGCGGATGACACATCCCGCATCGATCGTCCCCCGAAAGAACTCAAGGCGTTTCGAAAGATCATGCTCCAGCCGGGGGAGAAGCGCCGCGTGAGCCTGGATCTCAACCGCGACGCGTTCGCCTACTTCGACCCCGAAGCTCACGACTGGGCCGTCGAACCGGGCGCGTTCACCATCCTCGTCGGCAGTTCGTCCCGTGACATACGGCTTCAGGGAAGCCTGGCGTATCCGCCAATGGAAATGCGATAGATTATGAACGTGATAATTATTCATCCATCCCGCATGGGTTTTTTTCTGACGCTCCTGTTTCTCTTTTCGACGCAGAATGCGTACGCTGGATTGACGGCCACGGCGTCAAGCGAGGAAAAAGCGGAGTGTCAGGCCTCAAATGCGGTCGATGGCGATCTGAATACCCGCTGGAGCAGTTCCTTTGACGACGGCCAATGGCTGCAAATCGATCTCGGCGTGACGGCGTCGATCGAGGCGCTCGACATCTACTGGGAGGCGGCTTACGCCCGGCAGTATGATGTCCTCGTGTCTGAAGACGGCGAGTCGTGGAACAAAGTCTTCACGGAATCGGAGGGCGACGGCAGTTCTGATGAAATCACCTTTCCGAAACAACCGGCCCGATTCATCAAGATCGACTGTCAAAAGCGCGGCACCGAATGGGGGAATTCGATCTATGAGGTTGCCGTCAAAGGCGTGCATGAGGTCGTGCAGGAAACGATTTCAGATCCGGACAGCCGCCGCAGTCCGGACCTGATCGCCGAGGACCCGCTGGTGCTGGAATGGCTCAAACAGATTCAGGACGCCTCCACGCCAGATCGACAACTCGTATCGGCCATGGAGGACGCCCAGCTTCAGACGTTCAACAACGCCTTGGTTGCGATCGTGTTCATCCTGAAAGGCGAACG
>JAHFCY010000200.1 GCA_023249255.1 Candidatus Lindowiibacteriota bacterium | reverse complement strand
GGCGTATTTTTTTGAGAAATGGAACGGCGGTTCACTTCGAAAGCAATGGGGCTCACTCGGTTGAGTGGATGTGGAATATGAATCTTGCATTGGGACGTTCTTACGATAATCTCCTATTATCCAATGAAAATTGGCAATAGGTTGACAGAAAAACGGTTAGACCCACACAATCATTTGAAAAGTCCGGTGAGAAACAAATCAACTTCCACTGAACAGTCCCATGCCCCAAATTCGTGTTTGTCATATCGGTGGTGTCGCACTGTGCAACATAAAATTATCTTCCATAAAGTATTGTATCATACGGAGTGTTAGTTTTTTTCATGATATCCAAAGGGATTTTTGATTTTGGTCAATAGACAATATTGCCATACCAAACATTTCATAAAATAAAAATCTCCAAACATCAGTGGGCTGTCTGCAGCCTCCCCTTTTCTTTTTGTATTTCGAACTTGCTCACATAACGGATTGATGTAGCAACCGTGGTCCAGAAGGCCCTTTTCCGACCCGGGAAAGTAGTCTTCCTTAAGTGTCTGGAAGATATCCGATGCATCGGATTGATGCTTGCTTTCACCTGTTGCAAAGGCCAACGTAAAGAGTCCAGCTGCTACAGCCGCAGCAGCACTTGTGTCAACATAATCCCAAGGCGAATAAGCCTGAGCAGGGTGTGGAGGCAAACACACATCCCACTTGGGAATTTGCTTGAAATCGGAGGTCTTTGATTTTAGAAACTCTACCGTTTTGTCAATCACATCTGGAAATTTGAGAGGCTTCTTGTCTGAGGAAAGGCTCCCGTATAGACTCGAAAGACCTTCAATCACCCAAGCTTGTCCACGAGACCACGCACTGTCCGCAGAGTAGCCTTGGTCACCATAAACTCTACCGTTACCATCTCCGATGTCGACCAAGTGGTAGCTGGCTTGACCGCCACAACGCATTCCCAGGTGTGATCGAATTGTTTTCTGGGCGTGGGTCAGTGCCATGGTCGAGGGCCCGGCATCGGCTGTCATCGAATCCATCCAAGCTGCAAACTCAAGTGCCAAGAGTTGATCAATTAAAACGGGAAATATTAAATGCTTGTTCTTATAGTTGGAAAGGCCCGATTTAAAATATCCTTTGTCCTGATCGAATTTTTTCAAATACCTCAATCCCGCGTTTTTAATAATATTTATGTATTTGGGCCTATCAATGAATTTGCCGATTCGAAGTCCAAGACCGTAGCTTCTGTACACCTGACCCGAAACCGATGTATCTAAAATCGTTTGCGTCTTCGCCGGATCACACGATTTACCTTCATCTTTGCATTTCTTTTCCAATAACTCTGTCCATTTTGAGGCCTTTTCTTCCCAATTGTTTCTTACTTCTCCATGCCCATCCATATATTCGGATAAGAACGTGATGAGCCACAAAATTCCGGCGAAATTTCCGAACATCCAGTTGGTTTGATCGACCAATGTCCAATTTTTACCCCCCTTTGGATACACAGGAAACGCTCGAAGACTGCAATATTTTCCCACCCCCTTTTCGGATTTAATTTTGGGATCCAAATTTGTAGGGTCAGGCAATTGATCCAGCATATTTCCCACGCGCTCTTTCACCTGACTAAACAGTGATTCCAACTCCGTCAATCCAATTAAATTCGTCATTAGGCTTGTTATACTATTATAATATATATAGGCCAAGTAAATATTTTGAAAGATCAGCGCGGGTCACCACGTTGTGGTGTTCATTTCCTCCGTCCTCCTTTAGAGTTGTCGATCCATCGGATCTCTCGTCTGAAAAACGACTGCGGAGGGGGCTTGGTCGCCGCATCCTCCTGAAACGACTGGATCGTCACTCCGTCGCCCACATCTATCTCATCTGCGATGATCGTCCCCGTGATGACCGCTTGCCCCCGAAGTGTGACTTTCCCGCCGACATACATCACTCCACGAATCTCCGCGCCGGAGAAATTGGCGGTAAAATCTTTTTCGACGATCACAATCGGCGTGTCCCCTTTTGATGCAAACTTCGGCGATCCCGTCATCCGAAGTTCTCCGGCCACAAACAACGACACATCCGAATACTCGCCGTCTACGATCGTTAACGACCCATCGCGCAAAAACCGGCGACCCGCAATCTTGGCATCCGCAAGCGTTCCGTCCACAATCCTCGTTTCATAGATTTTTTTAATTTCATCAAGTTTCAAGCTCGCCGCTGGCAACGACCTCGCCGATTCGTATGTCCTGACCTCCGGATAAGCCACGTCATACGTCACGTCTTTTCCTGATATCAGTGTCGGTACACCCACGACGCTTTTGAACGAAACGCCTCGGCCGACCGTTATCCCTTCTCCCGCCGATGCGGTTCCCCACAATCCTGTCCCGAACTCAAGCGCGATTCGTTTTTGCGCGATCAATGCAAACAACGTCGGATCGGTGATCTGCGCGGTTCTTTCAATCCTGCCTCTTCCGCCTCTGTGCCTGCCTACCGCCATTAATGTCACGATATCTGGAAACCGTACACGATCTGTTTTGACCCGCGCCTGGGCATCCGTCAGCGCCACGTTGTATTCGGGCATGGTGTCTTCTCCCGCTTTCCACGCCGGATTGTCCATCAGCTTAAGTTGCGCGACCTCGATGCCGCTCTCGGCCGCCACACGGGCCTTCCGCGTCCATTCCCATGTCCCGACCGCAGTTCGAACTTCAGACAATTGCGCAAACACGACGCCCATCATCCCCATCATTGCCGCCACGGCAATGAGGACGTAGATCAGCGCCGCGCCGCGTTCATTCATATCGTCGGATTGCATGACCTATCTTCTCGCCCCAACCGCCATGCCCGTCTGGTAGACGGTCCCGTTCACTTTGATTCGCATCAGAACGTGGGTCGTCTGCGGCGGTGGAAAATCGTAGGCGATCTCGAACGCTTCAACGGCATTCATGACCCCTTTTTCTTCGTAACCAACTCGGCGATATACGGTCCCGGGCGAGCGGCCATCCCATAAAAACGACACGGTCTCGTCGGCATACGGCCGCCCATCACCATCTTTGTCGTTCAGCCAGATTCCAATTTCACGCGCAGAGACATACAGAATACCCTTACCGTCTTCGAGCGAATCCGAAAATTCGTTCAAAAAATTTGCCATCTCAAGAATCCTCTTGCTCTCCCGTCTCGATTCCACGACCCGCGCAGATACGTAATCGCCGATCGTAAACAATCCACCAATCACCACGCTGAATATCGCTATCGCCATCAGCATCTCGATCAACGTAAATCCCGTGATCGAATCGACCTTTCTTCCGATGTTCATGGCCGCGAATCCAGCCACTCCAATCGGCTCATTTCTTTCCCGTCTTTCGACACTGTGACTGTATACTGCCAGAGCCTCGATGTTCCCTTTTCGTCATTCTTCGAAGTATCATCTTCCAATACGTGCCGGATCTGGACCCGGCGGGAAAATCTCTCCATCCCCGGCACCGGATTACCTTTGATGTCGGTCACGGGATTATCTTCCAGTCCATCGTAATCGTCGCGATCGTCCAAATAGAGGCGAATGTTCCTGTATTCTCCCGGCTCTCGTCCGAAAATCGCGGGCTGATCTGGATCTTGTCTGGGTTTGCTCAAAATCTCTTCACGGAGGTCGACCGCCAACGTCGAGGCGATGAGCCGGTCTTGGGCGAACCGCGTCTCAATGGCGAGCGAATTGGCACTCTGGACCATGCCCATGGCTAGGATGGCAAGGATACCGGAGGCGACCAAGACCTCAAGCAGGCTAAGGCCTTCCTGATCCGCTGATGGTTTGTTCGGAAAAATGGAACGCGGGATTATGATTTTTCTATTTGATCTTGGCTGGTGTCGGCGGAAGGATATGTTTTTCCTTGGAGGGTTCGGCCGCGGCCGTTCTTGCCGAAGCCGCTCTTTTTGAAACAATCCGAGGCGTGATGTAAAAAATCAGTTCGTTTTTGTTTTTGGATTTGGTTTCTTTTTTGAAGGCATATCCGAGGACGGGAATTTTGGCCAGGTAGGGGAATCGATCCTGGGATGCGGCTTCTCTCTCCTGATAGAGACCTCCCACCACAAGTGTCTGTCCTTCTTCTAGGCTGACCTCTGTGTTCGTTTTTCGCGCGCTGATCGCCGGTAACCCTTCAGCCGAAACGCCCGTCGGGCTTGAAACCTCGACTTTCAAATTGACCCTGATCATTTCCGACGCCAGACTTGCCCACGGTTTGATGGTCAGGATGATGCCGGATGTGACTTTTTCAAGCTGGGTCAGAGGGGTCTGGACATTGCCGGTGGTGACTTTGAAAAATTCCTCCCGAGTCACGTTGATGGAAGCCTCGTTTCCGGACAAGACCGAAATTTTCGGTTTGACTTTGACGTTGGCCCGGCCCTCGGACACGAGGGTATTCAGCGTCGCCTGCAGGGTTGAGTTGAAATGGGTTTTGGCGAGATCAAGGTTCGCGGTGATTTTGCCGGGAGTGATATCGAGTTCATTGGGCGATACTCCTTTTAAAATACTGGACAGATCGACATTTCGGCTGACGTCGTCCGAAATTTCCACGACCATCGCTTCAATCTCGATGACCGGGGGTTCCTGGTCTATTTTTTTGACGTAGTCTTTGACTGATGCCACTTCGTCCGTACTGCCTTTCACCGAGATGGCGTTCAGATCTTTTAACACCTTGACCCCGGCCGTGGGAATTGACGGCGGCATCATGCCGACCACGTCTTCGGCCTTGATATTCCGAAGCTGGATGACTTCGGCGTCGGTCAGGGTGGCGCTGGTCGGAGCGGCCTGTGTCTTGTCACCGATCATGTAGACGCCGTTGTCGAGTTTTCGGAAACTATATCGGGTCCCCTGCAAGAGAGTCGCCATCGCGTCGTCCAGAGGTTTTGAATCCATCTTCGCGTCGATCTGGTCGCGGATCGCACCGTAGACGACAAAATCAAGGCCGCTTTTTTGGATGATCGCGTTGATGACTTCGCCAAGGTCTCCTTTCGATACGTCCACCGACACGAGTCCATCGGCATAGTCGACTTTGAAGGCTGGTTTGCCTCTTGTCGTGCCTGCCGCGGTGCCCTGGGGTTTGAACACCTGATACACGCCGCCTTTTTCTTCGACGTCCAAGCCCGCCAAATCCGCCAAGGTCTGGATCGCATCCGCCGGTTTCTGGTCTTTCAAGTCTGCCGTCACCTGTCCGGACACGCCCTGCTCGATCCCGATCGACACACCCGTCTTGGAGGCGAGTTCCGTCAACACGGCCGCAATCTCAACCTTCGAAGCCCTAACGGACACCCTGCCTTCGCTGTCGACCGCCACTACTTCCTTCGGCTCTCCTTCTGCATCCGCCTTTTTGAAATAGAACGTCCCATCTTTTTCCATCACGGCCAGCTTGTGGCTTTGGGCCAGAAGCTTCAGTCCGTCGGACAGGGAAATCTCTTTCAGCGAAATCGTGATTGGAACGTCTCGGACTGATTCGTCAACTACGAGATTGTTTGAAGTTGTTGAGGAAACGAGTCGCACCACGTCCTTCAACGGCGCCCGGTCGGCATCCAACGTCAATTTTTCCTTGTCAAAACTCGCCGTCAGCCGCGTGCCTTCGCCTTTTTTTCGAACATAGATCACACTCTCTCGCATTTCCCATTCGTAGCCGAGCGGATCAAGCACGGCTTTGAGTGCCTCCCGAAGGCCGATGTCTTTGAGGACGACCGTCACGGTCCCCGTGAGATCGGGTGGCAGGGCGACGTTGACTTTGAAATTCGAGGCAAGCGCGGAGACGATGTCACGCACGTCGGCACCGGAGACATCGAGGGAGATGGTGGTCGGAATGTTGCCGGTTGAATGCGTGGATGTATCCGCCGAAACCTGTGCGGCGGGGGTCGCCGCAAGAGATACTCCCGGCGAGACAAACAGGGCCATCACGAAGATAAACGCCCCCTCCCACTCGACCCCCTTGCGTCGCTTCATGTAGCCTGCATGCTATGTTTCAGCCT
>JAHFCY010000052.1:662-15572 GCA_023249255.1 Candidatus Lindowiibacteriota bacterium | reverse complement strand
TTTCCACGACGCAGGACGCGCTCGACCACTCGTGGGAGAACGATCTTCGGATGTTTCTTCGCGTGGCCAGCGCGAGCGGCAAGACGAAATTCTACAGCCGGCTTCGCACGACTTCGACGATCAACAGCACGGGCGGCAACAACGCCGCCGCGATCGACCGGCACGACCGCGTTCAGCCGACGTTCGACATGCTCTACATGGAATGGGCGTTTTTGGGCCGGACGTTCAAACACACGTGGACGCTGGGCCGGCAGTACGCGCAGGTCGAACGCGGGATCAGTTTCGGAATGGTCGCCGACGGATTGCGCTACGAGATGGCCTCGAAACGAAATACCGTGCAACTCTTCTGGCTCATGCAGTCGCCAAGCGACGACAACATCGACGGCGGCGTGAACCCCGCAAGCTGGAATCCGGGCCGCACGAAGCGGTGGTTCGCGGGCGCCGAATGGAACTGGAAATTATTCAACCGCCACACGCTCGGATTGTTCTGGCTCGATAACGCCGACAACAACCGAGAAACCGCGGACGGCTCGGGCCAGAAACACCAGCTCGATTCGTATTTCTACGGGTTGGGTCTTTCGGGCAACCTCACCAGCCGGTTGAATTACTGGACGCAATACATCACGGAGAGCGGCAAGACTTATTCGAGTTTTGCCGGGACGGCGTCGACGACCAAGATCAACGTGGCCGCAAGCGCCTACGATTTCGGGGTTCGGTATTTCTTCCAGACGGATTTTGCGCCGACGATTTACGCCGAGTACGCGGCCGGCAGCGGCGACGGCGACGCGACCGGAAGCGCGACCGGCACGTCGGGCGGGAGCATATCGGGCAAGGATCAGCGCTTTATTTCTTTTGGCGGATTGTCGCTCGGATACGCGCTGTCGCCCCAGCTCATCAATTTGCGCGCGACGAAATTCGGGTTCAGCCTGAAACCGTTCGGCTGGTCTGCGAGCAGGATCTGGAGCGAGTTGTCGTTTCAGCCGACGTATTACATGTTCAGCAAGGACAAATCCGCCGGCACGACAAGCGACGCGGCCGTGAACACGGGTGCGGGGGCGTCCAACAAGATCGGCAACGAGATCGACGTGACCATCGCGTGGCGGTTGTCGGGCGATCTCAAGTATCAATTCAAGTGGGGCCGGTTCAGCCCGGGCGCCGCATATCCGGCGGGATCGCGGGCGGCGGAGAACTACTTGAAACTAAAAATTTCACTGGATTTGTAAAGATGAAAAACATCGGCTACGGACAGAAACCCTTTAGCCACACACAGACAATCACAGACATACACAGACACAGACAGACGGCATTGGAAAAATCTACAATTCAACAAATAGGGTGGATGGCTGTCTGTGCCTGTGTGTGTCTGTGTGTGGCCCCGGTTTCCCCGGCGTTTTCACAAACGTCCATGGATTATTACCGTGAACTGTCGCGCAAGTCCGAGGCGACGGTGGGGGATGCGGTGCATGTGCTGGCGCGGTACAAGGGGTATTCTGGACACACGGACATGTACGAGGAGCTGATGTGGCTGTACCGACAGGACGGAATCAAGTTCCGTCGCGACATGCCAAACCTCGAGGACAAGATTCTGACAAAAGGTAACGCGGCGCACATGCTGATGCAGGCGCTGGGAATCAAAGGCTGGGTGATGCAGAGGATCTTCAGCGGAAGCCAGCGGTACGCGGTCCGGGAGGCGGTCTTTCTGAAACTTCTGCCGCCGGACAGCACAGTGCATCAGGTCATCAGCGGAAGCGAACTCATGGGATTCATGTCCAGGGCGCTGGAGCTCCGGGGGGAGCAAGAACGATGAAAACCTTTAGCCACACACAGACGATCACAGACATACACACCTGCCTGCCGGCAGGCAGGGACACACACACGCAACTGGAAAAATCTACAATTCAACATTTAGGGTGGAAGGCTGTCTGTGCCTGTGTGTGTCTGTGTGTGGCTATTGTTTTACCCTCTTTTTCCGCGGACATCATGACGGGCAAACTGGCGAACGTGCAGGGGGAGGTCGAGGTGCAGAAGCGGGGGACGACGGAATGGGCGACGGCGACGGCGGACATGACGATCGGGCCCGGCGATCAGATCAATACCGGATTGACCGGCCATGCGTCCCTGATTTTCAAAAACAGCACGACGGAGATCGAGCCGTTCACGCAATTTGTTGTGGGCCGGGCGCTGGAGGACAAGGACAACATGACGACGGAGTTGTTTTTACAAGTGGGGAAAGTGTCGTCGGCGGTCAATCCGGCCAGCGGGAAGAAAAACAAATTCACCGTGACGACGCCAAGCGCTGTTGCGGGCGTGAGGGGAACAAAGCAGGAGTGCAGTTTCAACAAGGGATTCGGCACTGAAGTCAAAATCAAGGACGGGACCGGATACATGGCGCCGGTCCGGCCCGAGGCGTTGCCGCCGGCAGTCCAGGCGATGTTGGGGGTGGCCCCGGCAGGCGGCGGACGAGAAGGCGGCGTTGGCAAGGGAGACGAAAAGGGGAAAGGCGAGAAGAAGGGCGAGGAGGGGCCGAAGACCGTGCAGGAAGCGGTCGCGGAATTTAATGCGTGGCTTCAGCAGTCGGAGCAGGCGGCAGCGGGAGGCGGTGCTGAGGCCGTCCAACCGTTGCTGGATCCGCAGACGCTCGATTACGCGATTCCCGTTGCGGACGGGATGTCGGCGACGGTACAGAACGCCGCCGATCCGAAATCGATCATTGAACCGACCGCGGCGTTGATTCAGGCTTCGGCGCCGAGCGTGGTCCCGGCCGGATCGACGCCGGCGGAACAGAAGGCGGCACAACAGAGCACGGAAGTGGTCGACGCTCCGGCGGCCGTATCGGCGGCCGAGGCGCAATCGGCCGTACAGGATGTCATTGAAACCATCAGCCACGAGTCGTCAGGCGGTTCGACCACCACGGTCACCCCGCCCAACCGCCCGACCCAGGGACAGAGTCAGGGGCAGTAAGACCGGGGAGAAGGCTCAATATTCAATGCTCAATTCTCAATATTCAAGTTTTGACGGATAAAAATTGAACATTGAATATTGGGAATTGAGCCTTTTTCTTGATAAGAATAATTTGCTTTTGCCCCCCCGATTTGGTATAGTCGACCAATTTGGCAGGACACATATACGTATATACGTATGTCCTATGTCCTTTTGAAAGGAGGTGGCACTGCGATGAAGAAGACGCTTGTGGTTTGTCTTGCGGTCGCACTGTGCTTCGTTTTCTCGGTTGGGGCTTACGCTGCGGAGAACAACGCCATCGGAAAACTCACCCGCGGAATCGTCAACGGCGGTTTCGGATGGATTGAGTTTTTTGCCGCGTTGAAAGAGGAAGGCGGAAAGGGTCTTATTTCCGGCACAGTCAACACAGTGAAGCGGGAGCTCGTCGGCGGAGTGGAGATCGTGACGTTTCCGATCGGCGTTCCGAACGAAGATTTCTCGCCCATCATTGAGCCGGAATCACCGTTCGAACTCTGGAAGTAAGTTTTTTCGCAAAGGGGGCGCTTGTGGGATTTAAAACGCCCAAATAAGTCCATTACCGGTTGCAACCGATAGAAGATCCGTCCGTATCTCGGACGGATCTTCTTTTTTTGACCAGGGAAAAACAATAGCCACACACAGACGATCACAGACAGTCACAGACACACACAGATACAGACCAGCCATCCACCCTAAATGCTGAATTGTAGATTTTTCCGAGGCCGTCTGTCTGTGTCTGTGTATGTCTGTGATCGTCTGTGTGTGGCTTTTTTTCTTAATTCTGTAACGCGCGGATTTCGGCGTCGGCCTGCCGCAGGCGCAGGGCGAGGATGCGAGCCAGATCGGCAAAGAGATGTTGCCACATTCGAGGGTGCTTGTCCGACAGCTGGTCGCATCGTTTGCGGGACAAAACCATCAAGTCGGTTGGGCAGGTCGCGACGGCGTCGGCCGACCGGGAACCGCCGGCCAGAAACGCCATCTCGCCGAAAAAATCTCCCTGGCCGAAGGTGGCGATATGGTATCTGACGGCGCCGGCCTGCAGGATGACCCTGACGTTTCCTCTCAAAATCAGATACAGCGAATCGTCGTCGTCGCCCTGCGTGAAAATTTGGTCGCCCGCCTTGTAACTTCGTCGTTCCATGCATTCTTCGAGTTCCCGGAGCGTGTCCTCTTTCCGGCCTTTTAGAAATTCCATCTCTTTGAGTTCGAGCAGAGTCTCATCGGGCCGGAAACTTTTGGCTTCCTCCAGCATGCAGTCTTCCACCCATTCCACCGCGTCCGAGAGCTGGTCGAATATCTTGACGGACCCGCCGGCGTGCAGGACTCCCATTTCGCGGAGATAATTCTGGATGTTCTGTCCTCCATGAAGTTGCGCCGGCAGGCCGCTGAAAACAAGCGAGGCGCCGCGTTCGGCCAACTGGGCTTCGATGAGTTCCAGAAGATGCGCGGCGGAAAAATCGAGAGACTGTACTCGCGTAAAATCGAGGATGATGAATCGCCGGGTCGTGAGATCCGCTTGCAATTCCTGGTAGAGCCGGTCGGTCGTTCCGAAAAACAGATTGCCCTGTAATTCGCAGACAACCGTCCGATCGCCGACCTTCTGGAGAATTTCCAGCTCGTCCGGCAGGCGTTTTTGTTTGGATGAAATCTCCGAGCCGGAGAATTTTCTGCGGGTCACCGGGCTGTGAATCTGATCGCGCAGGTACAGAAAGACGGTCAGGCCGATTCCCGCGCCGACCGCCGGGATGAGTCCAACCGAAACCGATACGATGATCACCGTGGCGATGACGACGAAATCGAGAACCGTCGATTTTTGTTTGAGGAGCCGGAATATCCGGCGGTCGAACATGCGAAACCCGACGATGATGAGAATACCCGCGAGTGCGGCCAGCGGAGTCCACGCGATGTAAGGCCGAAGAAGAAGCAACGCGACAAGGACGAGAGACCCCGAGAGGACGCCCGACCAGCGCGTTTGAGCGCCGCTGGCGATATTGACAAGCGTCGGGCCTGCCGTGCCCGATCCGGGAACGCCGCCGGCCAGCGCGGAGACCATGTTGGCCAGGCCCTGCGACATGAGTTCGCGGTTCGACCGATGGCGCGTGCGCGTCAGCGAGTCGACGAGGAGGCACGTTTTCAGGGTGTCGATGGAGAGCAGAACCGACAGCGTGAGCGCCGGCGCGGCGATCAGGGAAATATCAGCGCCGCTCACGTGAATCATGTTTTTCAACCGTTCCAATCCGTCCGCGAACGATCCGCCGCCTTGAATCGCCCCGATGATGAGGTGATTGTCGGCCATGATGCGGAGTTCCGGCCGATAGGCGCTCACGCCAAAATAGGCCAGCACGCCGCCAACGACGCCCAAAATGGTCGCCGGGATCGCCTTGGTGATTTTCGGCGCCAGAAGAGTCATGCAGATGGTCGCAAGCCCCACAATGAGCGCGGAGGAATTCCACATCGACGGCGTCGTGACGCCGCTCCAGAGCGGGATCGATTTCGGGAAACCGAAAAATCCGGGCAGTTGTTTCAGAAAAATGATAACGCCGACACTGCTCAAGTATCCGGTCACGACGGAAAACGGAATGTATTTGATGAGCGTTCCGCCTCCGGACGCGCCGTAGATGATTTGCAGGATCGAGGAACACAGTGCAACGAGAGCCATCAGCCACAGCGCCCGGACCGGATCGGCATGGCCGGATTTGATCAATTCCGCGGCCAGCGCGCCCATGACGGCGGCGGCCGGAGCGCAGGGACCGGAAACCATCCGTTCGGTCCCGCCGAAAAACGGCGCGATGATTCCGATGCAGACGGCGCCTAAAATTCCGGCCAGCGCACCCTGCCCGACGTATTCCGGGCCGAAGGGCGAATAGATGGCGACGCCAAACGCGACGGCGGCGGGCAGGATCACGAGCATCGAGGCGACAGCGCCCCATATGTCGCCGGCCGCGTTTCGTTTGGGAGCCGCTGTCACCAATAGTCCTCCATGAAAATCTGGTCCGGCGACGCAAGTTGTTTTTGCGCTACGGCCTCTTTGGCGTCTTTGACCATGTCGGGATTGCCGCAGAAAAAGAAGGCGGTGCGCCCGGCCGGAATCCGGGCGAAGATCGCCTCGGCGCTCCGGTGCGCCGGCAGCACCGGATCGACCTTGCCCGATTTGGGCAGGCCGAGGAGGAATCGGAACGTGTCATTCACGCGGCCGACGCCGACGCGAGGATCATGGGTCGACTCTTCCTGCGGGCGGCTCACGGTCGGGATAAAGACAAAATCGAAATCGGGGTCGGTTTCATACGCGCGCATTTCGTCCAGATACCCAAGTTCCTTGCTCGTGCGGTTGCCGAACATGAGCGTGATGGCTTTTCCGCGGCTCTGCCCGGAAAGTTTGAGCGTGCGAAGCATGCTGACAAACGGGGCAAGGCCGGTGCCGGTGCAGATGAAAACAAGATTCGTGAACGCCGTCCGCGAAAGCGTAAATTTTCCCTTGGGACCCATGTACCAGACGGTCGAACCGATTTGTTTGGAAAAAAGATGCGGCGTGAATTCTCCGCCGGCGACTTCCACAATGTAAAACTCAATGGAATCTTTAACGAGCGGCGAAGATGCCACGGAATACGGCCGCGGGACGAATTTGACGCCGGCCGCGACGCCGCCCTCGGATTTTTGCACGTCGTCGCCGATCGTCATGTACTGGCCGGATTCAAAAGAAGAAATTTCGCCGCCATTTTCGGGTTTGAATTTGAACACCGCGAGTCCCGGATAGCCGATCTCGATTTTTTCGACCAGCGTCAGAGGTTTCATTTTGTCTTTCAGGGCCATAAGGAAATCCTTCTATCACATACGCAGAGAGTCTGCACATGGATAAGGCTCAATGTTCAATACTCAACTTTCAATTTTCAAGTTCTTAATCTTGAGACTTGAACATTGAACATTGAATATTGAGCCTTTTCTAATCCGGCTTGGAAGGAGGTTGACCGAACAGATCCTCTTCCTCCGATGACCCGGACCCGCCGCCGGAACCCGCCCCCTCCTCCGACGACCCGTCGCTGATGTCATCGATCAGTTGTTGCGTCGCCTCGTCAGACGTAGACGCGTCAACGGCCGATTCCGACACGGGCTCATCGACCACATCGGTCGACAGCGTGTTGGCTTCCACCACGGCGTCCGGCGCTCCGGCCGGGGCAATGTCGGTGACGGCTTCAATAACCAGATTTTCAGTCGGCGTGACGACGGCCTCAAGATCCGTCGGATCACTGCTCACTGACGCGTCCTGTCCGTCCTCGATTTGGATTTCTTCGCCCGCCGACGACGCGGCTTCCAGCAGCGCAGTCGGGTCGTCGCCGCCGGAGACTTCAGGCCCCGCGCCCGGCGATTCCTCTTGTCCCGGCGCCGATTTTTCCTCGCCGCCCGCGGATTTTTCCTCCGCGCCGGCCGCCGCGCCCGGTTCGGCCTCGACTTCCTTGTCGAACGTCGCGCCAAGCCACTGATCCAGCGCGTCGGCCACATTTGCGGCCGCGCTTTGACCTTCTCCTGCGCCTGCGCCCGGCGCGGCCTCGGAACCAGGGCCACCGCCCGTTCCAGGAGCGCCTGCCCCGCCTTCAGCACCCTTGGCTTCCCCACCGCCTGCGGCCGCTTCAACAGCCGGGCCGACGCCGAGACACATCTGAACGGCAGGCGGAAGTTTGTCGGGACTGACGGGCGTCATGGCGCCGACGCCGTCTTCGATGTGGCACTCGGTGCCGAATCCCGCGCCGTATCCGATCTCCTGCGTCGTGCCGCGAATTCCGGCAACCGCGCTTGGCGTGGTCACGGAAAATTTATTCAGCTTGCCGCTGTTTTTGTCGGCCTTGGTGACGAGTTTGCCGACGCTCAAAAACATTTCCGTCGTGTATTCCTTGTCGCTCTCCATCGCGCGGCCGACTGTGAACTGCGTGAGGGGTTTGACGTCCGTGACGGTGTTTTCAAAATTCAGCGTCGCCTTGCCGTCGATGCCGGTATTGAGCTGGTCGCCGGAACTGATCTTCATGTCGTTCGTTGCCTGGACCCAATCGGTCGCCCCGCGTTTCATGACTTCGACCGTGCCCGCCACGCCCGTCAGCGTCCCGGCCATGGCTGTTTTCTGGTCTGCGGAAAAACATGGCAAAACATCAGCCACAGACAGACACACACAGGCACAGACAGCCATCCACCTTATATGCTGAATTGTAGATTTCGCCAAGGCCGTCTGTCTGTGTCTGTGTATGTCTGTGATTGTCTGTGTGTGGCTAAAGGGTTTCTGTGTGTGGCTCATGTTTTTCACTTGACCTTCTCCATCTGTTCGCTGGCGCGGCCTAACATTGCGAGAAGTTCGGCGCCGCTGATGAATTCGTTCATGTAACTGTCGTCCGGCAGAAGTTTCTGGGCCATGCCGTCCCGGGCCGCAAACCGGCGGCTTCGCGGAAAAAGACGCCCGAACAGGCCGCGGTCGCCGGCCGCGTTGTCCATCGCGTTCAGGAACAAGTTGGCCGCGTCGCCTTTCGTGGCGGGCGCGTGAGGCGTCTTCAGCATGTTGCGGCGAAATTTGACGCCCTGTGCGACCAGATATTGCGATTCACGCTGCCACTCCTCGTCGCCCCGATATCCACGCAGACGCGCAACAGCCCGGACGACATCCTCGTTCGTCGCCGACGGTTTTCTCTGCAGACCGCGGTAAAAATCGTTTTCGGAAGCGCGGATGGAAGACGGAAGAAGACAGAGGGTAGAAGTCTGAAGAAGGGCGGTGAGAAGAATAGCCTTGATCCAACCACGACGTTTGAACATTGAACATTGAACATTGAACATTGAGACTTGAAGTTGTTGCCTCATAGATCAAACGCCACCTTCATCTTGAAATAATTTTCGTGAGAACGGGAAGCGGCCGGGTAGGCCGAGCCGGGGGTGAACAATCCGTATTTGAGTTGATACTTGACGTCGTTGAACAGATTCCACGAGACGGTCAGATCGTATTCGTTGCCGATCTTGGTCGATTTCGCATCGCCGCCGGTGGTGATGACCGGATCGGACGTCGCGCCGCCTTTGGCGTAGGTCCAGTACGTGTAGGCGGTCAAATTGAACGTCATGTCGCTCCAGCGGGCGGAATCCCACCGGCCAAAGGGTTTGGCGCTGCCGCCGAGTTTGAAAATGCGGATGTTGGCAAGGCTTGGCGAGAGAGCGTTGCCCATCGAAAGGCCGCCGAACGAGCGGTAGACGGAATCGTCGCCGAAGGTCGAACCGCGCTGGTCCGACGTTACGTTGCTCACGCGGTCGGCGTCTCCGCTGCCGAGCGCATATTCGGTAAAGACCGTGGGTGAGATGTCACCGCCGAAAAGATACCGCAGGCCGAGGTCGAGCGCGCTGCCGCGAACATTGACTTCAGACGCAACAGGTTTTGCCACCGTCGAAGCATTGTACGTTTTGCCGCGGACCATGTTGTATTCCCACCAGTAGTTGAGTTTGGAGAAAAGCATTCCGTCAGTTCCAAGACCATAATACTGCGATTCGAATTTATAGCGCTGAACACTGCCGGCGATCCCGGCGACAGCCGACCGCTGTTCGTTGTTTTTGTCAAAATTCCACAACGTGAAAACGTCGAGTCCCATCCATTTTTTGAATTTGTGTTTGTACTCGGCGCCCGCGAACCACCGTTTGGTACTGCCGGAGTTGGGGGCGAGGACATCGAGATTGTTGTCGCCGGGGTTCTGGCGCATCCAGAAACCGGTCGCGGTCATCTTTTTTCCCTTGCTTTTCCAGAAAATCCCGTCTGCGGTCAGGCCAAACGCGATGCCGCGGCCGATCTTGCTGAACTGGCGGCCGACCGTCAGCGTGTGTTTGAGCGATGTGCCGTCAAATTCGCGTTCGGCGTAGAACATGTCGACTTTGAACTGGTCGACGTCGCTTTCGTGCATGGCCGCCGAAATTTTGGAGTTGTTGTTCCAGCTCGTTTTGTTCCGGAAATAAAATTTAAGATTTCGGGAGACGTTCTCCGTCACGATGAAAAACTGAAGATCATTGTCGAGGGTATGATCGGGATCGTCCTGGGTCTTGGCGTTCCGGTCGTTGTTGCCGGAAGCGGTGTAGGACATCGACGTGTTGAATCCGTAATCGAGGAGCCAGCCGCGTTTGTTGCGGGCGCTCAAGGCCGCCGCGGAAATTTTTTCCGTCCGCTGGAGGTCTTCGGTCGTCTCGACGCGTTCGCGACGAAGTTCCTCTTCGGAAAGTTGGGCGAGGGCAGGAGAAACCTGCAACCACACACAGACACAGACAGACACACACAGACACAGACAGGACGACGAGCGGACGGGCGGACGCATTAGGGAGTCAGTCATGGTAGTACGCGGATGCAAGGATTCGGCCGAAAGATGTGTTCAACAGCGCGTCACGCAGGTCCCGCAGACGGTTCGTGAAGGCGTTGCTGGAACCAAACGTCCGTGTGATGACGCATGCCATGGGATACGTGACTTTTGATCCCAGTTTGGACCACATGCTCGGCGCTTCGGTCGACACCGAAAACTCGCGTGTTTCGTTCGGAAGAGAAGTGTAGGAATAGCTTGAAGACCGCCGAAGATCCGTCTGGGCGCCGGTCTTGATATCCGTCAACGTCAGAGGCACGTCCGCCGGGACAGACGCGATATTGCCCGCGCGAACCGTGACGACTCCGGCCGACGCGGAATGGACTTCCAAGGACCAGGTCGGCTTCTCGGCGCCGGCAGGCCGATACAAGCTGGCGTAGCGCTCGCCGCCTTCCCGAACCGCAAGTGACACGCCGTTCGGCGCCCTCGGCGCTTCGAAAACCGGCGCTTCGGATTTCGGACGAAGGCCGATGAAATTGGACATGTCAGCATATTTTCCGGACTGCGCAATGAGTTGGACGGTCCAGTCGGGCCGGCCGTCGCCGACCGGAGGCGAGGCTAAGAGATATGCGGATCGTAATGCGCCCTCGGAATTCGCGGCCGGGCGATACGATGCGCTCGTCAGCCGGGGCGCGTGAATACTGCCTGAGCCGGACTGCGGCGGAATGACCAGCGTACAGGCCTCCACCGTCCGGAGCCACTGGCCTTCGTTGGGATAAAAATAACAGTAGGTCCGTCCGGCTGTGGCGTCCGGGCAGGACGAGTAGGAATAGCCGTTCCATGAATAAAATCTGTTGTACAGAATCCCGCTGTCGGCAGCGGTGTCCAGCGCGACGACGGCGGCAACACTCGGGGCGGTTTGAATAAGCAGATTTCTGGTCGCATAGACTCCGTCGAACGGAATTCCGACAATGTTCCAGCCGGCGGACAGGGGAACATACTGCGTTTCGGTAAGGGCCGTGGCGGCCGTGAAGTCGATATATCCATCTTCGAGCGTCTTCAGCCAGTAACCCTTGCCCATGGCAAGCGCATCCGGCTGCGCGTATTCGGCGGAAGCGGGGTCGTACTCGTACATTTTCCACTCATCCGCCGCGAAGGAGCTGGAGGCCATGATCGACGATGGCGACAGGCTCGACGGGCGGCGGGTCAGCGAGAACAGATACCACGGGCCGAACACGTCACGGAATCCGTACCGTTGTATGATTCCGGTTGTAGATCCGAAAAACAGCACCTCACCACCGCCGCTGTCGGCGGAAAGATTGGCCTTCACGACATAGACACCGGGTATGTTGCCGAGCGTCAGACGCGTACTTGCCTGGCCATACTGATTGGTGACGGTCTCGCTCGTATTCAGAGAGTACCCGGTCGCGCCATGCGGATAATCGGAGATAGTGAACGTCACGGTCACACCGGGCAACGCTTCCCAGTCACTCGAGAAGTATCCGAACACGGTGTCCGGGTAGACCTTCAACTTGTAAACATACGCAGTGAAGTCGGACCACAACGCAGTACCCGTTTCCCCCGTCAACCATGTAGGATACCCATAAATGTAGGTGGAGTCGGACCCCTCGGCAGGCGCGCCGGCGGTGAACCAGCCGAGTTGCGTTGCCGCGCCGACCACAAGCGTGGTGTCAGGTGAAACCTGCTTTATCGTGGATGTGGCGAAAGAATCAAATTGATAGTTTCCGTTAGCCTCGACGAACATCTGGACCGTATCGGCGGCGTAATTGGTCCATGAATTCCGGACAGTGACGGAACTCCAGTACCATGAAAAATACCATGACCATGAGCCGGCGTCATTGGGCACGCCATCGCTCGACCGCCACGGCACTATCCTCAGGCGCGGTCCCTGAAAATCGCCGAACCGGCGAATCTTGAACGTCTCCCACGAACGGAAATCCGGCACGTCGTCGAAGAGCAGAAGCGCGTGCTGGGGGTAGCTGTCGGACGTCAGGCTGATCGACCACAGACGCGTATCGGAAGAAGTGGGGCGCCGGATGACGTTCACGGTGGCTGCGACGTCGAATTTGATGTCGATCTTCTCCGGCACATGATTCCAGTTCTGAAACAGGCTGTTCAGGTCGATGTCCCGATCGGCATTGACGACAAAATAGGTGTCCGGCTCGTGCGTGAAGAGATACATTTTATTGAGCGTCATCCCGGGCAGAATGCCGCCGAGGGTCGGATCGCTGGACCAGTACCAGTAGTCGTTCCATTCCACAAGTCCGCGTCCGCGGTAGCCCTCGATCATCAGATTGTTGAAATCAGAGCGGTCCGGCGGATCGGCAAACAATGTTTTGGGAACGACCGACATCCCGCCGATTTCGGCGTAAGCCTTCACGGTGTCGCTGGTGATCGAGTCGCCGGCAATGATGTCGGCGATCGTGTCCGCCAGCCAGATTTCAGTTTTCGTGAGGTCGGTGTCGGTGACGAACCGATCTTCATGAGAATCCCCGGCGGCGATCTGAAAGAAATCAGAATCCTGCGCGTCTTTTTCGCTTCGAAGCGCGGCGATGGCCTGCGTGACTTTGGTGTCGGCGTCCAACAGCGCGCTCCAAGCGGTTTCCCAGTTGTCGCTCTTTCGCAAAATCGTCGGGTTGTCGGCCCGGAACTTGTCCCACGTGATCGTGTCCGGGATGTCCTTCGGCGTGTCGGTCATGTCCAGGTCGTACGTCGAGAGCACCACAAGCACGGCTTTGACCCCGAGGAGGAAGGACTGCATGACAAGAATTTCCGTCGTGTCGATTTCGTAGGTGTCGGCGCTGCCGGCGTCGTCGATCAGGTTGCGCGGAAAGGCGATGGACGCGTTCGCGTCGAGAACGGCCTTAAGATGCGCTTCGATGTGCGGAATCGAGTCGGAGATGATTTTTTTCATGACAGCCTGGACCGCGGAAGGTCTCGGGTCCGTTCCCCACTGATAGCGGCGGTAATGGATCATCGAATCGACTTCCGTGGCGGGATCCCGATCGCGCCGGGAGAGAAAGTCACTCAGCATCAGCGAGTCCGATCCGTTTGTGGACATGGTGGCGCGAAGGTTGAAGAGCGCCGTATCGTCGATCATCTGGCCGAATTCGATGATTGCCGCGAAGAAGTGGGCGGCCGCGAATCACTGTTAATCGCGGATTGGAACAACGTCAGAGCCTGCGGCAAATTAATGTTGGCGGAATCTTCCAGATAGGTCAGAGCCACATCGTAATCACTCGCAGAAGCCCCGGCACAAGCGACCGGCAAATCCGCGAAGATCCACCCCGCCACAAGGCTCAATCCAAGAAGAAGACGGGGAAGTCTCTCGGACATGTGAACCCACCCCGATATACGGGGCAAGCCCCCCTCACTATCTTCCACATGCTTGCTATACATATACAGTATTTAAATACCCCCCATGCGGTGTTGTCAAGGGAGGGGCCGGGAAGAAGGAAGAAGGGGTCATTCTGACACTTTGACACTTTGGGGGGCCAACAGCAGGCGGGAGAAAGTTGGATCGAGACGGACAACCAGCGAGTCGGACCGGACAGATTGGGTATCCGATTCGAATCGCGCGCGGCCGTTGAGTCGGATGGTCCGCCCGAGCGGTTCGATTTCCATTCGATCCGCGGACGCGATCGAATGTTCTGCGCGGACCTGTCCGGACCGCATGTTGATTCGATCAAGGGTCAGCGGACCCCCCGCGTCTTTGGAAAACATTTCGAGGGGCGGGCGGGAAAACTCAACGGGGCCTGACGCCGCCCACGATGATTCGGCAAACGACACGCGCAGGGTTCCCATCCTGATGGTTCCGCCGAAATACAAATCGCAGGAAGCGTGCGGCATTGAAATCTCTCCGCTGTCGGCCGATCCAACGCGCGCGATTGCGCCGGGGCTTCGGACATCAATCGCCGGCAGATTATTTCGATACAGCGTGAGATGCACCGAATCCATCCGGATGACATCCGTGCCGATCAGCGCGGCGGAGTCACCTGAAATTTCGGCGACGCGCATGCCCGATGACTGGTACCGCAGGACGTATCGCCGAAGTTCCATGTCCCGCGCGGCGTGGGTATCCGTTTGATCCGCCGGCATTCGGGGCGGCCGATCCGGCGCGCCGCAGGCGCCAATCGCGAGGATCAGCCATAGAGCGGCTGGCAAAATCCACGCCCAGGGTGTCCTCATCTGCCGGCGACTTATTGACAATTTTCTATTCATCACATAAAAATACATATAACTTTATGCAAATTCCATCCATAGACTCGGGAAAACGGATTGAATCTAAAATCGAGCGTGGAGAGAGGCTGGATGTGGAGGATGGTCTTGAAATCCTCACCCGGTTTGATCTCCTCCGATACGGCCGGCTGGCGAACGCCGACCGCGAGCGGCGGCATGCTGACCGCGCCTACTATGTCGTCAATTTTCATTTGAATCCGACCAACATTTGCGTCTATCGCTGCATGTTCTGCGCGTTTCGGCGGGACGAAGGCGAGGAAGGCGCGTATTTCATGGAGCCGGAACACGCGGCTGAACATGCTGTGGCGGCCTACCGGCGCTATCCCTTCACGGAGATACATATGGTCGGCGGAATGCATCCGATGCGCCATCT
>JAHFCY010000052.1:0-652 GCA_023249255.1 Candidatus Lindowiibacteriota bacterium | reverse complement strand
CATCTCGATTATTCGCTGGACCTGCTCCGCAGTCTCAAGGCGGCCCTGCCCGCAGTGCATCTGAAGGCGTTCACGGCCGTCGAAATTCTGTTCTTCGCGCAGGCGACGGGACAGAGCGTCGAGTCGGTGCTGGAACACATGGTGGAGGCGGGGCTGGACAGCCTGCCGGGCGGAGGCGCGGAAATATTTGCTCCACGCGTCCGGCGCGCGATTTGCGCCGAGAAGGCGACGGCGGAAGATTGGCTGAACGTTCATCGCATTGCACATCGCATGGGTTTGAAATCGACGGCGACGATGCTCTACGGCCACATCGAGCGGCCGGAGGAAGTGGTCGACCACATCCTGCGCATCCGTGAACTTCAGGACGAGACCGGAGGATTCAACGTTTTCATCCCGCTTGCCTTTCATCCCGAAAACACAAATTTCGAAAGCACCCGGCGGAACACCACAGGTCTTCGTGACCTGAAAATGCTTGTCCTGTCGCGCCTGCTTCTCGACAACGTGTCGCACATCAAAGCCTACTGGATCATGCTGGGCGAAAAACTCGCGCAGGTTTCCCTGAGTTTCGGCGTCGACGATTTTGACGGGACGGTCGGCGAGGAAAAAATCACGCACATGGCCGGCGCGGACAGCCCGCAGGAATTGCCGTCGG
>JAHFCY010000051.1 GCA_023249255.1 Candidatus Lindowiibacteriota bacterium | reverse complement strand
AAATAAGGACGGATCGATCAGGTACACGACGGTTGACGTCTACAATCCAGCAACGAACTCTTGGTCATCTTTGGCCCCCATGCCGACGGGGGGATATATTACGGCAACGGCTGTGTTGAAAGGACTTATTTATGCCATTGGCGTGTTCGACGGGAACCCGTTTCGGCCCACGGTGGTCGAAGTCTACAACCCTGCGACCAACACTTGGGCCATGAAAGCCTCCATATCGCCTTTATGCGAGAAGGGCAACGCAGTTGTCCTAGACGGCAGGCTCTATGTCATCGCTGGTGGAAGCAACGGTTTTTATTCACTTGTGACAACCTATGACACAGTTGCCGACACATGGATCGCATGCGCCCCATTTCCATTGCCGTCGGCCAAGAGTGGCATGGGTGCCGGTGTCATTGTCATGAACGGGTCCATATATGCCGTGGGTGGTGAGAACACAACCGGGACACTGGCGAAGGTTGAGTCGTTCACGCCCGACACCGGCAATACCGCCGGGGGCCTCACGCTCGTCGACAAAATTTTGTTTGGAGGTTCCGGAGGTCAGAGGGGGTTGGGAATTTCGGTGACAGGAAGCAGTCTCTACATCTGCGGCACGGATGCGGGAAAATACCCTGGCGGGCAGGCGCTTGCGGCTGACTTCGCGCTTCCCCTGTCGCCGACCTCGAAGCTGGCGTGGCGGGTGGGATGGCCGACTCCGGGAAGTTCGACAGGTGAGGAGAGGGAGCCTTTCCTCGGCGTGTCGTCGGACGTGGGCGGCGCATATTTTTCGGGCGCAAGCTGGACGCAGACGTTGGACAACATCGGCGACAAGGAATACAAGAGCGTGCTTGTGAAATTTCCGTCGGCCGGCCCGACGGGTAAAGGCGTCGGCGGATGCGACTGGGCGGCGAAACCTGTATTTTTCCCGAGTTACGGGGGATGGGAAATTTTGAATGCGGTGGCGGCCTCGCGTGAAGGCGATGCGACGTACCAGTACGCAACCGGCCGGGCGCAGTCGAACGGCGCGAACAACACGGCGGTTCTGGCGAAGTACGATTCGGCCGGAAAGCAGGTCTGGCGGCTGGACCTTGGCGACCAAGGAGCTTACAAGAACAGCAATGGAATCAGTCTGGCCGTATCGAATGGCCGGGTTTACGTCGGTGGGACGACCCATTATCCCTACACGGATCCGTCGGCGCGCCGGGCCGTCCTCTGGTCGGTCGATTTTTCCGGCGGCGGGAAATACGCCTATGCTCTGACCAAGTCGCCGGGCCCGCGAGGCGGGGAAGTTGCGGTGGCGGCGGTGGGAAGCATGGTTTTCGTCGCGGAGTCGATTGACAACGGCCCTGACAGTGGCTTGGACGTTTTTGTTCAGAAGTATGATTTTAGCCAAAGCAATTATCTGGGGTGGAGCAAGGTCTACGGCGGACGCGGTGACCAAATTCCCCACGGGATGACCACGGACGGAAAGAAGCTCTACGGCGTGGGAGAAATTCTGGAGCCGAATACGAAAGGCAAAGATGCCGCGTTGGTGGAGATCGACGCGGCTGACGGCAAGATGTTGTCGATGACGACATTCGCGGGCGCGCAAGACGACATCGCCCGGGGCGTGGCGGTGGTCGGTTCCGACATTTACGTTGTCGGCGAATCGAAGAGTTTCCAATCGACCGAGGGGAATGCCGTCGGTCAGAGCGATGTGATGCTGTTGCACTACGTGAGCGGCGGAAATCAGCCGCCGCCGATTCTTATGCCCGTCGCCGATGCTGGCCCGGACGTGACGATTGAGAAGGACACATGGGGCGCCATGTCCGTCCGGCTGGACGGGTCAAAGTCGTACGACCCCAACGTGCCGGCTCTTCCGTTGACGTACAAATGGTCGGCGAATTCGCCTCTACGGTTTTCCAATCCGGCCGACGTCAAGCCGACGGTTTATCTCGACCGCCTCGATACCTTCGTCATCACCCTTGAAGCGAGCAATGGAAAACTGACCGCCAAAGATTCGGTCATCATCCGATTGCAGGATACCGTCAAACCCGTGGTCCGCGTTACGCTCATGCCCACTATGATCTGGCCGCCGGACAACAAGATGGTACAGGTCACGGCGCGGGTGTTCGCGTCCGATAGCTCCGATCCAAAACCGGCCGTGACGCTCGTGTCGATCACATCGAACGGATCGAAACCCGGCCAGAAGGACTCGGACGTTGCCGGCGCGGCATTCGGGACTTACGACACCTCGTTCAGTCTGCTCGCGTCCAAAACCCAGGGTGGAGACAGCCGCGTCTACGCGATCGTGTATGAGGCGAAGGACGGATCGAAGAATGCCTGCACCATGGTTGCAACGGCGATCGTCCCCAAGAATCAGTCCGGCGGAAACGACAAGGAGAAGGACGACGACAAGGGCAAGAAAGACAAGGCGGATGCCGACGCCAAGAAGAAGGCTGACGACGAGGCCAAAGCAAAGGCGGATGCCGACGCCAGGAAGAAAGCCGACGCAGATGCCAAAGCAAAGGCGGATGCCGACGCCAAGAAGAAAGCCGACGCAGATGCCAAGGCAAAGGCAGATACCGACACCAAGAAGAAGGCTGACGGCGAGGCCAATTATTGCGGCACGATTAAGGATCCAACGACAGGATCCATCGACCCATTCAAAATCGCCCTGTCGGCTGGCGGAACGATCACTGGCATTGTGACCGATGCAGTGACCGGTGAAGTCGTCCGGATCAGTGGGCAGGTGGTCGGGAGCAACGCAACGCTAAACCTTTCGGATGGCGGACACTTCGTAGTTACGATTCAAAACGGGACGATGACTGGGCCCAATGTCAGCGGGAGTGCTTGCGACGACTCGAAAGGCAAGTCAAGCGGTGACACGGGCGGCAAATCCGGCAACAACCAGAACCGATCCGGTCTGGGCGACGGAACGAATCCCGGGCAAGGTTCAGGCAAAGACAATTCCCCCAATCAGGGAACCAACAATCCGAACCAGAGCGGTGGCTCCGGCGGAAGCAGCAGCGACGGCAAGAAGAAGTAGAATGAAAACAGAAAAGAAAAGGAGTCATTCTTTCACTTTGTCACCTTCGATGTGATGGTTGCTGGACAAGAAAGAAGAAAATACGTATAATATACGTGTGATTTGAATGGAAGGAGTGTGTGCCATGCCCAAGTCTATTCTTGGGAAGGAAAAGTGGACATTGACGTTTGAGCCAAGGCTGAAAGAGGTGGTCATCCGGGAAGCCCGGAAAAACGGTCTCTATCCCGTTGCGCTCCTCGAACAGCTCGTTCGTGAAAAATATAATCCGTTCGGCCACGCGGCCATCAGGTCGGGCGCGGCATACGTTCGATCCATGCGTCGTTCGTCCCGCCGCCGTTCGGACACCCAGTTTCTTCAGGAAATCCGCGAATGGCAAAAATCCGGGTCTTAGCCGATACCGACGTTTTCATCGATTATTTGAACCGGGGGTTTTTAGGCCGCCTTTTCGCCGGGAAAGAATTTGAAGTCTTCTATTCCATCGTTACCCACAAGGAGCTTTTTTCAAAAAAAGGGTTGAAAGTTTCTGAACGCATGGCCATCACAGGCGTTTTGAAACGGCATCGAATCATCCAGCTCAACGGGGAAATCACCGCAATCTACTCGGATTTGCGCCGCCGGTATCCAGCCCTCGAAAAAGAGGACGCATTGATCGCGGCCACCGCCCTTTTCAAAAAAATTCCGCTGGTCACCCGAAACCGAAAGCATTTCAAACCGATTCATGGTCTGGTGTTGTTTGTCGCTCCCGCCGTCCCAAATTGAATAAAACTTGTTGTAAATTCATTTCCCCCATGAGAAATTCTCACCGTAAGCCACGGGGGTGGCGGATGCCGCTGATGATCGGATCGATTTGCACAGAAGGCGCTAGTGGACGGCCTGCTGAATCTCTGCCCTTATTCCCGCTTTGTGATCTCAATCACGTGTCAACTTTTCTGGATGGAATTACAATTTCGTATAACCTGATCGGAGGTTTGTGATCTGGATCACAGGATTTGTGTGAGACGTTTATTCCTTGAAGGCCTATAAGATGAGTTGAATCGGAGTGTCGGTGTAAAAAGAGCACGCTGTTTGCAATTCATTTTTTGCAACCGCAGATCGGTCAATTGTGAATAACTTGCTGGAAAGGCAAAAGAGGGATTTGAAGATGAATCGGAAATGGTGGAGCAGTATGTTGGTTCTCCCCATACTAGTGGTGGCGTGGCAGACAGCGGGGTTTGCGTCCATGTATACCGTGTTTCCTGCCGGCAACTGTGTGAAACCCGACCGGGTAACCATTGAACTGGTACCGTCCGAATCTGGGAAGTATTACTCCAAATCGGGAATGGACACGAACGCCATCGACTCCAATCTATCGACTTCATGGCACTATGAAGACTTTGGCGGAGGATATGGCCAGCCCAACGCCTATGTGACCGCTACGGCAGAATTTTCAACTGGATCGGTTACCCTGAATGGCGTGTTCTACAGCTATCGCGTGAGCCTGACGGACAACACATATCAACGGACGCCGAAGGACAGCGTTGTGGTGTCGGTGTGGTCGCCGGATAGAGGAGATTGGATCAAAATATCTCCCGGTGACACGTTCCCAGCTATGCGGGTGTCCAAGATACGGGCGGCACATTGGTTGTACGTGTGGAATTTGGCGGCCAATGAGCCGACACGAACTGTGCTGGACATTTATGAGATTCAGGGTGTAAAGGCGTCCGGGGGCGGGAGCCTGACGAGTCTTCCCTTGAAAGAATCCATTCTCTTCGGCGGTCTCGCGAATCAGAGGGGGCTGGGTATTTCGGTGACGGGAAGCAGTCTCTACATCTGCGGCACGGATGCGGCGACATACCCGGGCGGACAGGCGCTTGCGGCCAATTTCGCGCTTCCCCTGTCGCCAACCTCGAAGCCGGCGTGGCGGGCTGCGTGGCCAACTCCGGGAAGTTCGACGGGTCAGGAGATGGAACCATTCCTTGGCGTGGCATCGGACATGACCAGCGCGTATTTTGCGGGCTCCAGTTGGGCGCATACTTCGGACAATATCGGCGACAAGGAGAGCAAGAGTGTGCTGGCGAAGTTTGCGGTGGCGGGACCCGCGTTTCGCAATGGCGTCGCCGGATGCGAGTGGGTGGTGCACCCGGCGTTTTTTACGAACTACTGGGGATGGGAAACTCTGAATGCGGTGGCGTCTTCGCGTGAAGGTGACGCGACGTACCTGTATGTGACAGGCCGGGCGCAGACCAACGGCGCGAACAATACGGCCGTGCTGGCGAAGTACACTTCGGCCGGAAAGCAGGTCTGGCGGCTGGATCTTGGCGATCAAGGGGCTTACAAGAACAGCAATGGAATTAGTCTGGCCGTATCGAATGGCCGGGTTTACGTCGGTGGGACGACCCATTATCCCTACACGGATCCGTCGGCTCGCCGGGCCATTCTCTGGTCGTGTGATTTGTCCGGCAGCTCGAAATACGCGTACAGTTTGACCAAGGCTCCAGGCCCCCGCGGCGGGGAAGTCGCGTTGGCGGCGATGGGAAGCACGGTTTTCGTCGCGGAGTCGATTGACAACGGCCCCGACAGCGGCTTGGACGTTTTTGTTCAGAAGTATGATTTCAGCCAAAGCAATTATCTCGGATGGAGCAAGGTCTACGGCGGACGCGGCGATGAAATTCCGCACGGGCTGGCAGTGAGTTCCGATGGCAAGAGAATTTATGGTGTCGGTGAAATGGTGGACGACGTGCTTCACAAGGATGCAGTGCTGGTGGAGATCGACGCGAACGATGGAAAGATGTTGTCGAAGACCATGTTCTCGAAGACGAAGGATGTCGGGGGAACGGCGATGATGGGTGAGAAACTGGCGGAGCAAAGACTCGGCCAACGCGGGCAGGACATCATCGCCAGGGGAGTTGCGGTGGTAGGCCCGGACATTTACGTCGTGGGGGACTTGGAGAATTTTTCATCGCCCGATGGGAATGCGGCCGGACAGAGAGACGTGATGCTGTTGCACTACGTGAGTGGCGGAAATCAGCCGCCGCTGATTCTCATGCCCGTTGCCGATGCCGGCCCGGACGTGACGATCGAGAAGGACACATGGGGAGCGATGGCCGTCCGGTTGGACGGGTCAAAGTCGTATGATCCCAACGTGCCGGCTCTTCCGTTGACGTACAAATGGTCGTCGAATTCGACTCTGCGGTTTTCCAATCCGGCCGACGTCAAGCCAACGGCTTATCCCGACCGCCTCGATACCTTCGTCATCACGCTTGAAGCGAGCAATGGAAAACTGACCGCCAAAGATTCGGTCATCATCCGATTGCAGGATACCGTCAAACCCGTGGTCCGCGTTACGCTCACGCCCAACACGCTCCGGCCGCCGGACAACAAGATGGTGCCGGTCACGGCGCAGGTGTTTGCGTCCGATAGTTGTGATCCAAAACCTGGCGTGACACTCGTGTCGATCACATCGAACGGATCGAAACCCGGCCAGAAGGACACGGATGTTGCCGGCGCGGCATTCGGGACTTACGACACCTCATTCAGTCTGCTCGCGTCCAAAACCCAGGGCGGAGACAGCCGTATCTACACCATTGTGTATGAGGCGAAGGACGGATCGAAGAATGCCTGCACCATGGTTGCAACGGCGATCGTCCCCAAGAATCAGTCCGGCGGAAACGACAAGGAGAAGGACGACGACAAGGGTAAAGGCGACGACTCGAAGGGCAAGTCAAGCGGTGACACGGGCGGCAAATCCGGCGACAACCAGAACCGATCCGGTCTGGGAGACGGAACGAATCCCGGGCAAGGTTCAGGCAAAGACAATTCCCCCAATCAGGGAACCAACAATCCGAACCAGAGCGGCGGCTCCGGCGGAAGCAGCAGCGACAGCAAGAAGAAGTAGGGAAGCGTCGTTGGAAAAACGGGGACGGTTCCATATTAATTTACAGAATGCAATTTGACCTGAATGGGGACCGTCCCCCCCGGCTCGTGAATGGTGGAAAATGGTGGAAAATGGGGACGGTTCTATTTTATCTTCAGGAACCAGTCCGACTTAAATTGGAACCGTCCCCGTTTTGCCCCCTCAGCCCGCTCCGCCTCGTGCAATGCGCTCTGCTTGCGATTTCCCTTCTGGCGGGTTGCCATATCGGCGGTGGCGATCGGCTGGCCGAGGAGATAGCGGCAAGCGAGCAACTCGTCGCGCTCGATTTCTCCGCCACGTGGTGTCCTCCCTGCCGCAGGCTGGCGCCTATCCTTTCCCAGCTCAGCGCCGAATACGCCGGGCGGGTACGCATCATCACGATCGACGTCGATGCCAATCGCCAACTGACTTCGCGCTACGGCGTCCACAGCTTTCCCACCGTCATCCTGTTCAAGGACCGGTATGCGGTCGGCAGAAACAGCGGCTGTTATCCGATCGAGAACTACCGCGCCTGGTTCGACCCCTATCTGAAGGAGCCGATCATCACAGAGCGGAAGGCCGGCACGTACTTCATGCGGTTTTTTAATATCGCAGGGCCGGTGAGTCTGCTCCTTCTGGTTGTCATGGGCGTATCGCGTCTCGTGACGAATTTGCGCCGGTAACGCCGAAATCTTTTTTTTTGGCGTTCTCTCTGATACCCTCCAAATTTACCTCACGTACGTAACGATAAGCGGGACTCGAGGGGACAGGGGAGAAGGAGTTTCAGGGCATGGCCATCACAGCGGCGATTCGGGAACGTCTGGCGGTCAGTTTCAGCATTTTTGAGGGATTGGCTCCGCACGAGTTGGACATGGTTGCCGAAGGTCTATATCCGCGAACATTCAAAGCCGGCGCCGAGATCATTAAAGAAGGATCATTCAGCGAGGCGATGTTCCTGATTTTGAATGGGAAAGTCCGGGTCGAAAAAGAAATAAGCGGCCGGCCCCGGCGCATCTGGTATCTCGCTCCCGGCGACTGTTTCGGCGAGATGTCCCTCTTCGACAAACTTCCCCGATCCGCATCGGTTTACGCGGAGACGGACATGGATGCGCTGATCATGTACCGTGTGGAAATGGAGGAGATGTTCGAAAAGCATCCCCACATCGCCTATCGGGTGATGGTACAGCTTTTCCGCACGGTCAGCATCCGAATGAGGCAGGTTCTCGCGCAATTGGCGCCGCAGTCCGACGCGAATGCGGCCGGGAACAAGCAGCCTGATTCCTGACGAGTATCGACAGTGGATCCCGTACATGCGTATCTGATCGACAAAGGTGTCCTTAAAAGGGAAACGTTTGATCGCGCGGTGCAGGAGGCGGAGCGCGCCGCAACCGATATCGGCAGTTTTCTCATCGACAAGGAGTTGATCCGACGCGAGGATTTGCTGACGGCGATGGCGGCCGTGCTCAAATTGGGCCGGGTCGATATCCATCCCGAGTCTCTCGACCCGAATCTCAAAACCATTTTTCCGTTGAAACTTCTGACAAAACAAAACGTCGTGCCCGTGGCGATTCACGACGGCGTCGTCGACGTTGCGATCAGCGATCCGATGCAACTCATGGCGATCGACGATTTACGCCTCGCCACGGATCTCGAAATCCAGCCGGTCCTGGCCAAGCCCGAGGAGATCGAAAAAATCCTGATTGCCTTCGGGGCGGACATCGGCGCGGTGCGCAGCGCGCTGGCCGAACTGCAGGGCGTGACGGTCGGAGAGGGAGAAGATGATCCGCAGGCGGCCGAACGGCTGGCCAACGAAGCGCCGGTGGTGAAACTGGTGAACGGGATTTTGGAGCAGGCGGTCGAATCGCGGGCCAGCGACATCCACATCGAGCCGGAGGAGGAAGCGGTCAACGTCAAATACCGCGTCGACGGCATTCTGCAGACGGTCCATAAACTTGACAAAAACCTGCGGTCGCTTGTCTCCTCGCGCATCAAAATCATGTCCGGCCTCGACATCGCCGAAAAGCGTCTTCCGCAGGACGGCCACATCCGGCAGAAACTCGGCGGACGCGTGATTGATTTTCGCGTGTCGACCATGCCGGTGATCGGTGGCGAAAGCGTGGTGCTTCGCGTGCTCGACCGGCGAGCGGGAGAAGTGCCTCTGGAGAAACTCGGACTTTTGACGGATATGAAAGCGGGATTTGAGCGCGCGCTGGAGGCCCCCAACGGAATCATCCTCGTGACCGGCCCCACCGGCAGCGGCAAAACGACGACGCTCTATGCGGCTCTCCGCCGGCTGGCGGACGGCACGATGAAAATTCTGACGATCGAGGATCCGGTGGAGTTTCCGCTGAAGGGCGTGGCGCAGATGGAAGTCAAACACAAGATCGGGCTGAATTTTGCAATGGGTCTTCGCGCCGCCATGAGGCAGGATCCAGACGTCATTTTGGTCGGCGAAATCCGCGACAAGGAAACGGCGGAAGTCGCGATTCAGGCGTCGCTGACAGGGCATCTTGTGCTGGCGACGCTGCATACCAACGACGCGCCCAGCGCCGTCACTCGGCTCCTGGATATGGGCATCGAACCCTTTCTTGTTTCCGCGTCGTTGTCGGCGGTTCTGGCGCAGAGGCTCGTGCGGCGGATATGCCCCTCGTGCGGCGAGCGCAAAACTCCGCCGGATCATCTGTTGAAAACATTCGGTGTTGAATCTCCCAATGGCGCCGCGTTCATGGAGGGCCGGGGATGCCGCGAGTGCGGGCAGAGCGGATATCGAGGCCGGGTTGGAATCTATGAACTGCTTGTCGTGTCCGACGACCTGCGGCCGCTGATCATCCAGCGCGCTGATCACCGGCAGATCGCCGCGATTGCCGAAGGGCATGGATTCCGGCGCCTCAAAGACGACGGAGTCGACAAGGCCAAATTGGGGTTGACGACGCTGGATGAGGTCGTCCGGATGGCGGGGGAATAAAATGGGAGATGGGCTGACGCTGGGGCTGGCCATCCGTGATGAGCAGTTGCACGGGGTGTGGATGGAGGGTGAAGAACGGCTTCACTCGGACGCGGTACCGCTCGGATACCGCACGATCGCCGAGGCGTTAAAGGAGCTTTTGACGAAATGGAAGGAGATTCCCGCCCGCGTGGGGATGGCCGTCCCGTTTCAGCGACTGCTGATGCGCAGTATTGAGATTCCGTCCGCACCGGATCTTCCGATCGGGCCATTTGCCGAACAATTCGCGTTGTCGGAGTTGCCGTATCCGCTGGAAGAGGCCGTCATGGATTATTGCATCCAGGCGGGGGAAACATCGCGCCGGATTCTCGTCGTGGTCGGGCAGAAAAAAGAATTTGAGCCATACCGCGCCGCGCTTGAAACGATTCACGGTCCGCAGTGTTCAGCCGTCCCGATAACGCTGGCCCTCTACAAAGCCTCCGACGTTCCAGCGGCCGTCCCGAATTTTTTGCTGGTCTATTTCTGGAAAACCAGCATGGAAATTGTGTGGTGCTCCAACGGCGAGCCGCGGTACCTGCGGCACGTGCCGATGCAGCAGGAGCGAGTGTTGAACGGAGTCACATCAAAAAATCCCGATCTCCTGACTCGCCTGTCGACGGAACTGCGCCTGTCGGGCGAATTCATCCGAAAACAGACCGGCGTGGAAATCCGCACGCTGATGGCCCGCCTGGTCAGCACGGACCGGCGGTTTGACGGGTTACCGGCTCTCCTGCAGCCGGAAGTCCCCTTCACGCTGGACGGGCGGGTACTTGAAGGATCGGAAGGGTCCGTCCTGGCGGTTGGAGTGTGCGGCATTCTCAGGACCGGATCGCCGGATTTGAATTTGCTTCAGCCAAAAAAATCCAGGACTACGACGCAGACAGTTCCGGCGGATCAAAAACAAAAACTATTGATTGCCGCCATGGCCGGCGTGCTGGTCATCCTGATTCTTGGAATCGTGAAAACACTCGTGTCCTACACGTGGGCCAAAAACGCCGAGTCAGCCCGGGTGGCGCAATCGCCGGCCGATGAAACCGGATTGCCCCCGGACGCGGCAGTTCAGCTTGCGTCGTTTCTGGCCGCGCCGGATGCCATCGATGCCTTCGGCCGGTTGGCGTCGGCCGTGCCGCCGGAAGCGCAATTGCAGGACGTCGCCATTGAGGCGTCTGAAATTTCCCTGCGCGGGACTGCGCCCCGTGCGATGGCTGTTTACGAGGGATTGAATTCGCACGGATTCAAGGACGTCCGGTTTCTGCAGGATGTCGTTGGAGCGGAAGAGGGTGGACAGGAATTGTTTGCGCTGTCGGCAACCAATCCGTTCGCGCCGTCCGGAGAAGTCCAATGAACGCGCGTGAGAAAATGAAAGCATGGTCTGTGTCTGTGCAAGTCTGTGTATGTCTGTGTGTGGCAAATGTTTTATGTTTTCATGCCCTCGCGTCAACGGATGACAACGCGCAGGTCCTCGACGCGGCGCGCAGGCGGATCGACGCCGGGCAGTACCAGGTCGCGCGCGAACTGCTTCGTCCCTACCTTGAAGCGCCGTCGCCGAAATCCGACGAGGTCGAATATCTTGCGGCGCTCTTGTCCTTTGCCGAGCCTGATCCCGACACGGCCGAGGCGACGGTCCGGTCGTTCGTGAAACGGTATCCCTATTCCGAATTTGCTCCGATCTCCCTGTATCGGCTCGCGCAATTTTTCCAGATGGATGCCAAAGATCCAGCACGCAGTATCCGGATTTATTCCGATTATTTCATGGCATATCCTGACCACCGCATGGCCGATAAAGCGCGGCTCGGCTACATCTCCGCGCTCCTCGATGCCGGCCGGTATGACCGCGCCGGGATCGTGATCAAACAGGCAGAAGCCATCCATGAATACGCAGGCGAAGAAAAGAATTCATTGGAACGATTCAAGGAAATTGTGGCGCAAAACACTTCTCCCAAACGCGCGCCTGCTGCGACTTGGACGGACAACCCGCCCCGGGCAAATCCGTCTGCTCCATCAGCGGCTGTTTCAAATGTCAACAATGTCAATACCCGGCCCCCGTTGCCCGCGTTGCCGCCCCCGTTGTCGGTTGTCGCGCCTGCGCCTGCGCCAGCGACGGTTCAGTCCGCGTGGCAGTTGGTGCCGTCCAGTTCGACCGATCGGCCGAAAATCGCCCGGGCCAGGCCGATCGCGGTTCGAGAGGATACCGGCGCAAAAAATCGCGGTGTCTTTGTCCCGCCCCGGGCCATCACGATCGAGCCTTACATTCTCGTCTATTTCAAAAAGGCTGACATCGACGAGGTGCTGAAATCCTATTCGCGGGAATTAGGATTGACGCTGAAGAAAGACGTGAACGTCCAGGCCAAAATCACCATGACGCCCAAACCCCGTCTTCTGAACCGGACGCAGGCGCTGTCACTGCTTTCGTCCGTGCTCGAGTTGCAGGGATACACGATGGTGGGCGCAGGCGACACATTCGCGATTTTGCCGGCGGCGGAGCCGGTCATGCCGGGGACGCAGTTTGTGACGTTCGGCGCAGGCGTATCCGATGAAGTTCCGGCGATCGCGCCTCCCACCGCAGATTTCTCGTCCGCCACGACCGCGGTTGTTGTTCCCGAAGAAGACGTTGCGGCATTGTCGGCATCGGCTCCATCCGCCGCATCCGTGCCGCCCGCGTCGTCGACCGCGCCCGCCGGAACTCCGGCGAAGCAAGTGGCGGGGGAATGGATTAAAATTCATGCGCTGTCGCATGCCAACGCCGAAAACATGGAACGGTTCCTGCACGCGTTGATTGAACGCGGCGTCGACAGCGGCATTTCGGCAACCGTCCCGGTTCGCGCCGCGGTGATCCGGGCCGACCGGATGTCCAACAGCGTTGTGGTGGCCGGCCCGCCTGACGTTCAGGATGCGTTTGAATCTCTGATCGAAAAACTCGATTATGAAGGATTTTCAGAATTCCAGATTCAGGTGGTTCCGTTGAGATTCGCCCGCGCGGCGGAACTGGCGGACAAATTCCGGAACATTATCGACGCGGAAAACCGGACACAGCGGGATTCGACCGTTCTGCCGATCCTGGTTCAGTCCGATAACCGGATGAACTCCCTGCTCATTTCGTCTTCATCTCAACGTCTCATGAAAACCTTCACGGATCTGGCGGCCCAGCTCGATCAGCCTGTCCTGTCCCCCCAGCTCAAACAAATCCGGTCGCTGTCGGACATTCACCTGTCCGCAGCGCCGTAATTTTCCCCCATGTGCGGCATTGTCGGATTTTTTGATCCCGAACGGCGCGTGGACCGGCCGGAGGATATTTTGAAGCGGATGACGGAGACGCTGGAGAGCCGCGGGCCGGACGACATGGGACTGTTTCACAGCGGGCCGTGGCATCTGGGCCACCGGCGGTTGTCGATTCTTGATCTTTCGGCCGCGGGCCATCAGCCGATGATTTCGGAAGACGGTCAGACCATCGTCGTCTTCAACGGCGAGATTTACAACTTTCAGGCTCTTCGGGAATGGCTGGAAAGCCGCGGCCGGAAATTTCGCACGCGGACCGACACCGAAGTGCTTCTCCACATTTATGAGGAGGAGGGCGAGGCGATGGTCTCGCGTTTGAACGGGATGTTTGCGTTCGCCATTTTGGATCTTCGCCGCTCGCGCGTGATGCTGGCGCGCGACCGCGCCGGCAAAAAACCTTTGTATTACACCCACCAGAATGGAATGTTCGCCTTCGCTTCGGAACTCAAGGCGATCCGGCCGCTCGATACGATTCGCCGCACGATCGATCCGGCCGCCGTCCGGCTTTTCTTCGGACTTGATTACATCCCGACGCCCCGGACGATCTATACGGAGTTTCGAAAACTTCGATCCGGACATTATCTGATTTTTGACGGACAGAAGGCCCGCGAGGAGCCGTACTGGCAGCTTCGATACACGCCCAAAGCGAAGGAGGATCGGCGGGGCGCGGCCGCGGAGTTGACGGACCGGATCCGCTCGGCCGTCAAATCACGCCTTGTGGCGGACGTGCCGGTGGGCGTCATGCTGTCGGGCGGCATCGATTCGTCCTGCGTCGCATATTTTGCTCAGGAAAACGCGACGCAAAAAATCCGGACGTTTTCGATTCGGTTTGACGATCCGTCTTACGACGAGTCGGCTTACGCGCGTCTCGTCGCGGAACGGCTGGGTACGGACCACACCGAGTTTTCATTCACCGCGCGGGACGCGCTCGATCGCATCGAGGCGATTTTCCGGTATCTGGACGAGCCGTTCGCCGATGCGTCTATTCTGCCGACGACCCTCCTGTGTGAAAACACGGTCAAACACGTGACGGTCGCGCTTGGCGGCGACGGCGGCGACGAGTTGTTTTACGGGTATCCAACCTATCAGGCCGAGGCTGTGGCGCGCGCCATCGGCCCGCTGAAATTCGCGGCGCCGCTGTTTCACCAAGTCACCAAACGGATTCCCGCGTCCGACCGGTACATGAGCTGGCCGTTCAAGCTCGACAGGGTTTTTCGCGGCCTCGCGGCCGATCCGATCCGCCGCCATTTTTGGTGGCGCGGCCCCTGTGACGCCGAAACACTGCACGGCCTTCTGGCGGCGAACTGCGATCCTGCCGGAGACATCTATGATCCGCTGGTTCGCGAAGTTTTGGCCAACGGGCCGTACGACAGCGCGTTTGAGCCCGTCCTCTACAATGATTTCCGGTTTTATCTTCAGGACGGCGTGATGGTGAAAGTCGACCGCGCAAGCATGATGCATTCGCTCGAGATGCGCGCTCCGCTTCTCGACCAGCTAGTCATGGAATACGCCGCCCGACTGCCCGCCTCGATCAATTTTGCGGGATTCCGGACCAAGGCGTTTTTCAAGGAGATTTTGCGCGGGAAACTTCCCGACACCGTCATCGACAGGCCGAAGAAAGGATTTGCCGTGCCGGTGTCGTCGTGGCTCAAGAAGGACCTACGGGATTTGTTTCTCGATCTATGGTCGTCCGTGCCGGATGATCTTGTCAACGTCGGCGCCGTTCGAAGTCTCTACACAGAACATGTCCTCGGCCGCCGCGACCGGCGCAAGGAGTTGTGGGCACTGCTGGCGTTTCAGATGTGGCGCCGGAATCACGGCGCATGATCCGAACCGCCATTCTTATCGTGATCCTTCTGGCGCTTGCCATCGGCGTCGCGCAGGTCGGCGAGCGGACCGTCGAAACCGGCCGGACGATTCTTCCGCATTCTTGGACGAAACAGGGGCCGGATCAGCGCACGATCTCCTTGCGCTCCTACGGCGCGGATGAGTTTTTGCGCAAGAATCTCTTTGCCGGCATGCCTCGCCGGATTCTCGTGCTGGCGCTGGTGGGAGCGGCGGCGCTTGGCGCCAGTTTTGTGTTGAAGGATGTTCTGCGAGAATCGAAAATTATGCCAAGTCCGCCATGGAGCTGGGTGGACCTCCTGTGGGTATTCGGCGGCGCGGTGATTCTCCGGGAGGCGATGCCGTTTCATGAAACGATGCAGACGGGAGTCCTTCTGATCGATGACGCGGCTGTGGGAATCTGGGTCCTCGCAGTCGCGCGCTCGCGGGGAATCGGATCGGGGCCTCTGGGGTTGTCCGTTCGACGCCTTGCATCGGATACGGGCGTGGGCGTGGCGGGCGCGATTCTCACGTTGCCCGCGTTGTCGCTTCTCGTTTTGGTCACGGTGGTTCTGGGCGGACGCGATTCGATTCCTGCGGAACTTGTGGTTCCGTCGCCAACCAGCGCGGCATCGGCTTTTCTCATGATCCTCGCCCTGCCATTTTTTGAAGAATTGAT
>JAHFCY010000199.1 GCA_023249255.1 Candidatus Lindowiibacteriota bacterium | reverse complement strand
GACGGTCCGCATTCCTATCTGCTGACAGACTACCACCGGGGCGGCCGGGTCTCCTACGACCCCGAACAAAAAACGCTCCGCATCGAGTTTGGCGACAATCCCGGGATCGTGGTCAACCACATCGACCTCCATTATTCCCGGAGGCTCGCCAAACAGATCCGGGCCTATCCGGGGGATCTGCGCGGACTGGAGATCACGGTGATGAGCGGCGGCGACGTCGTTGTGCGGATGCCGACATCGGACGGACGAGTCGGGATGGCCCGACGCATCAAATTTGCGCCCGATATCATGCGCGAGATCAACGAGGCGGGTTCCGGATTTTCTCCAAGCCCTCATGTCATGGCCAACGCGGCCGAATTCCGGAAAACCACGCCGGCCGCCGACTATCTGCACAATGAGAGCGTCAAGGAAAGCCTGATCCTGTCGAACGATTTGCAGGGCAAGGAAATTCTTCAATTCGTGATGGCGGTGGAGGCGGACGCGGGACCGCTCCAGGACGCGATGTCCGAGGCGATCACCTATCTTCTGCCGAATCCCGATTTTCTGGCGGACCTCGATCCGTACGAACATATCAACCGGCTCGTTGTCGCGCTTGGCCGAAAACATCTCAAGCGGCGGTGGCCAACGGGACTGGCGATGGCCGAATCGTTTTTGTTCGCGGACACCATCGGTTCCGACACCTCGGCGGTCCGAACCATTTTCTCGTTATACGAGCCGGTGGACCTGTCGCATCACGTGCACTTGATTCTGACCGTCCGGTTCGCGGACGAACTCGGGCGGCGGGCGAATCTACCGGGGTCGGAACACGACCTGCTTCTCGTGAGCGCCGCTCTTCACGACCTCAACGTGCTGGATCCGGCGTTTCGCCGGGTCCTCATGGAACCGAGCGGGCGGCTCAGCCGGCAGATTCTGACGGCCGTGCTGGAACGGCACGCCGAAATTTCGGCTGATCTTCTGCCCCGCGCGCTCGCGGACGCGGGCCTTGACACGCGCCTTGACACCGGCACGATCCATCGCCTACTCAAGGCCCATCATCGGCAATCAACCGGTCCGACGGGACGCATTCAGCAGATTCTGCACCTCGCGGACAACATCGCGGTGTTCGGCGACCGGACAAGGCCGGACCACTGGATCCGTGGATTTTTGCGGCTGGAGGAAATTGCGCCGCGATGGCTGGACGCCCAGCTCGAACGAAAACAGATCGACCGGGAAATCTGGCATGCGGCCCAGAGTTTTTTTTCCGATCCGCACCAGTACGGCCTTTTGCGCCGGCTGGACGAGATGTCGTCGTTCTACCCGCAGTGCTACTCGGCGCTGCAGATGGCCGCCGCGCTCCACAGCGGCCTCAATCCCCAGCACCCGAATCCCATGGCTGATCTTCGAGAGCGCCATGGGTCGGACCTCGTCAGCCGGATTTTCGACAATCTCATGAAATCGGGATTGCCGGTTCGCGACAAGATCAACGTGATCAACCGGACCGACCTCATTGCACCGCTGTTTCGGAACGAACGCATCCAGTCATTTGCGTTCATCAACGCCAGCGCCCAGCCTGTCCAGCGCGTGGTGGAAATCATCATGCGGTTGATGGCCGAAGGACGCTGGATCATTCTCATGGGAATGTTGCCCCGTGTCATCAAGACCTACGAACGGCTGACGGGACATCCAAAATTCGAAATCGGCAAGCGCGACCGCGTCGCGGTCATCGCCGGAGAGCGGCGCCTGCAGTTTGTGACGCAGTCGTATCCGTATGAGGCCGATTTTCAAAAACCGTTCCACGTCATCATCCGGGATTTCCGGGAATCGAATCGCATCCAGGATCCCTGCTGTCTCATCCCGTTCGAGCAGTTCATGTCCCTCTACGCGCCGACGGCACAGGCTGAAGAGCGAATCCGGAAACTTGAAAAGGCGTCGGACGTCGAAGAACTTCGCGGGTCGGAACGCGTGCAGGCGGAAGCCGAACGATATCTGAAGTGGGAGGCGGCGAACCATCACGCGACGTTTGATGACCGGAGCAACGAGCGATTCCGGCGCATCCTGTTGTCGGGATTCACGAACCGCGACGTGCTCCTGTTTTATTACGAAAGCGTGCCGGGCGCGACTCCATTCCGAAATGCCCTGCGGGAAGTCATCGGCGCAATGCACGAAAACCCCA
The DNA here is from genome assembly GCA_023249255.1 of Candidatus Lindowiibacteriota bacterium. Classification (GTDB taxonomy): domain Bacteria; phylum Lindowbacteria; class 2-12-FULL-62-27; order 2-12-FULL-62-27; family 2-12-FULL-62-27; genus JAHFCY01. Next base: position 3,888 of record JAHFCY010000199.1, on the reverse strand, counting down.
ATTATTTGAGCGATCGCGCGGTCTATTACAATCTTCAGGAGCTGGTGCGGTCTCTGGGGCAGATCCATTTCCACGCCGACGCCGCGGTGACGGAGCGGAACCTGAAGGATTTTTTGAGAGCGGAGGGTCTGGAAACGCTCGAACGGCGGACCACACTGCTTGACCATCTGAAACCCGCATTCAATTTTGTCAAGCTGAATCTCTCGTCTTCGATCCGAATCGCCGTCGATCTGGGCCGGCGAATGGAGGCGGGCGGTGGAACCCCGATTTCGCCGGAGGAATGGGATCGGATCATTACCGGAATTCTGCTCTGCGGAAGTCTCACAGACGATCCGATCTTCGCGGACTGCATCCTCTCACCGGAGGATATTTCCTCAAACAGCGCTGTTCGTCGGATGCTCCAGTCCCAGACTGTCTCTCTGGCGGAACGGATCCGGCGGCGACCGGACGTTTGCGAGATGCTGTCCGGGGAGGAAGTCGCCGATACGCTGCGATTGTTCGACGCAACGCCTCTTCAGCCGCGGGACGTCCGGTCATTTTTGCTCATCCACGCCGGGCTTATTTTCGGGGCGTTTTGCGATTTTTCCAAAGTGGAAAACTGGAGGCGCGGGAAAATTCACATCGGCCCGGAGGACCTTGAACCGATCCGGCGAAAAATGACGGCCGCATTTCGACGCCTCGACGGAATTTCGGCCGCGACCGGCCGGCCTTCATTCGAAAAAGCGGTCGAGGCATTCTGCCGATCCGGCGGGGCTGATCTCTTGAACGACATGGCCTGGCAGACGCAATCCCATGTCCGGCTCTTCAACGCGTTGAGTCTGGCGGCCGAACTTCGCTACGGTCTTTCTCCGCGCGGGTTCGACCTTTTTCATCATGTTCGGACAATTTTCGGTTCGGCCACGGCCGACATGATCGGCGAGGCGATCATCCGGGCGAATTTTCCGTTGAGGGAAAAAGTCAAGTTCGCCCGGAAACTTCGAATGTTCGCGACAGCCCTGACCGCCGAACCCAAAATTCCGGCGCGGCTGATGATTCTGCCGGCTGATCATCCATTGACGGCCGCGCCGGTCGACGAAATCCAAAAAATTCTGCACAGCCCCACAGGCGAAAGCGCGCTCATCGTTCCGGCGGGAGATTACGCGCGCGCCGACGATATCCTCCGGTCGGCCGAGACTGAATTGAAATTCATGGACCAGTGCAAATTTCTGGTCGGCGAGGATTATCCGTTGTTGATCAAGGACCGCCGGCTGCGCCACACTGAATCGTTCCGGGAAAAAATAACGGCATGGCGCCAGCGCGAGGGAAAATCCAACCGCTATATTTTCGTCCCGGCCCGCGAACTGTCCGCCGGGAGCGACGACGCCGCCGACGCGGCCGGCCACGATCGAGGCGCCGGCGGGGCTGACGAGAAAGGCCTCTTCTCGTTCCGCACGTGGCTCGCCTGTTTCGACTGATGATCCAAATCTTGATTCCATCGGAATGTCTGAGATAGTCTCGGAGTCTCAATGACAGCCGACGCGCCGTTTGTCTCGATCATTATCCCGGTCCACAACCAGACGATACTCCTCAAGAAACTTCTGCGGTCGATCTGGGCGGAAGACATGCCGGCCGGGTCATTCGAAGTTGTCATCACGGACGACGGGTCGACCCAGTCCGTCAAGCCGGAATTGTCGGGAGGGGAATTTTCTGGGTCACGCGCAAATCTCACGGTCAACCGCCACGACGCGGCCAAAGGCGCGGCGGCGGCTCGCAATACCGCGGCGGGATCGGCTCGCGGCGAGGTGCTCGTCTTTTTGGATGCGGACACCATTTTGGATCGCGGGTCGCTACGCCGCCTCCACGACCGGTTCCGAAACGAACCGGGCCTCGGCGCCATCAACGGCGGCGGAGGGCAGGACCCGGCGAATCCCGAAGACGGGTTCACGCCCCGATACCGGGCCCTGCTCGATCACATCCAGCAGAACCGTCGTGCGCCCGACATTTGCACGTTCTTCACACCGCGACTCGGCGCGGCCCGCAAGAAGTTTTTCGAGGCGGCCGGCCGGTTCGACCCGAGTTTTCCCGGCGCATCGGTCGAAGAATACGAATTCGGCCACCGCCTGTCTCAGCAGACGCAGATCCGTTTCGATCCGCAGATCAACGTCCTGCACCATTACCAGAAATTCGGGAAAAACAACCGGAACTTTTTCAACCGCGTCCGTCTCTGGATGCCGATTTTCTGGAAACGGAAACAATTCGAGAATTTCGGCTCGGTGACGAGTTATTACGGATTCGGTTCGGTTTTCGGCGCGCTGGCATTTCCGCCGATCGTGACAAGCGCGATGGGATGCCCCTATTCGCCGTGGATTTTCGCGTTGACGTTCGGACTCTTCATCGCCTGCTATGCGGAACTTTTCTGGTGGAACTTGAGGCTGAAAGGCCCCGTATTCGCCCTGCGCAGCATTCTGTTGTCCTGGTGGCTCTGCCTCTTCATCACCGCCGGCGCCCTTGTCGGCACGGCGGACGTTGTCATTGGAAAGAAAAACAAACCAGCCTAAAACCGCACGACACAGGCAACCGGGGTTTAAAGGCCCCAGTTTAGCCTTTACAAATACTCCACCAGCCCGTCGAATGCGTGCCTGACCTCCATGGGGTGATTCAGGTCATGCAGGATTTTCTTTGTGAGATTGAGTTTGTTCTGAAGATACTCGTCATCGTGGAGGGGATCGTGATGGGTGGGGATCCATTTTTTGATCCCGGCGAGGGACATGAGAAGGCCGGCGTTTGAGAGCGAGGAGTGGCCCCAGCCGATTTTGTTTTTATACTCGTCATTCGTGTACTGGGCTTCGCCGACGAGAACGTCCATGCCCGTCATGAATTTCACAAGTTTGCGGTACGGCACCATCTCGTCGCTGTCAATGGTGAGCGCGTGGGGCGGGCCGATGTATCCGCGCAGAAATTCGTTGTCGCTGACGTAGCCGATGATTTTGTCCTTGAGCTGAATTTTGAATCCGACGGTGGCGCCGGGATGGTGTGTGAACTCCCACGTGATTTTGAAATCGCCGATCTCGATGGGCTTGTCATCGAGGTGCCGGAATTCGAGGTTGGCTTTCATGTCCTCCATCTGAACGGGGAAGTAGTCGCGATCGAGTTGCCCCTGAAAAATCGATTTCAAATCCTTGCCGAATCCCGACAAGCCGTAAATGACGAGGTTGAATCCGGGCACGTAACTCGGGGTGAAAAACGGGAATCCCTGGATGTGGTCCCAGTGCGTGTGCGTGACGAGAAGATGCAGGCGGCGGAATTTCTGGCCCATGAGCCACACACCCAGATCCCGGATGCCGGTACCGGCGTCGATGATGATGATTTCTCCACCGCTGTGAAGCTGCATGCAGGAGGTGTTGCCGCCGTGCCGGATGTATTTCTGGCCGGAGACCGGCGTGGATCCGCGCGTGCCCCAGAGGCGCAGGTAATCGGCGTCGGGGGAGATGTGGGGCAGATAAATATCTCCGCTACCGGCGGTCTCGGCTTCGAGACGGAATGCCTGTCCCTCATCCGAGCCGTGAGTGAAAAATCCGGCAATGATTTCGAGAAACCGATCTTTCTGAAATGGTTTGATGATGACTTCAAACGCGCCGAGCGTCCGGGCCTGCTCGTGATCGGCTTTGTATCCCTTGGACGTGCAGATGATGACGCCGATGCGTTTGGTTTTCGGATCGGCTTTGATTTTTTTCAGGACGTCAAATCCGTGCATTTTGCGCATCATGACGTCGAGCAGAACGAGGTCCGGATGAAACGACTTCGTTTCCTCAATACACGCCTCGCCGTCCTCCGCCAGACGAACTTCGTATCCGTTGGCTTCGAGAAGATGGCACATCAGTCTGGAGATCGACGGATCGTCGTCGGCAA
>JAHFCY010000198.1 GCA_023249255.1 Candidatus Lindowiibacteriota bacterium | reverse complement strand
ACGACCCGGCATCCCCGGCGCGACAGTTCCCGGACGTCGCCTTCGAGATCGGGAACGGTATCGATGGGCAGATCGGGAATGTAAATATCGGCGTTTTCGTAATCGCCGAGCGTTCTCAAGAGGCCCTCATGATACTGGACGAACGCGAATTCGTACGGCGCCCCAATCGCGTTGGCCCACGCGCCGTAAAACACGTTGGAGCTGACCGTGTCCAGGTCGCCGCCTTCTTCCGGCGCGTCCGGGTACCGGGGCGTCGCGCCGCGTCCGTGAATGACAAACACTTTGAGCCGACCGTGATCCTCCATGACTTTCGATAACCTATAATGTAGGCTCGCCGCATGCAACGGTCGGGGAACACGTCGAAAACGGCCCTGGTGACGGGCGCGGCGCGGCGCGTTGGAAAATGCATCGCCGAAACGCTTGCGGCGAACGGATACGCCGTGGCGATCCATTACAGGTCGAGCGCCCGGGACGCCCGGAAAACGGTTCGGTTTATTGCATCGCGGGGCGGGCGGGCCGACTCATTCCGCGCCGATCTTTCGCGGCCGGCTGAATGCCGGATGCTCGTCGATCGTGTCGAGCGCCGGCTTGGCGCAATTCATCTTCTTGTCAATTCCGCGTCCGTGTTTTATCCAACGCCGTTTGGATCCGTCACCGAACGGCGGTTTGACGACATCCTGGCGGCAAACCTCAAGTCAGTGTTTTTTCTTTCTCAGGAAACCGCGCGGCGGATGCGAAAGCGAAAGTCGGGCGTCATCGTCAACATCGAGGATGTCGCCACCCGGCGGCCTTACACCGGATACGCGGCCTATCTCATGTCAAAATCCGGCGTTGCCATGCTGACAAAAATTCTCGCGATGGAACTTGCTCCCCACGTCCGCGTCTGCGGTGTCGCTCCGGGCCCGGTTCTTCTGCCGAAACGATTCAGCCGGGCCGATCGGGAGCGGGCCGTTCGACGTACACTTTTGAAACGGGAGGGGGCGGCGGAAGATGTCGCGGACGCGATTTTGTTTCTGGCCGACACCGCCCGATACACGACCGGAACCACCATCTTTGTCGACGGCGGCCGGGCCGTCCTGTGAGCAGGGGTTCCGGCTTTTTGGGCAAGGGTCTTGACCGCGGGGAGGTCTTTCGCGTACCTTCTCCCCCGATCATGAATCCGAACCGGGGGGCGAGCCTTTTGACATGATGAGTCTGTTGGATTATTTCACCATGTTTTGCCTGTACGTGCTGTTTCTTGTGTTCGGCTTTGGCACGATGGGCATCCTGGAATCTTACTTCGCCAAACCCACTTATGACATCCTGATCCTGGCGACGGTCATTTTCGTCCTTGTGCTGCTCATGACGCGGAACCGCCGGATGTTGTCGCTGGTCATCTACAACTGCCTTCTATTCGAAATGATTTATGTCAGCCTGCATTTCACGGCCAGGCTGAACAATATCGTCATCACCAAGGACGTCTCCTATCAGGTCATCAACTACGCGCTGCTTCTTCTGTGGCTGGCGCACCTGTTCCGCAAGGACGGATTCAAATTCGCGCCCACGCCGATGAACCTCGCCGTCTTTGTCTTTTTCTGTCTCTGCATCCTGGCGTCCTACACGTCTCCGCGGATGTTCTGGTACTACGCCGTCGAATGGGCCTCCCGTTACGGCGCGTCGATCATTCTTTTTTATCTGGTGGTCAACTTCGTCACGACCCGCACACGCTGGAATATCGCGCTGTATGTGGTTCTGGCCATGATGTTCATCACGTCCGTCTACGGCTATATGCAGGTCAAAGGATACGATTTCATGAGCTGGGGGCGGATCGTCAACGTCTCCACGTTCGGCAACAAGGATTTTTTTGCGTCATTCCTTACCTACACGACGCCGATCGCGCTCTTCATGGCCATCGGTTCGAAAAACTGGTTCGACGCGATTTTGTATCTGCTCCTGGCCATCCCCGGATTCTGGAACATCTGGACGGGCGAAACCCGCGGGGCCTACGTGGGACTCGGGGCGCTGGCGGTGGTATGGTTGGGCTGGTGGGAATTGCACCATGGGCGCACGAGGCGCTGGATGGGCAGCTGGCAGAAATCTCTGGCTGTGATCGTCGCCGGATTGTTCCTTCTGGGCGGCATCACCTGGGAATTCATGTCCAAGCACCGGAGGGACACCGTGGTGTCCATCTTTCAGACCGATCGCGGCACGAACATCATCCGGAAATACATGTGGTGGACCGCCAGCCGGATGATCTGGGACCGGCCGGTTCTCGGGCAGGGTCTGGGAGCCTCCCATGTGACGTATCCCTATTTCCGGCCGGATCGCTATCATCGAATCGGCATGTCCCACAACACGGACTACGTCCATTCCGAAGAACTTCAATTTTTGTGCGAACAGGGAATCGTCGGGTTTTCGGCGTGGCTGGCCATGCTGATCGTGTTCTTTTATCTCTGCTACCGGAAAATAAAAGTGACCGACGATATCTCGGAACGATATCTGCTCTTCGGCCTGGCCGGGTCATTCCTGGCAGCCGTCGTCCACGATTCGATGAACGTCAACCTTCGCTGGACGTCCAGCATGATCGCATTCTGGTTTTTGATGGGATTGACCGCGCGATATTGTCTCGGATTTGAGGATCCGGAGGACCGGAAAACCGCCCAGCGAGAAACCCGCCGCAAGATTTATGAGCCGACTGACGATCTGCGGAGCATGGCGCTGGCGCCCGTCGTCGTCGCCGCGTTCATCTTCATGACCTACGGCCAGTACCGGGTCCTGCGCAGCGACTGGACTCTCAAAGGAACGGAGGAAGGCAGCGGGCCGGGGGCCGCCGAGAAGGGACAGGAGACTCTGCGACTCAATCCCTTCAGCCACTCCGCCTACTACAAACTCGCGTACCTCTATCTGAACGACAACCGTACCGACTCCGCCCTCAGCGCCTACAACAATCTTCTGCGCATCGCTCCCAATTACGCCCAGACGCACCAGAACACCGGGCTGATCTTTTACAAAATGTTCGGGAATACCAATGAGCGTAAGTATCTCTATCAGTCGATCCTCGAATTCGAATGGGCCACCATCCTGGAAAACAATTTCGAAAATCACACAAAACTTCTTCAGCTCTATTCGCACCTCCTCAATGACACCGCCCGTGGCCGGTATCACAACCAGTATCTGCTGTGGCAGGCGGTCGAGGATGCTTATTTTTCCTTGAGCCTCCTGTGGCGGTCCAACTACGCGTGGCCGACCACGTCCCAGGCGGAACGCGATGCCGAGTACAACGAGTGGGTGAAAGGGATTTATGATTTCAGCGGAGAATACTGGGTCTACCGGACCGACGTGGTCAGGCGGGTCGGCCGGCCGCTGGACGAGGTCCGATACGCGATGAAAATGTCCGTGCGGTACGTTCCGTCAAACGTAAATCTCATGCAGTTCGCTTTCAGCACGCTCCTGTCGCCCTCGAACGATCCCGATGGCGATCTCATGTATCTGATCAACATTGTGGAGAATCTCCAGAAAAATCAGGCGCCCCCGGCGCTCCTCGACCAGACGCGGCAGGTTCTCATCCAGCGTATGGGCAGCCAGCCGGCAAGCCCGCTACAGCCCTATGCCGTCGCCATCCTGTCCTACCGCATGGGCGACATGGCCGGCGCCCGCGCCTATTTCCAGATGGCCGCGGCCTCCAACTCGAAAAATATCTCCTTCATCCGCGACGGAATCAAACGCTACGCGCTTTAAGGACGCGGCAGCAGCGAGGGGGCTGTGTCCGGGAACAGGTAGGTGTTGATTGACCGGATGATTTCGTTGACGACCTCCGATTTCTCCGACCGCACATGCGGCGATTCCATCCAGATTATTTTTTTCGGCTCACCCGCGGCATCCATCAGGGACAGCGCCGATTGCGGCGGAAAATAGAGGTCATTGCGCGTCGCGATCACAACCAGTTCCCGCGGCGCGATGCGACCCACATACCGGACCGGATCGAACGACCCGAACATCTGATTGCCAATCCATGCCGACACTCTCACCGGCCAGCCGCGCTCGCGAAGCCGGGGGGAAGCCCGGGCGATCACGGGAAAATTTCCGCCGCCGTGGACGATCAGGACGCGGGGAATCCTCGAATCGATCGCTCCCTGAATCCCGCCGAAGATGGATCCGAGGCTCGCGCCGACCAACGTCAGGCGCGACGGATCGTATTTTTCACGTTCAATCAAAAACGTCGTCGCCAGAAATCCGCCTGCCACCGTCCTGTACGCCGCCCGGCGGACGTCGCGCGGCCATCGCACATATTCAAGAAATGTGAGCGGGCGCTGATACGGATACTGTACCGCGCACAAAACCACGTCCGGGCGGTCCGGGATCAGGTCCAGGACAGCGTCTTTGGTTTTCACGCCGCTGTACACCAGCAACACGCGGTAATTCGGTGAGAGTACCCTGGGCCGCCGGTACCAGCACTCCACGAGAAATTCCCCCCGCGTGTTTTGGATCGAGATTTCCCGGATTTCCGACGTATCGCTCGACCGGCTCGAAATCGTTTTGACTTCCCCAATATCCCCGGCCACTTCAAAAAAAACAGGCGTCCTGTCGCGGTTGATATTCCAGAACGTCAGGCCGAGCGCGGCCAGGGCAACAGTCAGGATGACGGCCATGAATTCGAAAATTCGCTTCATCGGATTTCTAGTATCTCGTTTCGATCTTCGTTCCCGGAAAATACAATTGCAGAATCTGTTCGCAGCTCAATCCTTTTTCCGCCGCGGCCTTCGCGCTCCACTGCGACAACCCCACGCCATGCCCCCATCCAAGCCCGCTGACACGCAGGCGGCCGCGGACATATTCGAAATCGGTCCACAGAAGCGATCGGAGGCGGTCCGGACCCAGCGACAGCCTGTATTTTCCGGCTGGAATATTGATACTGCCGCGGGTGCCGGCAATGCGGATCGATTTCGCTCGGCCGCTCGATGTTTTATCCGAGATTTCGACGGACCGGACGCGCCCGATTTTCGCGCGGGAGGACCTATCGAGCGCATGGAGTATGTCGTGCTCCGTAAATTCGGCCTCCCACTTGTTTTTCGGCGACGTCCCGCCGTAGGCGTCAGGCTTGGAAATGAGATAAGGATAGGCCCGGCCCCACAGTTCGGCGGACGATTCGGTCACGCCGCCCGACTCGGAATGAAACACCGCCTCGATCAACTCCGACCTGTACGTCAACACCTCGCCGCGCGTGGCGTCAACCACGGCCATGACCCGCGGATCCTCCGCCGGTCGGCCGCGATAAACCTGAATCGATACGTCCGACGCAAGACGGGGCGGCCCGTTCCCCGATGATTTGGCCAGATCGAGCCTTCGCAAGACGAACGTCCGGGACGCAATCGCCTGCGCTTTGAGCGCCTCCGGCGGCCAGTCCGGGCCGATTTCATTTTTCAAAACACCGTAGAGATATTCCTCAACAGGAACGGTATTCAGCAAAACCAGCCGGCCGCGTTCCAGAACAATCTCAAGTCTGCCCCGATAGGAGCGGCCGTCGATCACGGAGGAGGCGGGAAGTTCGTACGGCGATTCCACCGGACGGCCGTTTCGATGAATCTTCCCGCTCGCGCAGGAGAACCGATCCTGACTGGCCGCCATCTGCGGCCCCTCACGAATCATGATGACCACCGGCGGGCCTCCTCCGGCTCCTGCCGATCGAAGATGCGGGGGACGGGGGCGGGCGTACACATCCAGGACAAACCGTCCGTCCTCCGCCCATGGAGATTTTGGATCAATGGCAGCAATCTCGGCGCGGGATTCGGCCGGCCTCCCCTGTTTGGCCAGCACGAATCCAAGCGCAAACAGGCACGCGTTTCGCTCTTCGCCGGTCAGACCGGCAAGCTTCCCGCGAAGATCGCGTTCAGCACCTTCATAATTTTTGTTTTCGATGGCCTGAACCCAGGTCTCGGCGTGGCTGACCCGGTCAAATCGCGGGAGGACAGTCAATCCCACGGTGATCGCCAGAGCGCACACCCTCCATCGTTTCAGATTCATTCCCGCTCCTCCAGCGCTTTCCGAACCGTGTGGAACGATCCGGTGACGATCATGATCGCGCCCGCAGGCGTGGAGCGGACGGCAGCCGGCAGC
>JAHFCY010000050.1:2874-15954 GCA_023249255.1 Candidatus Lindowiibacteriota bacterium | reverse complement strand
TTCCAGAAGTTCCGTGAGCCATGTTTTGAAATCCTGAACTCGCTCCTGATACAGCTCGGACTTGACCGTGATGTCCACACGCTGTCCCTCGATCCCGATCTGCGCGGCATTCAGTTCCCGGCCGACCGTCGCGGACCCGCTCAAAAATCCCTGCTGCTTTGGATCGAATATCACCATCTTGCCATTGCACTGCACGCATGAATGCGTCACCACTAATTTCACCCAGAGGTCCCGCTTCGTCGTCACCTCCGCGCGTTCGAGGAAATAACAGAAGATCGATCCTTCGGCGAAGAGCGTGGAGCGGCGCAGGACCCCGTTGTAGACGAAAATCGACCCGCCGGACTGTATGGTGCCGCCATCCACGTCGCCCAGGACGTACACATCGCCCGTCGCCTTGATTTTTCCGCCTCGGCCGACGTTGCCCGTGATGATGACCGTGCCGTCGAATTCGATCGCGCCGGTCAGCCCGTCAACACTGCGCGGGATCTCCTTCACGGCGTCCACGGTCACCCGGTTGTTGACCCACCGCAGAAACCCTGAAATTTTCACCAGCACCCGAAAACCTTCCTCGTCCAGAATGAGATGCCGGCCGACGAAACTCTTCACGGTCACGGCCTTCACCCGCTGGGTCGGCGCCAGAATCAGCTGGCCGGGAAACACCGTCATTGATTTTCGGAATTCGGAAAAAGGAATGTCGAAAAATTGAAGTTTTTGACGCAGGGTCTGGACGCCGTATCTGAAAAATTCTGTGAAGACCTGCTCGACGGCGGCCGCCGGGCCTTCCGTGACCACGCCGGCAGTCGACGTTTTTGTTCCGGTTAGCTGTTCCTCAATTCCGTCGATATCTTTCTTGATCTGATCGAGATCATCTATGTTGAACGGGTCTACGCCGGCATCGGGTTCGGCCATGGCTTCACCTTCCTGAATTTCCCGGAGTTTCCGCTTCCTCCTCCAGCATGATCGGGATATTCTCGCGAATCGGATACCGCCGGCCGCACGACACGCAGGTCAGCTTGTCCTCCGGCGCGTCATGCCGGATGTTTCCTTTGCAGACCGGACACGCGAGAATGTCCAGAAGTTCCCTGTCTATCATCACCGACCTCCTGTTATCGAACGCACCCGGCGCGGACGCGGGCGGCGGCGGGGCGCCCATGCATCCGGCGATGTCTGCATCGCCGAGAGACAAAAAAAGACGTGTGCAGCCGCCTCCGCATCCGTACCCGCACGGTGAAACTGAGCGCCCGTCACGTATCTCGGCGTGAAATCAAAATACTCGGCCAGCGCCGGAAGACTGCGCGACGGAAGACGGGCAAGCAGGCGGCGTGACAGGCGCAGCGTGCAAAACACCGGCGGCGCGATCCAGCCCCGGCCCGGCGATTCACTTCTCCCCGGCGCATGACGCGATAAAAAACGCTCCAGAATCGGAACATCGAAACTTGCGTTGTGAACGACCAGAGGCCGCCAGCCTAAAAACCGGACCAGCCGGCCCGCCACAACCGATGGCGGCGGCGCCGACGACACCATGCCGTCCGTAATGCCCGTCAACCTCGTGATCCACGGTAGCATGCTTGTTCCCGCTTTGACCAGAGTAACACAACGCTCCACTTCAACTCCATTCACATACCGGATGGCCCCGATCTCCACCACCACATCCTGCCACGTCGCCCGGCCCGTCGTCTCGACGTCCAGCGCGGTAAAATCGGAATACGGATCCAGCCTGTCAAGGTACATTTATTTTTCCCGCCTTTCGTGATCGCTTCTCACCATCAACGGATGCGCCAACGCCGGCCGATACGGAAAATGAATCCGGCGGTCCCGCACGGCGGATTCGTACGTCGCAAAAATGGCGGCTTGCGAATCCAGACTCTCCACAGCCGTGTTCGCAGGCGCCGGCCCGCCCGAAAACCACTGCGACAGCTCCTCCATCTCCACCCGCTCGGCCGTCCCAATGGCGCGATCCCATTCAAATTCTCCGTCCACCGACAGGTCCTCAAACCCGCTGTACCGGCGGCTGTTCACGCTCGTCTCGGCATTCCGGATCCCGTTTCCGACCGTGATCCGGCCTGCGTCAAACCACAATTCAACTTCAAAATGAAAATACTGTCGAGCGCCGCCGGCCTCAAAATGAAATTCCAGATCGGGGGTTCCCCTGAAACTCATCCGCCCCACGGCCCGCCGCTCAATCGGCGCCGCCCTCGACCGCTCGATCCGGCCCTCCACCCAGGCCGGCTGAAGACCCGTGATGTAGAGAACGATGTCGATGAGATGCGTGCCGTCGTGCAGGAGCGGCCCCCCGCCCGATTTTGCCAGCTCTGCATGCCAGTTCGGTTCCCGAATCTGTTTTTTCAATCGATCCCGTTTCGAATCATCAGACTCGAGGGGCCTGCGGCCAAATGACGTCAGTACGCATCCCTGAATGTGCCGCAATTCGCCATACCGCTTCTCCCGAACCGCGCGCCGGATCGTCCGGTATTCCGGCGACCAGCGCCGGCTGTGATTGATGATCAGCATCGTCCCGGACCGCCTTGCCGCCGCCACCATCGATTTCGCGCGCGCGTACGTCACGGCCATGGGCTTTTCGCAAATCACCGCCGGGATCCCGGCCCGGCAGGCCTTGCGCACGATCTCGTCATGCGACTGCGTCCACGTCGCGATGCACAAGAGGTCCGGCGATTCCCGGTCAATCAACTCTTCTGCATCCCGGTACAAATGTCCGCCCGATATTCCGTATGTCCGCCCGAAATCCTCGATACGCTCAGGCTGAATATCGCATCCGGCCGCCAGTTCGAAATCGGGATGCGCCGTTACGCCGCCGGCGTGCGTGCAGGGCCTGGGCCGGAGCGCGTCACGCTCCAGCATGAATCCCACGCGTCCGCATCCGATCAGCGCCGCCCGATACGGCTTTCGAATCCTGCGACGGGTCATCTTCCCTTGCGCTCCGATTTCGTCAGCGGGATCTTGCGCTCAAACCACGCGCGCACATCCTTCTCCATCACCCGATATCCCGCCGCTTCCTTCCCGAGCCACGTGACGTAGTCGGACACAAACGCCTCTTTTAACCGCACAAATCCGAGATTGCGGTTCCGCTTGATGTCCGCGCTGTAACTGTTGAACAATTCCTTCGACTCGTCCGCGTCGATCCGAAACTCAGCGATCGCCGCGAGGACGGCGGTCTGAAGATTGTCCGGATACAGCGAGATGACCAGCATCCCATCCCGCCAGTCGTACAGCCCCGACCCAAAACACGGAAACAACAAAATCGCCGGCGGTCCGCCCCGTCGACGCAAAAATTTCTCCGGAAACAGAGTTTGATCCAGGCTGTGAATCTGTTCCACCATCGCCAGCGCCGCCTTTGGCGTTACCGGCCACGGCGGCGGCTGAACCGGGGCAAACGGCCTCTGCCGGCCGCGGCTCATCAACAACTTCGCGAACTGGGTCAGCCGCTGAATCTGTTCGTCCATTTTCGCCATGCGCTCCTTCGGGCTCGACTGTCGGTAGGGTTCCGACAATTTGTCCAGAATCCCTTTTTTCTCGCGCTCGTTCTCCTCGATGTCGATCAACTCATGCAGGCTCTGAAGCGTCGCCTGCCGAAGACGCCTGAACGTCGACAGGAAATCCGACGAGCTGTGAAATCGCAGATACAGTTCGGTATCGATTCTCCGCTCGACGTTCTCAATCTCGTCCGACAGGATTCCGTATTGTTTTTTTTCGTCCACGGTCAGCGCCAGCCGGCGGCGTTTCGTTTCCAGAACGAAATACCGGTACTGCGCCAGCACGAGCCGGTCCAGCTCCACGGCCATATCCACCTTCGACGCGTGCAAAACGTCCATCTGTTTTTTCTGAAGCCGCGACATGCGGCTGTTGACGTCTTCCCACTCCTTCCGGATGGACGCCAGCGCATCCTCCAGCTCCACGATCTGTCTCAACTGATAAATTTCCGAAAATTTCAAACCGAGATAGTCGCTGACGTACAGCACCCGGCGCGTCTGGAGGATTCCATCGGCCTTCATTTCCGTCAGGATTTTTTTCGTGTCCGCAGGCGAAGCGGACGGCGACAATCCAATGTCCAGCGCCAGATGAAATCCCTCGTCAAATTCGGATGCCGACAGGATTCCGTTCGTCCGGTCCATGACCGACCGCACCCGCGATGAAAGTTGCGCGTAAAACGTCGATTCGCCCGGAGGCGCGACACCGGCCGGCGGCGCTTCCGTAACTGGAACCTCCTCCGAGGCCATCCGATCCGCGGCCGATTCGACAGACGGCGAGGCGCACCAATCCCGCAACGCCAGCACGGCCGTCGCCATCTGGTCCGCCACCTCTTTGAGATGCGCCTGGCGCTGTTCAATGTGCTTGAGCCGTGTCCGGTTTTCCTCCTCCTCGATCATCAACATCTCGAGCTCGCCGTCCTGCTCGACGGTCTTGGCCGCCGCGGCATCCCGGATGAGATCAATCAAAACCTTCTCCGCTTCCGCCTTCTGCCCCGATTCCACAAGCGCCACCAGATTTGCCGGCAGGATCGTTCCCGGACGCGTCGGGCTCACCAGCGGATCGTAAAAAATCAGCGCGTCCGTCAGCCCCGGCGGCGTCTCCCCGGCGCCCGAAGCCAGCGGAAGCCTCGGGATGATCTCATTCAAAAACGTCCGGATCGTCCGGTCGATGACCTGGAAGTAGATCAGCATGGATTCGCGGATGGATTAGAACACAAGATGGGACTGTGCCGACGGATGGATTGCAGACTGAACAAGCAGAACCACCACCAATGTTATCGATACAGCCAGAAGGCTGTCCAGCCGGTCGAAAATCCCGCCGTGGCCGGGCAAACTTGCGCCGAAATCTTTGATCCCCAATCCCCTTTTCAAAAATGATTCGAATAAATCGCCGAATATCGCCGCCAATCCCAGCGCCGCGCCCACCCCCGCCGAAAACGACATGCCCTCACCCCGCCGCACCAGCATCCCCGAGACTGCGACCACCGTCAGCACAAATCCCCCAATCGCGCCCTCCAGCGTCTTGGCCGGACTGACCGCCGGCGCCAGCTGACGACGGCCGAATTTTCGCCCGATCAGATATGCGCCCGTATCCGCCGCCACGACCGCGACGATTCCCACCATCGGCCAGAATCGTCCCGATTCGCGCAACGCCATGAAACTCCCGACTCCCACCGCCATGTACGGCTGGATCACACTTGAAAACAACCACCGCGTCACGCCCGCGCGCGTTCCCGGAAAAAAAATCATCGACGCCGAAAACCATCCCACCACGAATATCCCGAGCCCCGGCGCGGCCGCGGCGGACTCGAAGAAAATCCGAAGCATGCTGACCGCGCCCACGAGAAAAAACACGTCGAGCCACAAGTACCGGCGCGGCGGCAGACCGAGCGCCCGGCTCGCCGCGATCGACACTTCAGCCGCCATCCACAGCCACGCCGCGCACACCAGCGCCAAAAACGCCCATCCGTCGGCATAGACTGCTCCCACGCCAGCCCCAATCGCCGCCACAAACACGAGCAACCGTTCCCTCACCGGTTTTCCGCGCCCTTCATGATGAACTTTTGGATGGGTTTCCTATTCCTGACTTTCCCCCTGCATTCGATTCCCCAATCCCCCAAACCGCCTCTCGCGGGCCTGAAAATTCAATATCGCGTCCAGTAATTCCGAGGCGCCAAAGTCGGGCCATAGAACAGACGTGATGTAAAACTCCGCATAGGCCAGCTGCCACAATAGGAAATTCGATATCCGGTTCTCGCCGCTCGTTCGAATCAGAAGGTCCGGCTCCGGAAGATCCGCCGTGTACAAAAGTTTGCTGAAATACGCCTGATCGACCTGATCCTCCTGCACCGCGCCCGACGATATGCGCCGGTGAAGCTCCAGGGCCGCCTCCAGAATTTCCCGGCGCGATCCGTAATTCAACGCGACGTTCAGCGTGAACGATCTGCAGGACGCGGTCGCTTCCATCGTCCGGTGGATTTCCCGCTGGACGAACGCCGGAAATTCTTCAGTCCGGCCGATCACCCGAAAGCGGATATCGTTCTCCACCATCTCGGCCGTTTCCCTGCGCAGGAAATACTTGAGCAGAAGCATCAGGCCCGCAATTTCCACCTTCGGCCGCTTCCAGTTCTCCGTCGAAAACGCGTACAGGGTGATGCATTCGATTCCGCCGATGTCGTGGCAGAACCGGATGATCCGCTTGGCTGTCTTGATCCCTTCCCGGTGCCCCATGAGCCGCCGGCGGTGCCTCTGACGGGCCCAGCGGCCGTTGCCGTCCATGATAAACGCGATGTGCCTGGGCATCCGCCCTGAATCGAGCGCGTGAATTTTCTCCTGCACTTGCGCCGGCCACTCGTGCAGTTTCAGCGCCATCGTCAGATTCTTTGGAGTTCTTCCGTTTTTTTCGCCATCGCTTCGTCGATCTTCTTGATCGCGCCGTCCGTCATCTTTTGCGCCCGCTCCTTGCCACGCCGCTCCTCGTCTTCCGTCGCCTCGCCCTTCTTCTTCATTTCCTGAATCCTCGCCAAAAGATCATGCCGCACGTTTCGCGCCGACACGCGCGCTTCCTCCGCTTTCTTCGAAATCACCTTCGACAGTTCCTTGCGCCGCTCCTCCGACAGCGACGGGATCGGCACCCGCAAGATCCCTCCCTCCGCGACCGGCGACAGATTCATGTCCGACGTCCGGATCGCCTTGTCGATCGCCTGAACCGCGGACTTGTCCCACGGCTGAATCGTGATCAGGCTCGGCTCCGGCACACTCAACGTCGCCAGTTCCTTCAGGCGCATCTTCGACCCGTACACATCCACTTCGAGGTCCTCCAGAAGCCTGGTCGAAGCCCGGCCCGTGCGGAATCCCGCCAGCTCCGACGCGTATGCCTCCACCACCCTCTCCATTTTTACCTGAGATTCCCCGAATACCGATTCAGAAATCATGTCTCTCCCCTCACACCGTGACGATAGTTCCCACCGGTTTGCCGGTCAAGGCGGCGGCGAGCGCTCTCGGACGAAACAGGTTGAAAATCCGGACCGGCAGACGGTGCTCCTGACATACCGTGAACGCGGTCTGATCCATGATGTCCAGATGCTTCGAAATCGCCTCACGATACGTCAACTGCGTATATCGCTTCGCCTTCGGAAATTTCGCCGGATCCCGGTCATACACGCCGTCCACTTTCGTCGCCTTCAGCAGGACATGCGCGTCCATCTCAACCGCCCGAAGCGCCGCCGCTGTATCGGTCGTGAAAAATGGATTACCCGTCCCTCCCGCAAAAATCACCACCCGGCCCTTCTCCAGATGCCGAAGCGCCCGGCGGCGAATGTACGGCTCGCACACCTGCCGCACCTGTATCGCCGACATCACCCGGGTCGGGCGGCCCGCACGCTCCAGCGCTTCCTGCAGCGCCAGCGAGTTGATGACCGTCGCGACCATCCCCATGTAATCGGCTGTTGCCGCCGCGAGCGTCTTCCATTTCTTCGTCCACTCCGATCCGCGGATAAAATTCCCGCCGCCGACGACAATCCCCAGCTTCAATCCCCGGCCTCCCATGCGCAGGGCGTACACAAGCTCCTTCGCCAGGTGCTCGAGATTTCCGATGTCGATCCCGAAATCACCGCGGCCTGACAGCGACTCCCCGGATAATTTTAACAAGACTGTTTTGGTCGTCATCAATTCTTCATCCTTCTTCCGTCTTCTTCAGCCTTCCGTCCAACCGTCCTCTTCCTATTCCCCGACCGCCAGCCTCACAAACCGCCGCACCTTCACGTCCTCTTTCAAGGACGCCGCCAATTCCGACAGAAGCATCCGGATTTTTTTCTTGGGCTCGCGAATGTACGGCTGTTCCAAAAGACATACCTGCTCGTAAAATGAGTTCAACTTCCCCGCGACAATCTTCTCCCTGATCTGCGGCGGTTTCGCCGGATCGATCTGCTTCTCCAAAATCGATTTCTCCTCCGCCACCCGGTCCGCCGGCACGCCGTCCTTGTCGACGCACAACGGATTCGTCGCCGCAATTTGCATCGCGATCTCCTCGCTGATCCGCTGAAATTCCGCCGGACGTTTTTCAATCCCCGGACCGCCCGAAAACTCCACCAGCACCCCGATCTTGTTCGCCGGTCGGTGCAAATATTCGGCCACCGCGTGTCCCGCGCTCGTCTCAAACCGCTCGACCGATTTCACCTGAATGTTTTCCCCGATTTTCGCCACAAGCTGGACCCGGTCCGCCTCATGGTTGGCCAGGGCCGCAGGCCCGTCCCGGTCGACCGCTTCAAGCACACGGCCGGCAAAATTCTTGAATTCGGCGGTGCCGGCAACCGGTTCGGTCTCGCAGGAAATCGCCACGATTGTCCCCCGGGATCCGTTCACGCACGCCAGCACCACGCCCTCCTTCGTCGACCGGCCCGCACGCTTGCCGGCCGACGCCATCCCGCGCTCCCGCAAAATCTTGATCGCCCCGGCGGCGTCGCCGCCCGACTCCTTCAACGCGGCCTTGCACTCCATCATCCCCACGCCGGTCTGTTCGCGCAGAGACTTGACCTGTTCCGCTGTGATTTCCGTCATGATGCCTTGCCCTCTGTAACCGCCACCGCCGAAAATGGCGACGCTGTCGATGCGGCCGGGACCGCAGCAACGGCCGCTGGAACGGCTGCAGGCGCGGGCGCAGATGCGGTCACCGGCGGGGCGACAACAGCGGTGGGCGCCGCTGGATCGACCGGGGGCGGAGTCGCGCTCGCCGCAATCGCCGCAGCTGACGCATCGGCCGCCGCTTTTTCCGCTTCAGCTATCTTCTGCTGATAGATCGCGGCGCCCTCGAGGATCGCGTCCGCGATCGTCTTCAAATAAAGCGCAATCGCCCGGATCGCGTCATCATTTCCCGGAACGCCGTAGGTCGCCCAGTCAGGATCGCAGTTCGTGTCCAATATGCCCACCACCGGAATCTTTAACCGCTGGGCCTCCAACACCGCCGTCAGCTCACGCTTCATATCGATGATCATGAGCACGTCCGGAAGATGTTTCATGTCGCGGATACCCTGCAGGAGCGACCGAAGACGTTCCATTTCCTTCCGAAACCGTTTCGCCTCCTTGTTGCTCATGCGTTCAACGGTGCCGTCCGCCTCCATGTTTTCCATCCGCTTCAGCTTGTCGATGCTCCGCGAGATCGTCGAAAAATTCGTCAGCATCCCTCCCAGCCATCGCGTGCTGACATAGTACATCCCGCAACGCTTGGCTTCGCGCTCAATCGCCTCCGCCGCCTGTTTTTTCGTCCCCACAAACAAAAACTTCGTCCCGGTCGCGGCCAGATCGGTCACCTTCTGCAGAACCTCGCGGAAAATCCGCAGGGTTTGCTGAAGATCGATGATGTGAATGTTTTTGCGTTTGGTGTAGATGTAAGGCGCCATCTTGGGATTCCAGCGCCGGGTTTGATGGCCAAAATGCGCCCCGGCCTCCAGGAGCTGTTTCATCGCAATGCGGACAACCATGATTGACCTCCGTCAACGGACCTCTCCATATTGATATGGTGGACTCGCCCGTTTTTTCCCGCTCATGGCGGGAGATTTTGCCGGCGTCCCTCCGCGTCAAGCGAATGGGAACCGCCGATTCGTCACTTCCCCAACCTTATCTCACCCATCCGTTCCTTTTCAAGACTGTCAAAACAAAACGTAAATGGTCGGCGCGATGCCGGACAATCCCGCGCCAACGGCCAGAAGCGCCAGCGTTCCGAGAACCACCACCATCGGAATAAACCACCACATTTTCTGTTTCCACAGAAAATCGAGGAGGGTTCCGAATATACGAAATCGCCGGCTGATCTTGTCTTTCAACCTGCACAGGAACCCCCGGAACCCGGGCTGCTCATTCATGTCGAGGCGTATTTTACATCTGCGGGCCGGCCTTGTCCATTGACTTTGTAAATTGAATGGGGTACATCTCACCCTCGTTTCCGAAAGGAGAAGGGTCGCCGATGGCGCTGTGGGACAAATGGGTTGCAATTTCGATGAAGGCTGCCTCGGTTTTGCTCATGGTCCTCCTTTTCATCTTTTATTTCACCCTCCTCATGCCTCTCGCCATCATCTTCCGACTCGTCGCAGACCCGCTCCGCATGAAACCGGCCCAAGCCCGGCCCGGCTCCTTTTTCGTCCCGCGAAAACGCGTTTCCGAAACCCGGGAATCCGCCGCAAACCCCTTCTGATCCGCCATGTACGTCCTCGGTGTATCCTGCTTCTACCATGACGCAGGCGCGGCGCTCTTAAAAGACGGCGTCCTCGTCGCCGCCACCGAGGAGGAACGCCTGTCCCGCAAAAAACACGACCAGAATTTTCCCCGGCGCGCCTGCTCCTGGTGCCTCAAAACCGCGGGGATCACGATCAAAGATGTCGACTGCGTCGTTTTCTACGAAAAACCATTCACGAAATTCGAACGCATCATCAAAACAAATATCGCCACGTTCCCCCGAAGCGCCCGGCTCTTTTCCAAATCGATGGCCGCCTGGCTTGGCGACAAACTCTGGATGGAAGCCATCATCCGCGAAAATCTCGGATACGACGGACAGGTCCTCTACGTCGAACACCACATGTCCCACGCCGCCTCCGCCTACTTCTGCTCCCCCTTCGACGAATCCGCCATCCTCTCCGTCGACGGCGTCGGCGAATGGACCAGCACGGCCGTCGGGTCCGCACGCGGTAATGAAATCAAACTCGAGGAGGAAATCCGGTTCCCCCATTCCATCGGCCTCCTCTACAGCGCCTTCACGGCGTTTCTCGGATTCGAGGTCAACGAAGGCGAATACAAAGTCATGGGCATGGCGCCTTACGGACGGCCGAACTACGTCGACAAGGTGCACAAGCTCGTCCGCATCGAAGAAGACGGGTCGTTCCACCTCGACATGGACTACTTCGCCTATCACCGCACTCCGGACACCAGCTTCAGCCGGAAATTCGTCGACCTCTTCGGACAGCCCCGCGATCCCAAAGCCGAAGAGACGCTCGAGCCGTACTACGCCGACGTTGCGGCTTCCATTCAGGCCGTCACCGAGGAAATCCTGATCAAGATCGCCAAGTCTCTCCGAAAAAAAACCGGCCTGCCCAACCTCTGCATGGCTGGCGGCGTCGCGCTGAATTCCGTCGCCAACGCCAAAATCCGTTTTCAGGCCGGATTCAACAACGTCTACATCCAGCCCGCGGCCGGAGACGCCGGCGGGTGCCTCGGCGCCGCCCTCTACGCCTACCGCGCGCTCCTCGGCGGAAAAAATAAATACGTCATGGAACACGCCTACCACGGCCCGGAATATTCCGCCGGGGAGGCGAAGGCGTTTTTCGACAAAGAGGGCATCCTGTATCAGGATTTTTCCGGGAAGGACAGCGCGCTTCTGGATCAACTTGTCGACCGCATAACCAAAGGCCAGGTCATCGGCTGGTATCAGGGCAAATGCGAATGGGGACCGCGGGCGCTTGGCAACCGGTCCATCATCGCCGACGCCGGCAAATCTGAAATGAAAGACGTCGTCAACCGAAAAATCAAATTCCGCGAACCCTTCCGGCCTTTCGCTCCTAGCGTCCTCGTCGACCGAGCCGCCGATTATTTCGATCTGCCCAATCCCGCAGCCCATTATCCGGGGCGGTTCATGCTCTACGTCGTGCCCGTGAAGGAGGCCGCGCGCGACAAACTCCCCGCCATCACCCACGTCGACGGTTCCGGGCGTCTGCAGTGCGTCTATTCCGAACACAATCCCCGCTACTACGACCTGATCCGGCGGTTCGGCCAGGCATCCGGCGTCTCAGCCATTCTCAACACGTCGTTCAACCTCAAAGGCGAGCCCATCGTCTGTTCTCCCGAGGATTCCTTCCGGACGTTTTCGCGGTCCGGCATGGACGCCCTCGTCGTCGGCTCCCTCCTCGTCACCAAATAAATTTGAACATTCTTTTTTTGGGCGAACGCGCGGGAGGCTCGGCCGAATATCTCAGACAGTCCCTCCTTCACCTGAATCACACCGTCATCCACATCGACGCGTCCCAGTCTCTGCCTCCGATCCGCGAGAGATTCGACGCAATCATCATCAGCGATTTTCCTTCGGCGAAAATTGACGCGGCCGGCGCCGACGCGATCAGCCGGCAGATTCGCGACGGAACCCGATTTCTCATGATCGGGGGATGGGACAGTTTCAGTGCGCGCGGAAAAAGTTACGCCGGCCACCCGCTCGAATCCCTCCTGCCGGTCACGCTGTCCGGCGAAGATGACCGCCGAAATGTTCCCCAGGGATTGATCGTCTCGATTGATTCCTCTTTGAAATCCCATCCGGACGCGGCCGAATTATTGCGGGAACCGCCGCCCGTCATCTGCGGATACAACAACGCGCCGCCCAAACCCGGCGCGCAGGTCCTCGTCTGGATGAATCCGATCGCAAGCGACGGCAACACCGTTCGTTTTCTCGAGCGCATCCCGCTCGTCGTCAAACACGGATCGTCTGTCGCCTGCCTCACCGACCTTGCCCCTCACTGGTGCGGCGGCCTCGTTGATTGGGGCGGCCGGCGCCTGTCTCTTGCGCCCGTCGAAGTCGGCCGCGCTTATCCGGTCTTTGTGCAATTTCTCCTGACGGCCTGACGGACGCGGCCGCCTTAGTCTTGAAGTCCGCGAAGATTTGCCCGGCCCGATATCTGATTCTGGGGTTGGCCATGATTTGGCCGCTTGAGGTTTCGGCCGATATGATTTTCAGGGAAACGTTTGACACGCTGATTATAAATAAATCTGAATTATTCGAAATCCACGATACAGTCTGCACGAACGCCGGCGGGCTGATTATTCTGTCCTACCCGTCAGCGCAAAACGGAGCGCCGGGCGGAATCGAATGCAAATTGCCCTCCGCCGTGTCCGAACCGGACGAGCGGGACATCGACCTTCGGTTCTGCGGCGGCGGGACGGAGATGTCGAATTCGCTCTTTATCAGTTACGCGATCGGACCCGGATACGGATTTTCCCTGCCGACCCTGCCGGCCGGCGCGTTGCCGAACAATCGAACCGGATACATTGTCCGGTTCATCCGGCACGGAGACGGGACGGACGAGATGAAGTTTTACCGAAATGACACAGGCTGGGCGCG
>JAHFCY010000050.1:0-2864 GCA_023249255.1 Candidatus Lindowiibacteriota bacterium | reverse complement strand
GCGCGGGAATTGAAAAACGAATGGCTTCCGGCGAATCCGATCACCACGCTGCGTCGCGCCGTGATCCGGCACCGGAAAAACGGAGAACACATCATCACCGTGACGTTTGACACAGGAGTCCCGTTCGAAAAAACATTTACGTTCGATGACGACGTCTATCCACCCGGCAACGTTCAGCGGGGATTGCAAATCATCGCCAAAGGCCACGCCTATCGCATCGATCAAACGCTTTCCATCTCGACGGATACCTGGACAGTTACGGATCTGGCGATGTCATTGCCTCCGCGGAGAAAAAAACAAAATGATGGGCCGGCCGGATACGCCGATACGGGAGTTCGAAAACTCGAAATACACGAAGCAACGGGACGCGCCCGGGATCGGTACAAAAAAGACGACTATACTTCAGCCGCAGAATTATGTTTGGCGGTGCTCCGGCAGGACAGCAGTTACGCGGACGCGTTGGATTTGATGGGGCTGATCGAAATCGCCCGCAACAATTATTCGGACGCCGAAAAATATACCCGCAATGCGCTTGAGATTCGCAAGGCGGCGCTGGGGCCCGGCCATCTGAAAGTCGCGGAGAGTTTGAGCCATCTTGGGTTGCTCTACCGATCGGTGAGCCGGTTTTCGGAAGCCGAAGAAATATTCAAACAATCGTTGGCGCTCCGGGAAAAGACATTCGGACCGGATCACCCCGTCGTAGCGCCAGGACTCAACGATTTGGCGGGCCTCTATCGTATGCAGAATAAATTTTCGGAAGCCGGAGCGTTGTATCAGCGGTCTTTGTCAATCAGGGAAAAGGCATTCGGACCGGACCATCCTGAGGTGGCCCTCAGCCTGGCGGATCTGGCGGCGGTATATATCTCCGAAAAACAATATCCGAAGGCGGAAGAGTTATCCAAGCGAATATTATCGATTGCCGGGAAGGTGAAAAATATGGATTCCTCCCTGATCGCTTCAAGTATGAGCAATTTGATTGATATCTACGGTGTCCAGAGACGCTTCGTCGAAGCGGAACCTTATCTGAAACAGTGGCTCTCGATCATGGAAAAATCGATCGGGCCGGATCATCCGGAAGTGGCGAACCGGCTCAACAAATTGGCGGCGAGTTACTACACACGCGGGAATTTTTCAGAAGCCGAGACGGTATTCAAGCGCGCGCTGGCGATCCGCGAGAAGGCGCTGGGGCCGGGTCATCCGGACGTTGCCGAGAGTCTGGAAAATCTGGCTGTATTGTATATGAAACTGGGCCGTCTCAAAGAAGCCGAACCGCTGTTCCAGCGCGCGCTGGAAATAGAGAAAAAGACATTCGGTCCGGACAGCCCGGAACTCGTCAATATTCTGGAAAACATTTCGATACTTTACAAAAACATGAATCGACCGCTCGAGGCCGAATATTTCACGGCGCGTGCTAAAGCCATACGGGGGAAATCCGCGGATAGGATTCGTTGACTCCGCTCGGTCGACGATAGTACCGTCCGCCGCCATGCCTGTATTTGTTTTTGTTCTTGCGCTGGTTCTGAGACTGGGCGCGATTCTGGCGCTGGGTGGAACCGGCGTCAGCCTCGATAGTTCCGTCTACGTCGATCCCGCGACGGCCATCGCCGACGGACACGGCTTCTGGTTTTTCCACCACCACATCTGGACCAACCAATACATCGCCGAACCGGGCTATACGTTTTTTCTCGCGTTCTGGATGGTCCTCGGCGCGTCGGTCGGCCGCAGCATCCTCATCATTCAATCGATCCTCGGCGCGCTTCTGGCGCCCGCGCTGTTTTCTTACGTCGAACGCCGCACGGATCGCCAAACGGCGCTGACTTCGGCCCTGATCTACGCGGTCGATCCCGTCGCCATCGGACCGTGCCTGCTCGTTCTGCGGGAACTTTACGTGATGGCGGTGATCTTCACCGCGATCGCGGCGCTGGATATGGCCGGCAGGATTTCGCACGCCGTTAAAGGATTTTTTTTGGGTCTCGCATCCCTGTCGTTTCCGGTGTTCGGCCTCTGGTCAATCTGGCTTTGGCTCATGGACCGGCGAAGTGAAATTCGGCGGGTGGCGCTGTCGACGGTGGCGATCGCGTTTCTGTTTTCCGGCGTCTGGCTGGTTCGAAACATGCTGATTTCGGACGGCAATTTCGTCTTCCGGCGGCATCTCACCGGAGTTCTCCTCTATTACACGGCCCATTACGATTTCCCCTGGCTGCCGGACCCGGCCGAGCCGGACTTTTCGAAACTCGTCGAGGAGACAGGCCGGAAATTTTACGGCACGAATGCCGCGACGATGAATCAGCGCGACGTCGAATCGGCTCTCCTTCGCGCAACTTTTCAGGCGTTCAAAGACGATCCGGTCACGGTTTCGTGGCGGTTCGTCAAGGCGAACTTGTGGTTCTGGACGGAAATTCCGGGTTCGATGGGCATGCTGAAATCAAAACCTCTGATCCGATGGCCGGTTGAGGTGTTCCATCTCGCGCAGTTGATGTTGTTTCTGATCGGAACCGGATTTGCGTTGTCGCGGGCGAACGGGGCGCTCAGATTTATCTGGGGGACGGTTCTGTATCTGGCGATTTTTGTTTTCCCTTTCATGCCGATCCCGCGGTATTACATCTGCGTCGTGCCGCTTTTGGACGTCATGGCCGCGTACGGATTGACCGAACTCCTCCGATTCGCGGCGGCCAAACGTTGACGCCTCCGGCGGGGTTTGGTACGGTGCGGCCCTCATGAATCAGGACAAGCGCCATCCAGTGGTCAGCCACGAGACGGTCTCGACGTATTCCGAGGTCAACAGCCAGGAGTACGACGACGAGAAGAACCGGCAGTTTCTCTACGGCCGCAAGACATACGAGTTCGTCAAGCAGATCCGGTTC
>JAHFCY010000049.1 GCA_023249255.1 Candidatus Lindowiibacteriota bacterium | reverse complement strand
CCTTGCGGAAGACATCCGAAAAATTTCTGGAATGGAAGTCATTTTTACTCACGCAACCGAAATCCGCGCGGCGACTCTGGTGACGCGCGACCGCGAGATGCTCTCGGGGTCGATCCGGCCTGCCGCGCTCACGGAAGAGCATTACGAGGACATCAATCTTCGCGGCGAAATCTTCCGGTGCGGCTACGCGAGTCTTCCGGGCGAACCCGGCGTCGGCATGCTGTTTTTGAGTTCAAAAGACGCTGTGCTGTACGAGAGTCTCGAGCCGATCAAGCACGGACTGGCACGGGCGGCGGGATTCGGGCTCATCATCAGCGTGATCGTGTCATTTCTGGTTGCGCGCAGTCAGGCGCGGCCGATCGGAGCGCTGGTCGAGGGCACGAAAGCGGTCGAGCGGAACGATTTCAAGCATCGGGTTCAAGTCAAGCAGTATGCCCGGGACGAGTTGACCGATCTGGCTGCTTCATTCAACGAAATGATCGCGGACCTTGAGGAGAAGGAAAAAATGCAGTCGGTTCTGCACATGGGGCTGGGCAAGGAAATCGCGGAGGCGATGTTGAAAAGCGGGGTCCTTGGCGGCGAGGAGCGCAAGGTCACCATGCTGTTTTCGGACCTCCGTGGATTTACGGCGATGTCGGAAAAAATGACGCCTCACCAGGTGATCGACATGCTGAACGAATACATGACGCGGATGTCGGCCTGCATCGAGGCCGAGGGCGGCGTCGTGGACAAATACGTGGGGGACGAAATCATGGCGCTCTTCGGCGCGCCTGTCGACCGTCCGGACGACGCGGTGCGCGCCGTGCGCGCGGCGGTCAAAAAACGGGAGGCGCTGAAATCGCTGAACGAGACGCGGACACGGCGCGGTGAATTCGAAATCAAGGTCGGCATGGGCATCAACACCGGCCGGGTCGTCGCCGGCAACATGGGATCGGAGAACCGCCGCAACTACACCGTCATCGGCGCCGCCTGCAATCTCGCCGCACGGCTCTGCTCCAACGCGGCGGCCAACCAGATCCTGATCTCCGAATCGACGTATCAGGAAATCAAGGATGTTTTTCAGACGCGGAAGCTCGACCCAATCCGCGTAAAAAACGTGGCCGAGCCGGTGCAGATATACGAGGTCCTGTAAGACATGATCATTTATCTGGTGCGGCACGCCGTGGCGATGGAGCGGGAGGACTGGGACAAGTCGGACGAGTCCCGGCCGCTGACGGACGAAGGCATCGAACGGATGACGGAGGCGGCGAAGGGACTGGCCCGCATGGGACTTGAAGTCGATGCGGTGTTCACCAGTCCGCTCACCCGCGCCCGACAGACCGCAGACATTCTTGTCAAGGAACTTCAGCTCGCCAAACCAAAACTCCTCGACTGCCTGGCCGGCGGCTATCCACCGACTGACGCGCTCGTAACGCTTCAGGAGTCCGACTACAAGGCGGTGATGATGGTGGGACACGAGCCGGACATGGGACATCTTGCATCCTTTTTTCTCGGCACGGCACGGCCCGTGCCGTTCAAGAAGGGCGCGGCGATGGCGATCGATTTTGACGGCAAGAGCGGCCAGGGCAAGGGGCGGCTGGCGTGGTATATGACGACGAAGGTCATGAGGCATTTGAAGTAAAACATTTGCCACTGACAGACTCCCACCTGCACACACAGACTTCCACCGTCCCCGATGAAAATAGTGTGTGTCTGTCTGCGCCTGTCTGTGGCTTTGGGTTTCCACTGACAGACATCCACACCCGCCTGCCGGACGGGCAGGGACACGAACTGACACAGACAGAATGCGGTAAAATTCAAATTACATGAAACCGGCGGAGCGGATTGAATGGATTGAAACCAACGGACTCGGCGGGTACGCGTTTGGGACGGCGGCGGGATATCCGACGCGGCGATATCACGGTTTGTTAATCGCGGCGTTGAAACCGCCGGTCGATCGGCGGATGCTGTTCGGCGGATTGCATGCGGTTTCGGTACTTGGCGAAAAAGCAACGGATCTCGACCCCGCGCCCGGCCGGGTCGATGGAGGACTGATTCTCGATTTTTCCCGCAATCCCTTCCCGACCTGGACATACAAAACGGGTCCGCGCAAAACCGATCGGCTCGTCCGAACCGTGTTCATGCGTCATGGACACAACATGACCGTGATCCGATTTCGTCTCGCGCGCGGCGCGGCGCATCTCGCGCTGTCCATCCGG
The DNA here is from genome assembly GCA_023249255.1 of Candidatus Lindowiibacteriota bacterium. Lineage (GTDB taxonomy): Bacteria > Lindowbacteria > 2-12-FULL-62-27 > 2-12-FULL-62-27 > 2-12-FULL-62-27 > JAHFCY01. Next base: position 13,885 of record JAHFCY010000049.1, on the reverse strand, counting down.
CCTCTTCCCGCGATCCGCGATCACAACGACATTGACGGCGAATCGAGGCGCGAGGGTCTGACGGTTGCAGCGCGGCGGGCGAATGCGCGGGAGATCATTTTTTCGCGCGGCGGGGTTGACGCGTTTTTATTTCATTCAGCGGGAAGATATGTCGAGGACCGCCGGCGGATCGGTCCGATCCATTATCCGTGGGAAACGCGCCAGGGCATGGAGGATCGCGACTGGTTCGATTCGCCCGGGCGGATCGCCGCGGATCTGGCCGGCGGGGATACGCTTGATCTCATTTTGTCGGATCGGCCGGCGATCAAGCCGTCGGTCGATGCGTGGCAAAGAGCCGAGGAGACACGACGGAGGAAATTTGTCCGGGAAGACCGACCGTGTCCACTTCCTCTCGCGCAGGCCGCCGACGCATTTCTGGTCACGCGGACGGCCGGATCGGTCAAACGTCGGCAAAAATTACGGACCATCGTCGCCGGATATCCGTGGTTCACTGACTGGGGCCGGGACACGATGATTTCTCTGGAGGGACTGGCGCTGGTGCGGGGAGAATTTCAGGCCGCACAGGAAATTCTGGCGGCCTTTGCGGGCGCAGAATCCCAAGGAATGATTCCGAACCACTATCCCGAGGCGGACGCCGAGCCGCATTTCAACACGGTCGACGCATCGCTTTTGTTTTTCGAAGCCGGCTGGAAATTTCTCATGTACAGCGGCAGGGCCGCGTTCGTCCGGCGCGTCCTGGTTCCGCATTTCGAATCGATCCTGCGGCATCACATTCGCGGAACGCGGTTCAACATCCACGCCGATCCGAAAACGGGGTTGCTGTTTTCCGGCGAGCGGGGCACACAACTGACGTGGATGGACGCGAAAGTCGGAGACTGGGTCGTGACACCGCGGCACGGCTACCCGGTGGAAATTCAGGCGATGTGGTTCAACGCGCTGAAAATTTTTTCGGAGTTGACCCGCCGGTTTCGGCTGAAAAATCCCCTGGCGGGTGAAGCGGACCGGATTGCCGATCGGTGCCGGGCGATTTTTCAAAAGAAATACTGGTTCGACGCAGGCGGATATCTGTACGACTGCCTGACGCCGGACGAAATTCCCGTGGCCGATCTTCGTCCCAATCAACTTTTCGCGTTGTCTCTCACTCATCCGATTCTGGACGATCGGTCTTGCGGGCATAAAATTCTCGCGATCATCCGGAAAAAACTCCTCACGCCGGTCGGCCTTCGGACCCTGTCGCCCGATCATCCCGGCTACAAGGGCCGGCACGAGGGAGACCGGCTGACGCGCGATACGGCCTATCATCAGGGCACCGTCTGGCCGTGGCTGATCGGCCCCTACGCCCGTGCGTGCATCGCGGTTGAAGGCCGGACGAGACGGACCCGGGATCATCTTCTGAAAATTATAGACGGCTTTCGGCCGCACCTTCGAGACTGTGTGCTCGGCACGATATCCGAAATCATGGACGGCGATCCGCCGCACGATCCGAAAGCCTGCGTGGCGCAAGCCTGGAGCGTCGCGGAGCTCAACGTGGTCAATCATGAGGTGACCAGGCGGCCGGGCCAACGGCGTGAAAAAATGTCGGCGGACGGTTGAACAGAACAGACCGAACGGTTATACTGCGCCCCGATTTTCGTACAATCGCGTCCATTTCGGCATGGGAAGGTAAACGCATGGGTAACGGGACACCACAGCGGCGGGGGTTGTATGACCCCCGGATGGAGCATGATGCCTGCGGGATCGGATTCGTCGTGAACATCAGCGGCGAGAAGTCTCACCGGATCGTCGAGCAGGGCATCGAGATGCTGAAGAACCTCGAGCATCGCGGCGCGTGCGGATGCGATCCGACGACGGGTGACGGCGCGGGCGTGCTCCTGCAGGTGCCGCACGAATTTTTTCACAAGGTCCTGCCGGACACGATCCCGTTTCCGGGACAGTACGGCGTGGGGATGGTGTTTCTCCCGCCGGACCGGTCCGACCGGCATGTCTGCGAAGACATGCTCAACCGCGCGATTTCCGAGGAAGGCCAGCGGTTGCTCGGCTGGCGGGACGTGCCGGTCGAGCCGAAACACTGCGGGGAGATGGCGCGGGAGGCGATGCCCGTCATCCGCCAGGTTTTCGTCGGCCGGGGACCGGGCGCGGAGGACGAGGACGCGCTCGAGCGAAAGCTTTATATCATCCGTAAGAAGGTCGAGCGGGAAAATCGTGAAACGGATCTGAAACAAAAGTCGCTCTTTTACATCGCGAGCCTGTCGTCCCGGACGATCGTCTACAAGGGACAGCTCACGGCTCCCCAGATCCCGAAGTTTTATCTCGATCTCAACGATTCGACCGTTCAGTCCGCCATGGCGATGGTCCATTCGCGCTTCAGCACGAACACCATGCCGTCCTGGAAGCGGGCGCATCCGTACCGGTTCATCATTCACAACGGCGAGATCAACACCCTGCGCGGCAACATCAACTGGATGCACGCCCGCGAAAAAATTCTGGCGTCGCCGCTCTTCGGCGAAAACGTCCGAAAACTCCTGCCGATCATCGATCCCGACACCAGCGACAGCGGCATGTTCGACAATGTCCTCGAACTGCTGTTCCGGACCGGGCGGTCGTTGCCGCACTCGATCCTGATGATGATACCCGAGGCCTGGCAGAATGATCTGTTGATGGTCGACAAAAAACGCGCGATGTACGAGTACCACTCGTGCCTGATGGAGCCCTGGGACGGTCCGGCCGCGATCTGTTTCACGGATGGACGGCTGATCGGCGCCGTGCTTGACCGGAACGGCCTGCGGCCCGCCCGGCACGTCGTCACCAAAGACGGACTCGTGGTGCTGGCGTCCGAAGTCGGCGTGCTGGACATTCCGCCGGAGAATATTCTTTCGAAGGGGCGGCTTCAGCCGGGCCGGATGTTTCTGGTCGACACGATCCAGAAGAGGATCATTTCGGACGAGGAAATCAAAAACGAGATCGGTTCCCGCAAACCCTACCGGGAGTGGCTGACCGAAAAAATGGTCCGGATGGACCAGCTTCCGCCGCCGCGCGACCTGCCGGAACGGCCGGCCGACGACGAACTTCTGCGGATTCAGCGGACGTTCGGCTACACGGCCGAGGACCTGAAGATGCTCATGAGTCCGATGGCGCTGAACGGCGAGGAGGCAGTCGGCTCGATGGGGATCGACGTGCCGCTGGCGGTTCTGTCGAATCGTCCCCAGCTTCTGTTCAATTATTTCAAGCAACTGTTTGCGCAGGTGACGAACCCGCCGGTCGATCCGTTGCGCGAAGAGATGGTCATGTCGATCGAAACCGCGCTCGGTTCCGAACGAAACCTTTTCGAGGAGACGCCCGAACACAGCCATCAGGTCAATCTCAAATCGCCGTCTCTGTCGGACGCGCAGATGGCACAGCTCAAGGAGATCGAAATCGGCGAGATCACGTCGCGCGTTCTGCCGATCCTGTTCCAGAAATCGGAAGGCACGCGCGGGATGGAGTCGGCGCTGGCGGACCTCAGCGACAGCGCGGCGTCGGCCGTCGCGGACGGCGTCCACATCCTGATTCTGTCGGACCGGGGGACGGACGCGCAGACGGCGCCGATCCCGAGTTTGCTTGCGGTCGGCGCGGTCCATCATCATCTGATCCGCGAGGGAACGCGGACGCGGTGCGGAATCGTCATCGAGACCGGCGAGGCCCGGGAGGTCATGCATTTTGCGCTGCTCATGGGATACGGCGCCGCCGCCTGGTGTCCTTACGCCGCGCACGAAACGATCCGGAATATGGTCCGGCAGGGCATTCTCAAAAACTTGGACGAGGAAACCGCGCTCGAACATTACCGCAAGGCGATCGACAAGGGCGTATTGAAAATCGCGACCAAGATGGGCATCTCGACGCTTCAGAGTTATCACGGCGCGCAGATTTTCGAGGCGGTTGGATTGAACCGAAGCGTCGTCGACCGGTATTTCAAGTGGACGCCGTCCCGGATCGAGGGAGTCGGGCTGGACGTCCTGACGGAGGAGGTACTCTCTCGGCACCGGTTCGCGCACGAGGTTGATCCGGAAATAACCGGCGGACTTGAAGCTGGCGGTGTCTATCAGTGGCGGCGGCGGGGCGAACAGCATCTTCTGGATCCCGACACCATCGCCAAACTTCAGCACGCCGTCCGGGCGAACAACCCGAAATCCTACAAGGAATACACCGATCTCATCAACAACCAGAGCACACGGCTCATGACGCTCCGCGGGCTTCTGCAATTCAAGCCGGGCAATCCGATCCCGATTTCGGAGGTGGAGCCGGCGAAGGAAATCGTGAAACGGTTTGCCACGGGAGCGATGTCGCTCGGATCGATCAGCCGCGAAACGCACGAGACGCTGGCAATCGCGATGAACCGGATCGGCGGCAAAAGCAACACGGGCGAAGGCGGCGAGGACCCGGAACGATTCGTACCTGACGCCAACGGCGACACGCGGCGAAGCGCCGTCAAGCAGGTGGCGTCGGCGAGATTCGGGGTGACGATCAATTACCTCGTCAATTGCGACGACCTCCAGATCAAGATCGCGCAGGGCGCCAAACCCGGCGAGGGCGGCCAATTGCCGGGCCACAAAGTCGACGCCTACATCGCGAAAATCCGTTACTCCGTGCCCGGTGTCGGCCTGATTTCACCGCCGCCGCACCACGACATTTATTCGATCGAAGACATCGCCCAGCTTATTTACGATTTGAAAAACGCCAATCCGAAAGCCCGGGTGCACGTGAAACTCGTCTCGGAAGTCGGCGTCGGCACCATCGCCGCCGGCGTGGCGAAGGCGAAAGCCGACGTCGTGCTGATCAGCGGATTTGAGGGCGGCACCGGCGCGTCTCCCCTCACGTCGATCCAGCACGCGGGACTGCCATGGGAATTGGGCCTGGCCGAAACCCAGCAGGTCCTCGTCGCGAATGGTCTTCGGGGCCGGATCGTCGTCCAGACCGACGGAAAAATTCTAACCGGCCGGGACGTCGTGATCGCGGCGATGTTGGGCGCGGACGAGTTCGGATTTTCGACGGGCCCGCTCATCAGTCTCGGTTGTATCATGATGCGCGTATGCCATCTCAACACCTGCCCCGTCGGCATTGCGACGCAGGATCCGGTTCTGCGTAAAATGTTCGCCGGCAAACCTGAAGACGTGATCAACTACTGCTTCTTCGTGGCCGAGGAAGTCCGCGAGATCATGGCCGGACTGGGGATCAAGACCCTGAATGATCTGATCGGCCGGGTCGATCTTCTGGACACGCGCAACGCCGTCGATCACTGGAAGGCCAAAGGAGTGAACCTGTCGACAATCCTCTACAAACCCGAACCGACCAACCGCTGGTACGCCATTCGCCACAGCGAATATCAGGACCATGACCTCGGCAAGGCGCTCGACAACAAATTGATCGAACTTGCGCACGAGGCGATCGAGCGCAAAAAACCCTGCAACATCACCCTGCCCATCCGAAATTTCAACCGGTGCGTCGGCACGATGATGAGCGGGGAAATCGCGAAACGGCATGGCGAGGCCGGACTGCCGGACGACACCATCCGGTTTCATTTCATCGGATCGGCCGGCCAGAGTTTCGGCGCGTTTCTCGCGGGCGGCGTGACGCTGTCGCTCGAGGGAGACGCGAACGACTACGCGGGCAAGGGGCTGTCGGGCGGGAGGATCATCATCCGGCCGCCGGCCGACGTGACGTACAAGGCCGAGGAAAACATTCTGATCGGCAACGTGGCGCTGTACGGAGCGACGAGCGGCGAGGCATTTTTCCGCGGCGTGGCCGGCGAGCGGTTTGCGGTCAGAAACAGCGGCGCGGCGGCGGTCGTCGAAGGCGTGGGCGACCACGGATGCGAATACATGACGCACGGAACCGTCGTCGTTCTCGGCCGGACCGGCCGGAATTTCGCGTCCGGCATGAGCGGCGGCGTGGCGTATGTGCTTGACGACGAAAAAATGTTCAAACTCCGGTGCAACCACACCATGGTCGAACTGTTGCCGGTCGAATCCGAAATCGATTTCGCCGACCTCAACCGGCTGATCCGGCGGCACGTGGATTACACCAACAGCGCAATCGGGCGGAAAATTCTGGAGAGGTGGGACGATTTCAAGCCGCTGTTCAAGAAAGTCCTGCCGCTCGAGTACAAGCGCGTGCTTCAGAAAAAGCATCTCAACGAAGAAGCCCAGAAACTGGCGGCTGTCTGACATGGGAAAAATCACCGGATTTCTCGAAGAAACCCGCGAGCTTCCGCCGGACCGGCCGGTTGTCGAACGGATCAAGGACTGGGAGGACGTTCACACCAAATTTCCGGAGAGCCTCCTGAAAAAACAGGCCGGGCGATGCATGGACTGCGGCATTCCGTTCTGCCACAAGGGCTGCCCGCTCGGAAACATCATTCCCGACTGGAACGATCTCGTTTATCGAAACCGCTGGAAGGAATCGCTGGACGCGTTGTTGTCGACCAACAATTTTCCCGAGTTCACCGGCCGGATCTGTCCGGCGCCCTGCGAGGATGCCTGCGTGCTCAACATTCAAAACAATCCCGTCACGATCGAACGCATCGAGCAGGAAATCGTTGAGCGCGGATACAGGGAAAATTGGATCGCGCCCCAGCCGCCGAAAACGCGCACCGGAAAAAAAGTGGCCGTGATCGGGTCAGGCCCGGCCGGTCTGGCTTGCGCCGATCAGCTCAACCGCGCAGGCCATCGCGTGACGGTGTTTGAACGGAGCGACCGGGTGGGGGGCCTGCTCATGTACGGTATTCCGGATTTCAAACTGGAGAAATGGGTGGTCCAGCGGCGGATCGAATTCATGAAATCCGAGGGAGTCGAATTCAAGACAAACGCCCACATCGGCGCGAATGTTCCCGCGGAAGAACTTCGAAAAAATTACGACTCCATCGTTATCGCCACCGGTTCAACGGCTGCGAGGGATCTGCCGATTCCCGGACGCGAGCTTCAGGGCATCCATTTCGCGATGGAATTTCTCCCGCTTCAGAACAAGCGCAATCAGGGAGATGTGATTCCGGACGCGGCGTTCATTTCAACCAAAGGCAAGCGCGTGGCGGTCCTCGGCGGCGGCGACACAGGATCCGACTGCCACGGCACGGCGCTCCGGCAGGGATGCAAGAGTCTTCACTCGTTCGAACTGCTGCCCAAACCTCCGGACGGCCGCGCGGCGAACAATCCATGGCCCGAATGGGGCCGGGTTTTCCGCACGTCGTCGTCGCACGCGGAGGGCGGGCAGCGAGATTGGGGAATTTTGACGAAAAAGTTTTCGGGAGAAGACGGCCGCGTGAAAAAAATGCATATCGTCCGCGTTGAGTGGCACGCGAACCAGAACGGCGCCGCGCCGCAGATGTCCGAGATTGCGGGCAGCGAGTTTGAGATCGAAGTCGACCTGGTTCTCTTGGCGCTGGGATTTTTAGGTCCGGAAAAAAATACGGTGATTCAACAACTCGGCGTCGACCTGACCGACCGCGGAAACGTCAAGGTCGACTCAAACTACATGTCGAGCGCGCAGGGCGTGTTTTCGTGCGGCGATGCTCGGCGCGGCCAGTCGCTGGTCGTCTGGGCGATCTGGGAAGGCCGTGAATGCGCCCGCGGCGTCGACCGATTCCTCATGGGTGACACAAAGCTGCCAAGCAGTCCATTTCATAGTTAGGTCCTTCAGGGCGTCAGCCGAATTTCGTCGATTGACAGCTTGCCGGCGCCGCCGTCAATTTTGGCGACGGCGACCCAGATGGAGACGACGTGGGACCAGTCCATCTTGTCGTCACCGCCCCAAAAATATGTAAATGACTTGAGCGGAGCCGTTTTTTCCACCCAGCGGTCGGACGGCGTGAGATCCTCGAATTTCAGTCCGAAATTCGTTCCGTCGGCATCCGCCAATTTGAGCTCGACTCGGTTCTTCGATCCCGTCAGCCTGAACCGGACGAAGATATCGTGGTCGAGCGAGAGCGACATCTGTTTTTCCTGCGAAATCTGGAGCCATTCTCCCGTGGCCATCTTGTACTGAAGATCGATGGCGTTGCCGCTTTTGCCCGCCGACTGGGCGACCGTCAGGTCCACGCCGTCGGCCTTTTGTGCGGTCCAGTCATCCGGCGATTCCATGTCGAATTTGTATCCGCCGGCGGATGATTCGTCGGGAGGCGTGGAAGATGATTCTGACGCCGATGCGGCATCTTCACCAACCAGCCGTGCCTGTCCGAGTTTGCGGCCGGATTCATCCATCAATTCGAAGCTCATGCCGTCATCGACCGCACCAACTTTCACGCGCAGTTTCGATGGATCCCGGCGGGCGGGATCAAGCGCAAGGCTGAGTTTCGCGAAATCAGCGCTTTCCAGTTTGTAAGTCCCGGCCGGTATTTTCGCGTTTTTACCGCCCGATCCTGCGGGCGATTTCGCCGGTGCGGCGGACGATGTGACGAGTTCGACCTGATCAATCCCAACCTCGCCGGCGCCGCCATCCATTTTTGAAACGGCCAGCCAGACCGATACGACATGGGCAAGATCCAATTTGTCGTCTCCGCCCCAGAAATATTCAAATTTTGAAAATGGAATATTGACGTCATGCCATTGATTGTCGAACGCAAGATCCTCCAGCCGGACGCCGAAGTTGGTTCCGTCCGCGTCCACCAGTTTGACCTCAAGCCGATTTTTGCCGCCATCTCCCCGAACGTTCAACTGAACGGCGGACATTCCCGCGAGATTGAGGGCCACGTCCTGCCAGATCTGGGCCCAGTCTCCTCCGGAGAAATCGTACGACATCGACACACCCTTTCCCTTTTCTCCGTCCACTTCTTTGACGCTCAGATTGGCGCCGTCAGCCGCCCCCGAATTCCATTTTTCAGGCGGAGACATCTCAAGCGAAACGGCCGCAGCTGGAGAAACAAAAAACAATGCAGTGACGATCAAAATCGCGAACCACACGGATGTTCGTTTCATCGGGTCAATCTCCTTTTCTCGGAAACGGCTCGTTGCCCATGTTTGCAAAATACAGCCATGCTGTCGGGCATACGCCGTACATGGAAGTATGCCAGGCGCCGCCTTGCGACAAATTCTCATGCGAATGCTGGAGCGCGCCGTCTTTGCGCTGTTGCGCGTTCATGTCTTTGAGATATTCCGCCGCGCCCGCGCCGCCCGCGACGATGTACTGAAGCGTCCCCTCGTTCCAAACGGCGTAAGGGCCCGTGGCGTCGAACCCGCGCGGCCGGCCGGGCGGGGATTTGCATTCGAGATGGGTTTTCGCGAACGCGAGCGAGCGCAGGCCGTTTTCCGGGAACCCCGCGGCCACTGAAAAACTTGCGCCCCACGTCTGCACGTCCAGATAAACTTGCGGGTTTGTCGGGGCCACCCGGTATCGACCTTCCTCATCGTTCCAGATTTTCGTCAGGAGATACGTTTTCACTTTGTCGGCCGCAACCATCAGACCGGCCGCCTTGAGCGCGCGCCACGACGTCATGTTGCCTTCCGTCACGTCGTGAAGGCTTCCATCGGCGCGCTGTTGCGACGCCAGCCAGCCCGCGCCGCTGTCCGCCATGTCTGCGTATCGCCGGTCGCCCGTGATCTCCACGTAGCGCTGGATGCCATGGACCACCCAGGCGACGGATCCGATCCACCGGTTGTCGAACTCGTACATCACTCCCGGAACGGTCGACCGAAACCATTTCGCCTGATCCTCTTTGGACAAATCGAATTTCCCGCCGCCTGTATCGAGCATCACGCCATCGTTCCAGTATCCTTCAGGCTTTTGAAGTTTCCGAAGGGCGTCGAGCAGGCGCACCGCGGCCGGACGATCTTCATGCGCGAGGACGATGAGACACAGGCCCTGATCGTAGGTCCAGGCGAACGGCCTGTTGTCTCCCTCGTAGGACAAAATCAGTCCGCTTTTTTGCTGCATCCACGAAATCCATTTCGCCGCTTTTTTCGCGACCGCCTCATCGCCCGTGACGTATTCGTACGCTTTTTGCGGCGGCGTGACTTCGGGCGCTTGATCTTCGAGTTTTTCAAATTTCAGGTCGTCGATCCAGATCGATCCCTGTCCCCCGCCGGATTTTGCGGCCGCGATATAAATCAATTTCGGATGCTGCCAGTCGAACGACCCGTCGCCGCCCCACCAGTATTTGAATTCCTTGAACGGAATCTCATAATCGCGCCAGTCTTTGCCGGCCGTCGCGGCGTCAAATGATTTGCCGAAATTCACGCCGTCCTTGTCCTCCAGTTTGATCTCAAGCCGGTTCGCCGGACCCTCGCCGCGCATGCGGAACGCGAGAGCGTTGTAAGGCCGAAGATCCGGCGAGAGGGATTTCTTGGCCTGAACCCATTTGCCGCCGCCGAACGTGTAATCTATCCTGAGCGCGCCTCCATCCGCTTTGGCCGCGGCGGATGCGCCCTGGTCGTTTTCCGTGGACCAGCCGGTGAGGGAGGAAAAATCGTCGATGATGTTCGCGGGGACGATCGACGATGGGGCCGACGCAACCCAGTACGCTTCAGCCGTCACGGACGAATCGTCCCTGTCCTCCATGCGGACGAGGACCGGCCGCGCGCCGGACGGATGAATCGTCACCCGCTGGTTCGCCGTGCCCTGCCCCGGAATGGCGATCCGTTCCGGAAACGGCGTGACGAGTGTTCCGCCGATGACGGACAACACGGGGTGAAACTCGATGGAGCGCGGCGACCGGTTGGCGCACGTGAGGGTCAGAGGCACATCCTGGATTTTTCCGGCGCCCTCCGGAATTTTCCACTCGAATGTCAGGTCACGGTTGAGATCGACGTTGACCATGACGGTCTGGCCGGAAACCGCTTCGATCCCGCGCGCATACGCCGGCGTCTCCGCGCCGTCCGGCGCCTTCGCGAAAATTCGCAGGACGTACGGCGCCTGCGGCACAAGTTCGATCGGACCGGCTGATCCGTCTTTGAGCGGAACGTCTGGCAATTTCAGGCCATCCGATCGGGCGATCTGAACGAGACCCGCGACGGGCACGCCGCCGCGACGGGCCGTCACGCGGACCGCCGCCGGGCGATCCAGTTCGGAGATCAGGGAGAGGTAATAGCTGTTGTGCGGCAGCCAGTCTTCACCGCTTGACGGCCCGTCGCCCCACCACTGCGGTTCCTCGTTTTGTTCATCGCCGCTGACGATGCCATTTGGAATTTCACCGAGGATCGGGCCTTTGCCGAAATAAGCCGACATGTGAACGGGATTATGCGATCCGGCGCCGGCCATCATGCAGTATCCGAGCGGATTTTTTCCGAGCGCCCACTGGATCTGCTCGTCCGCAAATCTTTCGAGCGAAACGTCGCCCGTCATCTGCGCAATTTTCTCGGCGACGTAGGCATATCCGAAATGATCGCAGTTCAATCCGTGAAAAGACGCGGCCGCGCGTTCGCCGGCCTTGCCCGCGAATTGTTTCGGATGAAATACGCCGTCCGGGCCAGGCTCAAGCCCGTGCGCCATCTGGCGGTAAGGAGTGAGCGACGACATCGCCGGCAGATAACTTCTGGCGAACACGGTGTTGGCGTAATGGATCCGGTTCCAGAGCGGATACGAGCGCGGCAAATCCTGTTCGAGTTGAATGAGGGCGAGATGGATCGCGATGTTGAACGAAACAAATTTATACTGAAAATGAAAATCGTGTTCGGCCGCCGAATAAAAGAAATTGCCGACCGCACCGTTTTCCGTGACGGCGGGATTGAGCGACTGAAGATCAAGGAGGGCGGGAATGATCGCACCGAGCCGGTGAAGATACCCGCCGTCGGGGAACCGACGGTTCAGCGCGGAAGCGGCGTAGAGATAGACGCCGTACTCGTGCGCCGCAGACAGCGGCTGGGCATCGATCCAGGTCCAGGCTTTTTTGGCGACGGACACTGCGCGGTCAGCCAGCGCGGGGTCGACCGGCCGGACCGCGTCGGCGCCTTCAAGAAGCGCCACGGTGTTGAAGCATGTGCCGCCGAGACTTTTGTCGAGGTATTTGACGCGCGGGATGGTGTCCTCCTCGCGGCGAAGCGGCCCGAGGCGGGCGATGAAATCGTCATAACTCATGTATTTTTTGAAATCGGCTTCGATGCCGCCCCAACTCACCGTGCCGTCCGGTTCCGGCATGTCCGTGATGAATTTTAATCCAAAGCGCAACTCGTTGGTGACGTCATCGACTCCATCCGTGTCGGAGTCGAACCGGAAGGAGCCGGTGGCCGCGTAGCGCGCAAGCCCGAGGATGAAATGCGGGATCGACCACATGCGCTTGGAAATATCCATCTGCGTGTCGTGATATCCGCCCGGCACCGGATCCTTTTTGTGGCAGATGATGCCGCAACGCATGAACCGCGCATAAAAATATTGAATGGGCGCCGTGAGGCGGCCGAGGATGCTTGAGTCAATGCCGAACGGATAGGAGACGGCCGTCCAATGCGCGGACGGCGCGACGGCGCGCAAGCGGTTCAGCGACTCATCCCAGAGTTCGACCTCGATCTGATAGTTCCCGGCCGCCCGGACATCCGAAAAATCTCCCGTCAGAAACCGGCCGGACCATTTCGGATACGGCGTTTCCTTGAGCGATCCTTTGAATACGGTCAATCGAGGCTCCAACGTCACGACACGAAATATTCCGGCAGGCCGCGCATCGGGCGACGCGTCCAGAACCCGGACGACAAACGATTTCGAATCCCACGGATGATAGCCGATCTGCGAAGCCTCGATTTGGATGGACGGAGCGCCGGGAATTTTTGTGCTGAAGGAAAATTCGTCGATGTCGATGTGTCCCGCGCGGGCCAGGCCGCGGCTGACGGCGAACCACAGGCTGGCCACGGTATCGAGTTTCGTATCGCCGCCCCAGTGGTAATGGCAGTCGCGGAACGGGACGTCTATTTTCGTCCAGCGATCGGGCGCAACGCCCGAGATCGGCATTTTCAGCCCGTAATACGACCCGTCGACGTCTTTGAGTTTCAATTCAATCACACTGCCGTTGGCGTCGCCCCGCAGATAAAAATGGAAGGCATCCACTCGCCGCCAGTCAAACGTCATGTCGCGGCCGATTTCAACCCAGTGATCTTTCGTCACGTCATATCGCACGCGGATCGCGCGGCCGCTCTCGCCGTCGACGCTTTCGGTCGAAATCGTGGATTTGGCCGCGTGTCCGATCTGCCAGCCCGTCACGGATTCAAAATCTACAAGCGTCACCGATTCAGCCAGCGCGGCAAGATCGGCGGCATCGCCATGGAATAAAAATGGCGGCGGGTCGAAAAGGAACGCAAGAGCGGCCAGCACGAGGACCGCACGGAACATCCAAGCTTTCGAACAGCGCATGGGTCGCTTATAAATGCCGCACTGCGGCTCCGTCAAGCATCGCGGCTGACGTAACGGCCCGCAAAAAAGCCCTTACATCCGAACCGGGAATCAGACGGCCGGCAGTCCGGCCGGTTGTCAGGGAATTTGTTTTCAGTTAAAGCGTTGCCTTATGAGTGCGATGAGCGACTTTCATCGACGGATCATGGCATCTTTGGGTTTGGCGGTCGGATTCCTCGCCTGTTTTTTTGGTTCCCTCCCGTCGCTTGCGGCCGATCGCGGCGCGGATGACGCGTTCTTGGACGAAGTTGAGCAAAAATCCCTCCTGTATTTCACGGAACTTCAAAATCCCCAGACTGGATTGATTCTCGATCGCGGAGACAATTCCGTCCGATCCGGTTGGGACTACGCCCCGGCCAGCACCGCCACCACCGGATTCGGACTGACCACGTTTGTTGTCGGCGCCGAGCGGGGATGGATCAGCCGCGACGAAGCCTATCGGCGGTGCCTGATGGCCCTCCGATTTTTTCACGACCGGTTCGAACAGCGCTGGGGATTCACCTATCACTTCGTTGACGCGCGGGACGGAAAACGCATGTGGAATTCGGAA
>JAHFCY010000048.1 GCA_023249255.1 Candidatus Lindowiibacteriota bacterium | reverse complement strand
CCCACGCCACGTAGAGAACAATCAGCGCCAGGCACTCGGTCTTCCCGAATTGCCGACCGATGCGGTACGCGATTTTGTTTTGAGTGAGAATCGCCCGAAGCATCTCCTGCTGCCGCGGTTTTGGCTCCCATCCGAATTTGTCGCGCGCCCACAAGACAACATCCGCCAGCGCCGCCAGCCTGGCCCGGGTCCCATCGTCCTGGATTTTCGCCAGATGGGACGTCAGTTCAGCCGTCACGCCGCTCACTCTCCGTACACCCGGATCGATTTCGGCCGCGCCAGCGCCGCACGTACGGGCGTTCCCGGAACCGGCTCGTGAATGAACGGCCCCAGCGTTTCATACGCCCGCCGCTCGAACTCCCGTTTCTGGTTTTGCATGAGATCGATCCGCCTGGATCCCGTCCCGGCCGCCGCGCCCGCCGATATCGTTTGCGTCATATTCCAAATCGCCGCGTCCAGCAGAAACGACATCGCCAGCTCCTCCGCACCGCGCCGAAATCGTGGATCGCCGATCGCCGCGGCAGGCTTCAGCCGCTCCTGGATGAACGACGACGCCTTGATGATCGACGAGATGATGTTCTGGTCCGTGATCCGGGTACTGCTGTGCCGGTATGTCAATTCGACCGGTTCGGGGTTGGCGCCAATCCACCGAAATCGGCCGAGCACGTAATCGATCTCGTACAACCCCGCCGCGCTCCAGGAGGACAGCGCGCCCGGAAAGTTCAGCCGCCGAACCGTCTCCGAGCCTGTTTCGATCAGGACGTGTTCCAGATTCTGGCTGAACGCCGCCCCGTTGACGGCTGGAATCGTGACGAGCGTTTTGGTCACAAGTTCCGTGTCGACCCCGAAAATGATCTGCATATCGTTCTTGAGATTCTCGACATTGATGTATCCGACAATGATGTTGCTCTGCGCCGCCACCGCCTGCGGCCGATAGACGATGATCCGGCAATCATAGCGGAATGCAATCGAAGATCCGACGAGGATAAATGTTTCAGCCGACACGCGGGCGTTGATCACTTGGACCAGACAATCACTGGCCTGTCGGATCACATGATGGATCGCAACTCGGACACTCGCCCGAAGGGTCACACGGTTGCCGACCCGGACATTACTCCCGGCACGTATCCTGACCGTTCGCCCGACGACAATTCGGGAATCGACCCTCACAAAGGAATTGAAAATGCGGATGAGCACGCCGGCGGCGGCGGACACGTCCCTCTGAACAACGATCCTGGACTTCGTCTTGACCTGCCGGATGGCAAATACGTGAGGCGCGTCGATCGCCATGACACCGTGGTTGAAATCAAACGGAACCCCGTACTGCACCGAGACGACGTCGAGGTTGTACCATTCCGGAAAATCATCCGTCGCTGATCCCTGCCCGGCCGTCGTCGACGGCGCCCGAACCCAGTAGAAAGCAATGTCCGTCGTATTGCCAAAATCAAACTCGAACCGCCCGACGTACTCCCCGCCGGTGGTGGGAATCGCAAACTTGATGATGAACTTGTAAGACCACGGTGGAATCGGAGTGTTCTGAAATCCGCTGAATCCAATATCGGTCCCGGGTCCAAGACTGTTGAACCCGCCGTCCGTAATAATATTGCTTGGCCCCGGCGGCGGCAATATCCCGATACTCAATCCCGAGCCTCCGACATTCCCATGGATGCGCTTGAGAACACCCGTCCAAGCATGGCGCGACCCGCCCAATCCATAAAAAGTCTGATCCGAAAAGACCGCAACAAAGAGGTTGTTCCGCCCGGCGGCGTAATCGCCGTCCGGATGAAGCTCGGCGGCGGTCACCATCCTACGCCGGCAGTTCTACAGCATTGATCACAAACTTGATCCCGACATACGCGCCCACCGTTGTACCCGGCCCGACGGTGCATCGAAGAAAAATCGCCACATCCACCGGTGACGGATTGGCCGCTGGAATATTTGGCAGGGAAAGCGGAGACCCCGGAGTCGCCGTGTCCAGCCCCGCAAGACTCGTCGCCATCCGAAAATTCGTCGGATCCAGAACCGGATCCGTGTCGTCGATCGATATCTGAATCTGCTGATACTGTTTTGTCGCATCCGCATTCCGGACGAACACCCCAAGATTCCGCACTTCCCCCGTCGTCCCGTTGAACGTCACATCATCAAAAAACGCCGCTCCGGATTGCCCCGCATCATCCGCAATCGGCCCGACTCCCCCGGCTGCCTTGAAAATGTGCAACGCCATGTCCCATCACCTCCGAGGGGGCAATGCGTGACATTTGAGGGGAAGTCAAGAATCCATTGTTTAGATCCAACCATCGAAAAAATCAAATATAATAGTTGCGGATAAGGCCATGTCTGCAGTCGTAGACTCGATGTCAGGTATACGGGTGACGATGGGAAATTAGAAGAGTTGATATAGATGGCATAAACAAATAGCATCAGTGGCCTTGAATATCGCCAAGGTGTTGGAATGTGCGACCCATTTATTCTACCGATCGAAAAGGAGTCGAGTTCACATATAAAGGGAGGTAAACGCGAAACAATGAGTGACATGACATCCACGAAGGCTTTGGCCTTCGAACCTTTGCGTTTCGGTGGCGTCACCATGTTCACGACGCTGTACGACCCATCCGATCTACCGGGCACCAGCGTTGACCCTCTCGGGTTTGAGCGGGGGTATGTCGCACTGGCGGATGTTCTTTTACCGGGGATGACGACAATCACAGAAACTCCCCGATATCTTTCCATGATTGCCGGGGGAATAACTCTGGCTCAAGCGGTGGTCGGTGATGAACCTCACACGGCGAAATCGGAGGAGAAAGTTCTGGAGATTATCCAGCGCATGGAAAGGCTCTGGGCGGTTTCGTCCGTACTTTTCTGGAATACCCATCCTGAAGCGACATCCGGAGATTGGGGATCGATTCGCGGCATCACTTATGCCGAGCATCAGCTCAAGCTCCTGTTAGAATCCGGTAGCACTCATCTGGCCGATCTCGAATTTCAATTTCTCCGGCAACAGCGTCTCACGGGGGGATTGGGCACGTATCGCAGTCTCATGGAATCCGCGGGCCTGTTGTTTTCAGGCGAATGGCGATTGACACCTGATCTTGGGGTTCCCTTGGGAGAAATGTTCATCGAGTCCACTGGCGGATCTCAAGTAAAGAAGGCCATTGTTTACGGAGAACCGGTCAGCGTTGCCCGCTTAATTCGATGGGGCGAGAAGGCCCATCCGGCCGCGCGGATGTTGTCACATGAGCAGGAACTGCTCAGGGAGGGGATGTTGCAGGGGACGGAGGGGACGTACCGAGCTTGTACATTCTGCCTTCTACGTGAATCCATGTCCGTGCTCGAAGAAACTGGAGTGGTTGACGCAGAACTTAAGACGATGCAAGAAATGGACCGGATCATCCGGAGCGGAAAGCGGTACAGAAAGATTCCAGACGAGATTTCCACGGCCGTCGGCGCCGCACTGAGAATCATACCCGCATATGAAACTGTTTACCGTGTCTTGAGCCTCGCGTTCGAGAGAATTCTGTGGCTTGTCAAGAGGACCCCGGGAGGTCTTCCGGCAGATCAAATTCAGAAGGACAGAATTGTCCGACGTGCAGCAGGTGAAATCAAAACATCGTGCGTTCGATTGGAGAAGATTCTTTCAGGAGAATCATCCCTCCCAAAGACGACACATGATTCGATCAAGGATGCCGTTGATGCCGTTCGGGCAAGCGCTTTGACTGCCGACAACACCGGCGAATTTGTCAGGTCGGTCATCGCCCGCCACAAGGATGTCCAGAATGGGAAGTTTGACAAGGGCAGAAGAAAATCAGCATGGGTTGTTGAAGAAGGCGGATTCTATCGTCTGACTTTCAGCAGGCCGGGCGGATTGAGCAGAGAAGTAAGCGATGCGGCGGAAATTGGGCCGCATCCGTACCGTCTGTATAACGCTCTTCGATTCCTCCGGGCACTCAACGTCAAACCATGACCGGGAAACCGCTTCAGAGATTTCTTGAATTTGTCAGACCGCCGGACAAGGCAGGGCGGATTCGGTCGTTCTGCGGCATGACCTATGAATTTAATGCCACATTTTTTGAAATTGATTTTCTGCCAACGATTTTCAACATGGGCGCATGGCAGATCAAAGGCTGGTCATCGAGGATTGCGCTTGAACGCCACCTTCAGGACGCCTACGTTGGCGTCGTGATTGACGGACAAAATTATCGGGAGCGTCCTACCTTGCGTGTAGACATGATCCCATTTACGCGGCCATCCGGTTCCGGTAAGCAGCACGCCAAACTCTATCTGCTTACGTACGAACATCGGGTCCGACTCATAGTCACATCTGCAAACCTGACTGATCATGGATCTCGCCGCAATTATGAATGTGCAACCGCCATCGATTGTACGCCGAAAAACACCGACGGCGGAAAATTAATTGTGGAAACGATAGATACATGGAAACGGATCATCGGAAGCGCGATGACAGAAGAAATGGCCAAGTCAATGCAGGCTACATCGGATGTTTTGCAAGAGTGGATGAAGAAAACACAGCCCAACCGTCCCGCATTCAAAATCGCATGGTGCGGCGTAGATCACTCGTTGCCGCGTCAACTGTCGGACGCATGGCCTGGGAGTGACCGGATACAATCCATCGATATTGTCTCTCCATTCTGGTCGCAAACTGATGCGTCCGCGCTTGACGGACTGATAGAATCTTTTAAGGACTTAGTTGAACCGTCCTCCGGCTTGCGGATACGACTCTATTGCGCGGTACGCCGGGACAACGATCAGTTGCCCTCTCTTCCGCCGGTTATCGGGGAGTGGGCCGTCGGCAGGAATAAATTGAAGATCACTGCACATGCGGTGAATCCACATCTCTCTGAAATCGAAAAGATCCATCTTCGGATCACGGATTCGACTCTCGCCGTGCGAAGTCTGCATTCGAAAATGATCATCGTTCGTGGAAACAAAACCGCCATGGTTTATCTTGGATCGGCCAACTGCACGCGTCGTGGTTGGGGTTGGGATATTCCCGCCCATCAAGCCAATCTGGAGGCCGGGGTTATTGTTGTCTCTGACAAAAGTCCCACTTCTTTTGACATTCTCATCCCGGAGACGGCAGGGAAAGAAGTGGAACTCGGCAAGATCCCCGCCGGTGAGCTGCAATATTCAATGGATGACGTGGAATCCAAACCGTGGCCGGGATTTATAGAACGAATTGAATTGATCCCCGATCCCAAAGCCGCCGACCGACTTAATCTATGTGTCTTATGGCGTGCCGTATCGGCGCCGGCGAGTTGGGCCATATCTTTGCGCTTGGATGGCGGCATGTCCGAGGCGCTGTGTGAATTTAAAAAGGCACGCGGACGTTCTGCATGCCGTGCCATTGTGCTGTTGTCGCCTGATTCTCTTCAGCGTATTCTAACAGACAGGGAAGTGCTGGTATGCTGGCTGCCGTTTCCTGCCGGCACTCCATTTCCAGTGAATGTCACCGAACACGCCAAAGACCGCTTGCCTGTAGCGCCGAACGTACTGTTTCCCGGAGAAGACGCCCTTCTTGCCTATTATCAAGGCAGACTCCGGTGGGAGGATTTGTTTCCGGAGCCGCACGAGGCCGATAAAACTGCCGGAGTGATGGAGGCCCCTCTTCGTTCTGAAGTCGACACGGGTAAAATCCAGACCTACCAGATTCGAGAATTTGTGGAGGCACTACCGGGAATTATTCAGGAGATTGTATCCGTACTTCCGGATGAGCGAACGCTCAGACGATCTCTATTGGGTCCGATCAGCCCTGTCGAACTCGGCCGTCAAATAGAGACAAAGGTGAGGGAATGCAAACGCGGGCGCACGGCAGGCGCGTTTCAGCTTCTTGAACTTCAGTATGCCGTAGCCCGGGCGTATTCATTGAGAAAGAGGGAATGCCGGACAAAAGAAGAGAAGAAATTGTTTATACGGGCAATAGAAGAACTGAACCGCCTGTCCAGAAACGTGTTCGATGGATCAGGAGCGGAGACTATGGTGACCTACGCAAAAAAAATTACCCGACAGACGCGAAAGTGTCTGGCGTCATAGCGCGATGACGATTCGTCTTTCGAAATTGATCGATCTCGGCAAGGACAAGGTACGCATGAGCAATCCGGAAGACAAGAAACGCCAGACACAAACGGTGGATGCGATACTTGAACGACTCTACACATCGTCCGAGCGGCATCGGATGGAATTGCAGATTCTGGCTGATGAGGTTGGGATGGGGAAGACGTTCGTGGCTTTGGCGTCGGCTTTTTCTGTCCTTGAGTCGATGCGTGAGGGACGAGCCTCAGAACTCGGGGGCTGTTATCAAAAGATCCTCGTCGTAACGCCGGATAATGATGCGCTATACAGGAAATGGGTCAGCGAGACATCCGAATTTGTCGGCCGATGCGTAAATGGGGATGCAAAATGGTTCGAGGCCGCCAGATGCGATCGGATAGATGAACTCGTCCGTCAGTTGCGATCCCCGAAAGGCGCCACCGTTCTGGTCATCAAGACAAACCGACTTGAATCCAACAAACTCAAACACCGCAGCACAAAACATCAATTCATGTTTTCCGCTCTCTGCCGCTACTGGGGGAAACGTTTCCCTATAGAGCACCGGGACGTTCTTCTTCGAGGCGCGCCGGAAGGTTGGCCAAGAACAGATAATGACGTAGGCCGATACTACGAAGCCGAACTTCAGTATCTGCATTTTTATGAGGAGGAATTCAAGACATTGCTCGGGCAGATTGAGTCAAGCAGGGATGAAGACGCCCGAAAGATGATGGAAGAAACGCTTGAGTGGGCCAAGGACCTCGGGACACCATTTCGACAATATCGAGATGTGGATTTCCCCAAATTTGCGGCAAAACTGAGCGAGTTGTATGTTCGCATTTGTTTTGAATTCATTCGCCAAAGCTTTCCCCTGGTTATTGTCGATGAAGCGCACAATTGGAAGAACGGCCCAAGAGGTGGCGCCAATGCTTACGACACATTTGCGCGTTACATCGCACCGAAGTCACGCCGAATACTGCTCCTCACCGCCACGCCTTTCCAGCTACGGCCCAGCGAGATTCTTGAGATTCTAAAGGTCGGTGACCATCTCGGAATCCCAACGGAGCGGCAAGAGAGACTTAAAAAGATACGGGAAAACACGATCGAGGTTGTTTTAAAACGGTCTGAGCAAGCAAGCAGACATTTTGCCAAAGCGTGGGCGCGATTGCCGAGGCGCATTCGCACGGAAGATCTCGAAGATATATGGGAATCAGAGAGCCTGCGTCGCGCGCGAGACTTGATCATGAAGCAATCCAAAGAACCTGATGTGATCGACGATGAGTTTGTTCAAACCCACGCAAAAATTCCGGTGACCGGACTCGACCCCGCAGTCCGTGGGTTTTTTATGCAAGCCCTCCTGTTATACGGATATAATGCGGACTTGAGTGACGAACTGGGGAAGCTGGTCATCCGGCACCGGAGAACCACGGCACACCGTCTGGTTCGGGTCGGATCTGAATTTTCAGCGTCATCTGACGACGTCGAAAAGCGCCCGGATAGGTCGTTTTTACACGTGTCGGCAGGATTGAATGTCGAAGGTGAACCCGAACTACCGCATTATGTACTCATGCGCGCTGTATCCGAATTAAAACACGGCCGGGGAAAAACGGCTCTTGGAACATCCCTGACCGGTACGTATTCGACGCTGACATACAGCAACGAAGGCGCATCCCTCCGTCGTGCCATGTCTGACGGCAATGCCCGATTCTATTTTTCCATCTTGCGCGGAATGGTCAGCGAGCGAAGGGACCCGGCGCATCCGAAGGTCAAAGCCCTCGTTGATCAGATCATCCGGATGTGGGAGAGGGGTGAAAAATATCTCATTTTTTGCTTTAGAGTTCATACAGCCCGTCGCCTTCGGGATATTCTTCGAGACGAGATTGAACATATCATCAGCTCAAAACGCCAACGTATCCTAGGGTCAGAAAATGCCCTGAAAAATTTACGATCCAGGATGAGCGGGCGTGAGCGGGACCTCATGCCTCTCGTGTTAGACCGTGTCATCTGGTCCAGATTTCTTGCGGGTATGGCTGATGGACATGCGTTGCCAGTACGCGTCGAGGATTTTGGCGTAAAGCCAGAGGATTTTAGATCAATTGCATTAGCAGCCCTGAAGTTTGGCGTTGACCTGAGGAAGGAACAGCTCGACCGCGTATTTTTACATAGAGCATTCGAGCACATCCTTGCAAAACGCCTTCTTGCCACATGCAAGTCTGATAGGGAGTTTATCACCCTTCTGCGTCAGATTGCGGATCCGAATTGGATCGGCAGACCCTACGGACTGGACAGAGTCGGGGAATCTGAAGAACAGAGGGATGATGTACTTTTCAATCAGAGAAAGGGTGTCCAGCATGTTTATCCTGTCGTGAGGGATGATGTCTCTGAAGACGAAATAGAAACTCTGGCCAGGGCAATAAGAGATCGGGAATCCAAGGCCGGCAAATCAGATCGACGCGGCATCCTTGAGAGTATCGCCCTCGCACCGAATCTATGGCTTGGGAATGACCCTATGAAGACCGTTGCGACCCGAACCCCGGAAATACTTGCTCTACATCGTTGCCTTTGGAAGTTGAGTCCGAAAGATCAGGATGTCTCTTTGGAAGACCGTCTGCATCTTTTTGCGGCTTTCCGTAGAGCGGTTCTACGCGAATCAACGCTCGTCCGACTGTTGCCGGAGAAATCGGAAAGAGGCGAGGAATCATGGGGCGAACTGCTGACCGACAGAATCATGGCTCCTCTTCCCAATCAAACGGAGTCATTTTTTCACCGACTTGTTGTATTTGCGGAAGATTATAAGGGTTCGTCGGGGACGGTTCAAGACAAAGATAAAAGCCGTTATGCCATCATTGATTCGACGATGCTCCATGATGAGTCCTTGATTTCACTTGTGGAGGGAAACACCAAACAGCGAAATCGAATATTCTCCGCGTTCAATACGCCCCTGGTCCCGGAAATTCTCATTTGCACTCAGGTCGGGCAAGAAGGCATAGATCTTCATCGTTATTGCCGCTATGTCGTGCATTATGATCTCCCGTGGAACCCTGCGTCCCTTGAGCAGAGGACAGGCAGGGCGGATCGCATCGGCTCTAAAGCGTTTCGTGAGCGAGATGCCGAGACTAAGAATGGCGGCCACGCTCAATCCTTTTTGGAAGTAGGGATTCCCTACCTTGCAGGAACTTATGACGAACGGATATACGAGGAATTGCGTGTGAGGGCACAGACATTTGAAGTTTTGACGGGCGGCGATCATGCGCCCGACCATGCCGAAGGTCAGACTGAATCGGGCAAAGATGATGAAGGCCGAGAAAATGGCTGGGCATTTATCACTCTCCCTGCATCCATGATGGAAGATCTGCGCGTTCGATTGAACGTCGTATGAATTTGTTAAGGCGTTCGGGACCGCCCTAAATCGGTGGGCGATTGCTCAGAAAATCTTTACATTTGTTTCAATTTCAATTCGACGATCTATGACCCCTGCTTGGTGGGACTGACATGATCAGACTATTACGGTAGCATAGTCATTCCATGATTCAGAAGATAGCGTCATTGCTGTCAAATCGCCTATAAGGAGACCATAACTGGGTGAATATCACTCACGCGCTAAAGGCATTTCAAACGTCAGGCCGAATCGCTGTCGAGGTCGAGGACGGCCTCCGATTCCGGCTCCGGCTGCTGAACGACGGGTCCGGCAGTCTTTTTGAAAAGATCACGGCCACTGTGGACACGAACGGACAGATCGATTACGGATCCAGGACGGTTACCGCTGGCGGACGATCCGTAGCCCTGACTCAAAACGAGTTCGACTTGTCCCGATGCCTTTTTCGTTGTGCTGTCCGTGTGCAGGATCCCGATGGGGCCCGCAAGGCCAAAATCACTTCCTCTGCCGCCGATTTTTCGAAATATGCTTCCGGGGACACGATGGTTATTGAAAGAGGAATGGAAAAGATCCATGTGACGGTTTCTGTGGAAAATGCCAAGCTCATCGACAAACTACGGAAAGGACACGGGTTTCGGGAGCGGATAGCTGTCCCGGAGGCTCCCCGCGATATGGCGGAGGTTCTCTCCGCCCCCCGGGCGCCTAACGATTACGGGGTTGTCCCCGAAAACATTGCTGGCTTGGTTACACAGGGCCGTCGGATAGACCTCAACACAATCATGATTCGTCTGCAAAAGACGGGGAAGTTCAAGGCAAAGATTGGTGACAATTCTGTTTTTGCGATTGAATATGTGAAAAGCCAAGAGCCGGGAGAGATTGAAAAATTTGAACAGTTACAGAGCAAGGGGATGACCGCGATACCCGCGTCGCTGGTTAAATTGTCCAATGGAGATGCAACGGTCTTATTCCTCGATGAGTTGACCGTGATCAGAACCGCCATGTGGAGTTCCGCCGTAGCCAGAAATTTCGAGGGGGCCAAACAGGCGAAATTGACGCGAGCAAAACACCTGCCTAAAGACTATGTGCCGTCAGAGAAAAACGCATTGAGAATTTATGCAAGAGATAGGCATGTGGATCTGGCTATGACGGTCACAAATCTCGTCAAGTTGGACCAGAAAAATATTCTGGCCAACATTCGTTCAGAAATGCCTATCTGATATGGCTCTGCCTCTGACTTACGACGACCCTCTTAACGCTGTCTTCTTGAGAATCCTAGCCTGGGAAAGACTGATTGCCCGGAAACAACCCAAAGTCGAGGACTTGGTTAAAAATCAAGTTCAGGCCGCCCGAAAAGAACTCGGATTATCTACTATCAGCGGCGGAGCGCCTCATGTTTTAATTCAAAATCTACGTAAAGCCAGACCCCCTCTCTTGTCGGAAAGAAATACCGAACCCCGCCCGGAAGAAAAGGGCTGGACAGATGAGGACAAGAACTGGCGCTTACTGTATCTTCCGCCTCATAATATTGTTCGACAGCTATCATGGGATCCAATCTACTCGTTGGAATCACCCAAATCGGGCAAAAAGAGGACCTATAAAGAATTTGTGATCACACTGCGCAACCCTTCTGTTCCAAGATTGCGCGTTTATTTAGGGAAGCAGAGGCCCGAAGGCAAGTCTCTTGCAAAGCGCCGTGGAGTATATTTTCTGCGATTATCGGAGGGACTTTACGTTGGCAATACAACCGAATTTCATACACGATCGGTTGATCATTTCAAAAAGAGGAAGCCCCTTTGGTGGATTTTTGTTTCGCCGGAAGGAGTTGAGCAAACTTTTGCGTTGGATACGCTGGAAGCCGCGGAAGCGCTCCTGATATCTTTTTGGAATGAAGTTAGTGTCGTTACCAACGACAATCGTGGTACAGATCAGGAACCCGCATTTGCTTATCTTCAGCAAGCTGTGTTGCTCGTTGAGGCCGCATCGGCAATTTTAATCTGGTTTGTCCGTGAGTCCGACAGACTCCAAAAGGTATTGGATCTCTCGTTAAGCAAATGGGACATCCCATTTAAAAAACGCTGTAGGGCTAGAGGATGGCCCGACTGCTATCTAAAAGTTCCGGAGAATAGATTTTAGACGATTTCGACAGCGCGGTGGCGGTGGTTTGTCCGCTTGAGATGCTTGCCCTGAAATGTTCTGCCAGCCCCACTTCTGAGAGCATATCCTGATTTATGAGAAACCCGCAAATATTACTTGACATATACGTTCCCATTTATTAATATACGGCCATACAAGGGGCCGATAGCCCCGGAGAGAGAGGCTGTCATGAGTCCGACATCAAAACCCATAAAACGGGAGAAATCCGAAAAAATCGCCAAGGAGCGCCTGACCGTCCACGTGCCGGTCGACGTTATCGACCAGGTCAAAAACTCGGTCTTCTGGACGCCGGGTCTGACGCTCTCGGACCTTGCCGAGAGGGCATTTAGGGATGCTGTGTACAAGCTGGAGAAGAAAAGCGGCAAGAGGTTTCCCCATAGAACGTCCGACCTCAAAGGTGGAAGGCCGATGAAATGAAGCGCGGCCCGGGGGCAAAACGAGTAACGAAAAAGAGGCCGCGCGGGAAAAACGTAAAAAATCTGTCCGAAGCGCACATAAACCGGAGAGGGGCGGGAAATCCGGTTGTGAAGGATTTCGCCGTCGTGCACTCCAAGCTCCGGAGACTCGAAAAGCAATACAATCCCAAAGGCGAGGAAATGCACTTCCATGCCGTCCACCGGCCGGAGGCAAAACTTTTCGCTGCACTTTTAACGCTCGCCCGGGAAGGCCTGGAACTTGTGAGCAAGCACCGGGACTATTTTCTGAAGCACGAACTTTATGAGGACGGTATGTTCTGGTACGGCCTTTTTCAGATGATCCGCTCGGCAGCCGTTGGCGTGAAAGTCCAACAAGTTCAACGGCGCGTTCCTCCGGATACGGTCGAGGAACTGATCCGGCTGATGATCGATATCAGCGAATATTCCCTCGCTCGACCCGGAGACATCGTCAAGCGCAATCAAGAGGCACTGGCCGAACTCTTATACACTTTTGAAGACGCCCGCTATTTTGAAGCGGCTAAGAATAGGGCAAAGGAAATTGACGCGGACGACGTCATTGAATGTTTCAACTGCACATTTGTTGATTGGGCGATACGCACCGCAAAGGACGCGTTCGCGCGGAATCGGACGCGAAGGGTGGAATGAATATGAACAAGGGTCTTCCGAAGGAACTTGTGGGCAAAGTTACTGCCGCCGAGTGGAAGAGTCTGCGGACCCAGAGATTGATGGCAAAGGATAGGCAAGATGTGATCGACATCCTCAAGAGTCTTTCAATAGATTCAAAGCCGGCAGACAAAAGGGACATCCTCAAATTGGCCAAGGGTCTGACCGACGATCTGGCCGAAATTTATGACTGACACATACCCGTAGAGGCGGAGTGCTTCATGAACACTAAAAAAAGAAGACGAACCGGAAAAACGAAACCCATGAAGGAGACCCCGAAGATCAGAGAGAAGAGTGAGAAGGCGTATAAAGCCTTCCTCAAGAAGGAAGCAAAAACGCGATTGCTTAAACATCCCGATTTGGGGACGCAGGAATCACCCGATGATATCGAGGAAGACGACGAATGAGTATCCGGAACTGAAAGTCATTTTTGAGAAATAGACTCGGGACGCGGGAAAGGATGGAGAATGAGGAACAACTTACGGTCTGAGCGCTATCAACATATGAGTTCCAGAAAATATGTCCGGATTCTACCAAACACCCGGAAGTGGCGAAAATTCTGTAAACAAAACAGGGTACCCGAATATTACGTCCGGGACGGGACATTCGTTTCCTCCCTGCGACCACCCGTTGAGGTATATAGGCAACCGAGCCTGAGGGAGGTTCCCCCAGACCTTTTAAACAACTTTTTCGAAGCCATGCTATTTATAACCCGGTGGTTTCACAGCTACCGCTGGCCGATCCCGCCTAAAATCCGGCTTTTCGTCGCAAAATGGCAGGTGCCGGAATCCGTTTTTCCGGCGTGGGCAAGGCCTCTGGCGAAGGAGGATAATAAATCCGAGTCGTCGGAAGCTCGCGTGATTGTATCCAGCCCCATCGTATACATGAATATTCATCCCGTACACTGGAAAAACTATTCTGACAAAAACACCGCGGTCCATGAACTGGCCCATTGTTTTTGGGGGCATAAGGCGGGCCATAATTATCCAAACTGGCTCTCTGAGGGCTTGGCCTGCTGGGTGCAGGAAGAATGGGAGAAACTGAAGTATCGACGTACCCACGAGTCCTATCAAAGGAATCAATGCGTCATGACGACGGAGTTTAACGATCGTCTTCGGCTTATTGCAAAGAAATGTTTTTGGCGTTTTCGCAAAAAAGGAGCGTCATACCTGCTATATGAAAGCTCACGAGTAGCGGTCACCTATCTCAACGGTCTGGGTCCCGGAAGGTTTCATCGATTCGTTCGGAGCGTGATGATCGAGCATAAAGGGGCCGAAAAAACACTGAAATCTCTTTATGGGGCAGGCAGGCCCGCAATTCAACAAAGGCTTCGGACGCTCGCGAGGCAGGGACGACTCTGGGACATCGTCCCGGAGTCACCGCTTGTCATGAATGCCGCCATAACCGACTCCAAAAAAAGTATGCTGATTGGACTGGCCTACGATGGTGACAAGATCGATGCGCCTGTTGTTACCGTCAAAATCGAGGGGCCGGCAGTGCAGAGAGTCTTGGAAACCATCAAGCGTCAGTGCACACCCATTTTAGAAAATGATCGGCTGGCGGGCGGCCTCTTCAAGGTCTATACCGGGTGGAAGATTCCGCCAAAGTATTACTCAGATGTCGCAACTGTGCTTGCCCATAATGGACGATACAAGAGCGGAAACGGATCCCAGCCGAAAACCCCCATCGGCTCCTCAAATAGAGAGAAAGCGCCGGTCGACGGTGATATCCAGACATTGCCAGACGATCTGGAGATTGCGCTCGGCGAAAATCTTCTGTCTGTCATCGGGCAACGGGGACACAAACTAATCCATGAAATCGGGGAATTAAGAACATCAATGCTGAAGATCCGCAGAATTCGCTTGCCGAGAGTCAGGATCAGAAACTGGTCGGCATTAAGCCCCAATGAATACCAGATCCTGATCAAAGACTGCAAAATCGCGTCGTTTGAGATTATGCCGAACCGCCTGCTGGCCCGGCAATCCGACAGTGACCCGAAACCCGTTCCAGGGTGGTTCATAAAAGAGCCAACAACGGGCACCGCGGCATTGTGGATCAGGCCGAAGGACGCGAAACTCGCGACCAAAAATGGATTCACAGTGGCCGATCCCGTAGAAATTATGGTTTCCCACTTGAAAGCAATGACCATTCAACACTCGTCCATGCTGTTGGACAAAGCGTCGAGGAGGTAACGATGAACATACAAATTCAACCGAAAGACGATTATGACGTTGTTATTGTTTCAGAGACAGATATGGCTGTCGCGCTTTCGTACCGTCCCAATCAGGATCAGACCCCTCGGGTCATTGGAAAGTGGTCAGGGCCGGATGGCGCGCATGTGATTCGGCTCGCAAAGCAGATCGGATTACCATTCTACGAAGACAACGTTCTCACTCGTAATCTGTATGAAAATGTCCGAGTCGAAGAGGAAATCCCGCCCCAGTATTTTGAGCCAGTGGCTACGGCATTGGCGGTCTTCTACAGGATCGATCGTCCTTCCAGGACATATTTTTACAAGGATTGCGACCCGCAAATTGTCACAACCATAGAACTGAAAATCGGATATGGGCTGATCGATCTCGTCAGGGCCGAGTTTTCCGGGGATGAGGCATTTGTCCATCTATGCGATGTTGTGCGCACGTCGATGGCTTCCAACCTCGGAGTCCTCCTCCCGCCTGTCCGCATACGTGATGACTTGAACCTTGCGGCCCAAGAATACGCTTTTATCCTTAGAGGCAGGCCAAACGAATCCGGCATTCTCTACCCCGACCGGGTATTGGCCATCAGAACCAAGGACATCGATCATGAGATAGACGGGATTCCGTGCCTTGATCCTGACAGACATTCCCCGTCTGTATGGATCAAGCCTGAACAGCGGGAGCTTGCCGAGAAATCCGGTTACTATATTTTGGATCCGGTCACGGTGGTGCTCGGACACATGTATGAATTTCTGGTCCATCACGCGGCGGTATTATTGTCGATGGACCAGACGCAAAAGCTCCTTGATAAAGCCAAGGCGGAGGATGAGATGATGGTTACCTGGGCGATGGAACGATTCGGACTCGACCGCATCCATGCTCTTTTTCAGGATCTGTTGTCGGAACGACTGCCAATCTTCGACGTGTTGACCATTCTGGACGCTCTCGTGCGATCGGACGGTACGGAATCCCTGGCAGTCGCACATCGCGCCCTTGCGCCCTCGATTTGTTCCGGCCTCATGGGGAAGAATGACATGTTGCATGTTGTTCCCTTATCGGACGAGATGGAGGAATCATTGTGTCGACGAATCCGGAAAGAGACCGCTGGTAGTTTCATCGATTTCGGAACTGACCGGGAGAAAGAAGAATTTGAAAAAGAATTGGCCAGGCTCGGTGAGAAACACTATGCCGAGATTGTTTTCGAGGTTCGTTCACCGGA
>JAHFCY010000197.1 GCA_023249255.1 Candidatus Lindowiibacteriota bacterium | reverse complement strand
TCGATTTTGTGGCGTTCCTTCATGAGCCGGACGACCACGTTTCGGACACGGGCCGATGGAACGGCCACCGGATATTTGTAAAAGACGTGCCGGCCGGTGAGGCCGTTACCGACGCGCGGCACGGCCCCGGAAATCGCCTTCAAGGACTTGCCGTACCGGTCAGCGATGGCCCGCCGGCGCGCGATCATGCGGTCGAGTTCCGAAAGCTGGGCGAGTCCCATGGCCGCGCGGATTTCATCCATCACCCAGTCGTTCCCGAAATGCCGGATGTCGGTAAGCCCGCCGGCTCCGGCGCCATGATGCCGCAGGCGCGCGGCGGTGTCGGCCAGATCCGGGTCGTTCGTCGTGATCATTCCGCCCACGCCTGTCGTCATCACCTTGGTCGGATAAAACGAAAAACATCCGGCGTCTCCAAACGCCCCGGCCTTTCGCCCACCCCGCGATGCCCCTGCGGCGTGAGCAACGTCCTCGATGAGGACCAGCCGCCTGCGGCGGCAAAATGTGCGGATCTCCCCGATACGCGGATGGACAAGCCCGGCGATGTGCACGACGATGACCGCCCGCGTCTTGCGCGTGACTTTGCGTTTCAGGTCATCGACGTCGAGGCAGAGCGAAGAGGAGTCGATGTCGGCGAGGACCGGCCGGCCGCCGGAAAAGAGTACGGCGTTGGCGGAGGCGACGAACGTGTTTGTCGGCACGATGACCTCGCGACCCGCAACATCAGCGTGACGCAGAACGATTTCGAGCGCGGCCGTGCAGGAATTCACGGCCATGGCGAAGCGTGTGCCGACGTAGCGCCGGAAACGATCTTCGAGATCCCGGGTGAAAGGCCCGAGAATGAGCCGCCCGGACGAAAGGATTTGCCGCACGGACCGCAAAACAAAGGCCGTTTGGTTCCGGCTGAAATAGGGACGCGTCGACGGGATGGGGTTCACGAGATGGTCATGCCGCGCGGGCAACACGATAGTCCTCGATTGTCCGGCGGATACCCTCCTCAAGGGGCGTGAACGGATACGAAGGAAAAAATCCGCGGAGCCGGTCGACCGAAAGCCACTTATCGGGCCAGACTTTGCCCGGCGGCGCCGGCTCCGTCCGGATTTCAATCGTCCGGCCCGTGGACTTGCGCATCTCTTCGGAGAACGCGCGCGCGGCCTCCATCACGCTCACGGCCCGCCCGCCGCCCAAGTTGAAAATCCGGCTCCCACCGCCCGGCCGGTCCAGCAGGTCGGCCATCACCCGCGCCGCGTCGTCCACGCACACGAAATCAATCTTCTGAAGTCCGTCGCCGAAGATCGTGAGGGGACGGCCTTCGAATGCCGCCAGCACGAATTTCCCGATCAGATTTTCCCACTGCGATCCCACGCCCGTGCCGTAACCATAGAGCGCGGCGATCCGGAAAATCGCGTGGGGCAGTCCCGATTCCCGGATCATTTTTTCTGAACGGGCTTTCTGTTCACCGTAAAGGCTGTCCGTCATGAGTTCGGAGTCTTCGGGAATGGGAAGCGGCCTTGGCGTGTACGTCGAATAGACCCAGTAGGTCGATGTGTAGAAAACCCGTTTGACCTTTTGCCGGACTGCCGCCCGGACAAGAATCTCCGTGCCCGCGACGTTCATCCGTTCGCTGACGGCGGGATCGGCCTTGCATCGCCTCTCGCCGACAGTCCCCGCCGTGTGGATCACGGCCTCGACGCCCTGGAGGGCTTCAGCCACGGCGGCCTCGTCCAGAATGTCTCCGCGTTTCCAGTCCACACCCATGGGAATTTTTTTTTTCAAGGCGTCGTAGTGCCGGCCGTGGTCGAGACTGACCACTTCGTGTCTTCCGGCCAGGGCCCGGACCACCACGCTTCCGAGAAATCCGCCGCCACCCGTCACCAGAATTTTCATCCCCCCTTATCACCACAATCGTGACAAATGTCAATATCCCCGCGAGCATCCGGGGCGCCGGCCGCACGCGCATTGACATCACACGATGGTTTCAGGTTACAATTCATTCCGTGAGCCGATCGCACAGCCTTCTTTTGTTTCTCATCCTCGCCCTCGCCTTTCTGGTCCGAATTTCCACCGTGAGGTACGGTCTGCCTTTTTCCTATCAGGAACAGGAGCAGAGAATCGTCAATATTGCGCTCCGAATGGGCGCCACCCATGACCTGGATCCGCATTTCGTCGGCAAGGGGCTTCTCTGGTATCTGCTTCTGGCGGAGTTCGGAGTTTATTATGTCATCGGCCGTGCCGCCGGGGTTTTCGGAGGCGCGTTTGATTTCGCCAAATCCTATTTTGTCGATCACTCGCCGTTTTATCTGATCGACCGGACCAACCAAGCGGTTCTCGCCATGCTCTCCATCTGGGCGGTCTACTGTCTCGGACGGAGGTTTCTGGGCGAACGGGGTGGACTATGGGCGGCGGCGATCGGCGCGTTTACGGCCTATCACGTGGACGCCAGCCGTTACGCCATCGTGGACTTATTGAACGCCCTCTTCGGCGCGCTCTGCCTGATCCAGCTTGCGCGTTACGACGAAGAGGGGACGGCGCCGCCGCTTGCATGGGCGTCGATTTTCGCCGCTCTTTCATGCAGCGCGAAACTTCCGGGCGGGATTCTCATCGCGGCAGTACTGGCGCTGGCTCTGATGCGTCGGAGGTTCCGGCATGTTGTTGCGGCCGTCCTCATTTTCGGCCTGGCGGTTGCGTTGACGACCCCCGCCGTTTTTTTGTCCCCCGGCACGTTTTTCGCCGCGCTCCGGGAAGAACTTGGACAGCGTCTGGGCGCGGAGGCCGCCCAAAGCCATGCGACCGAAATCGTGTCCGCTTTCAAATCGTTGCTTCTGACGGGCCTGACCCTCCCGGGCCTGTTTCTCCTTCTTGCGGGTCTGCGTCACCCTCTCGGATCGAGGGCCTTCAAATGGCTCGGACTGGTTCTGCCTTCCGTGGTCTATCTTCTGCGGATGGGCCACCATCTGGGTCCGAACTATTTTCTGGTTCTCTGGCCTGCGATCACGCTGATTCTGGCGGCCGGCGTGGCGCACATTTCGAAATGGCGTCCGGGCGGCGGGGAGGCTCTCGGAGCGCTCGTTCTTGCGTCCCATCTCGCGTTTCTTCCCGGCTCGGAGGTGCTGCCTGTGATTTCCAACACGCGAAATTATCTCAAGCCCGTTCCGGCCCACCAGACGATTGAGTGGATCAAGGCGAACGTGCCCCGCGGCGCAAGGATTGCCGTCATGTCGCCCGGAACGTGGAAGGGCCGCCTCTTTCCGATGCCGGAGGAGCTTCGGGCGCGCATCGAGCGGTTCAAGAACATCCCGAATCCTCTGGGCATCGACTACAATATCGGCAATGAGCAGATGTATGAGTGGATATCGAAAATCGTGGAGACGGACACGGCCGTGCCCGCCTACCGGTTTCTGAATCTGGACGTTGAAACGCGCGCCGAGCAGGCAAGCGAACGTCGGCGCGAAAGCTTTATCTTTATCGAACAAATTCTTCCATTTGAAGCCTGGAGCGATGTGGAGCGGCTTGAAGCCGATTACTTCCTGTTCATTGACGGCATGGATCGGTCCGACGGACGGCTTGTGGCCGTCTCAAAACGTCTGCAGGCCATGCCCCTCGCTTCCGCCTATCCGCCGTTTTATCTCTATCGTCTGACGCCGAGGAACGATCCATGACACAAATGCGATCAAAAGATTGAGATATTCCCAAAATCCACATAGTATGGAGTCAGGATGAAAACACTTGTGACAGGCGCCGCCGGCTTTGTGGGAAGTCATCTGGTTGAAAGGCTGGTTGGACGGGGGGACGATGTCTCCGTCATTCTCTATGACAAGGATCCGATCCAGCATCTGGATGCGCATCTTGCCGTGACGCGGCACGTCGGGGACATCCGCGACGCCGCGTTTGTCGAACGGGTGATGGAGGGCGTGGACCGGGTGTTCCATCTGGCCGCCGCGCTGAACACGCCGACCACGCCGGTTGAGACGTTCTTCACCGTCAACGTCCTCGGCACACGCAATGTCATGGAAGCGGCGATGAAGAAAGGCGTGAAGAAGGTCGTCCACACCAGCAGTTGTGTCACCATGAAAGAAGGCCGCGAGCGGATCAACGAGAGCAATATCCACCGCAGTCCCTATTCAGCGCCCTATACGTTCACAAAATACCAGGGAGAGATGGTGGCCTACGAATACGGCGCCCGGGGATTGCCCGTCACCGTGCTCAATCCCACGATCGTCTACGGCCCGCGCGACACCCATACCCTGGGCGAATTTTTCAAACTGCATCTCAAACCGAAGATCCGCCTGATCAGTTTTCTCGATTCTCCGTGCAACCTGGTCTATGTCAAGGACGCGGCGTCGGCGCAGATCCTGGCGATGGAGAAGGGCCGTCCCGGGCACAAGTATCTGATCGGTGGAGAGGAAGTGACGTTGATCGAGTTTCTCAAAAAACTGGATGAAGCCACCGGGACCCGCAGGCCCATCATTCACGTTCCAGAATGGCTGATCGAGCTGGGCGTCGAAATCGTCCCGAGACTGTATGCGCTGTTCGGGAAAAAATTCACCGTCATGCGAGCGCAGGTCGAAGCCATGCAGCGCGGCACGGCCGTCGATTTCACCAAGGCGCGGACGGAACTGGGGATTCCCGTCACGCCTCTGGACGTGGGAATCCGCGAGACAGTCCAGTGGTACAAACAGCAGGGGATTCTGTGACGACGGGAGACCGACAACCCGCGAATAAGAGGTTTGTCGAGACGGCGACGATAAACGCGACCACTTCCATGGCCCCGGCCTCCACCTTGTCCGTCCGCGCTTGATTTCAATGCCGTGGGATGTAAAGTGATATCATGATATCATGATATATATCATGATATCATGATATCACTTTCAAGGAGGATCATCATGAAACGATTGTTGATTGGTCTCGATGATACACTGCACGAAAAATTGAAACGGCTGGCGTTCTCCCACCATCGGTCCATGTCGTCGATTGTGCGGGAAGTATTGCGCGTAGGGCTTACGCGGCCGATTCCGGAGGGGGGCCGTCGCCGGCAGGATATGGGGCGCGTCGCCAAACCCCGTTCGGGTCGCGGCTGACCTTTCCCGCGCCGTTATCCGCGCATTCGCGTGCGAAACGGAGTCTCTTCCCCGGTCAAAATCACGACACGAATTCCGGCGGGATCGATATGCGTCAGATCGAAATCGCCGGCGGTTCGCCATTCCCGTTCATGCCGCCAGTCTATCGATCCCTCATCTGATTTCTGAAAATAGGGGCGATCAACTGAATTGAGCCGGCGAAATTCCGCCGAGGCCAAATATCGGACCGGCTTGGCGCCGGCCTTTTCCGCCTCGTCCTTCAAGACGCCGATCGCGTACGGCTCAAAATCCCACCGCGCCAGGGCCGGCCGGAATCTTCGGTTGGACACCAGGGTCTCGGGATGTTCATTCGTGAAACACACGACCGGATATTTCCCGCGAATGATTTTGGACGAGGCACGGATTGTCCGTTCGGTCAGAATCCGGATCAGCGCATCAAGCGCAAAATGCCCGGCATCGGCCGAATTTTGAATCAGCGAACAAAAATATTCATCCATGCTTTGTCCGGGCCACGGACCGGGACAGGACCGGGTGAAATGCCAGAGATACGATTCCGGAATGGGCCGGCGTTCCCACAGGCCGTTGGTTTCGCCGAGGCACACCAGTTCGATATCGGATCCGGTTCGCTTCCCGCCCCCCGCCTGCCCCGTGTCTGCCTTCGCATGGAAGGCGTTCAGGTTCGGTAACACAAGTTCCTTCGCACCCGCGCCGAGTAAATTCCATCCGCCTCGAAATTCTCCCGCCCGCGACGGAGGTCGCACGGCCCACACCGATTTGCCTTCCCGGATCGCCTTCATTCCTTCGTCTTCCATGATCCCGCCGGCTCGCACGGCCACGGCGATCAGCATGTCGGCCCGCTCCATCACGTGCCGGTCGCGATCCTTCAAGCCACGCTGTCGTTCCGTCCGGCTCCGACGGGGTTTTTCCGGATCAATCCGATCGACCCTTCCGCCGTGATGTTGATAGGCCCATCGGACAAAATCGTATGGGATCGTCCCACCGCTTCCGACCAGTGTCCATCCCTGATTGGCCGCCCATCGCGCAGCTTCGTGCGCCGCCCGCATCCACCAGGACTGGGGCGTCAGCATTCGTTTTTGCCGGGACA
>JAHFCY010000047.1 GCA_023249255.1 Candidatus Lindowiibacteriota bacterium | reverse complement strand
GGAGGATTTGCCGGACGAAACTGAATTGGATTCGCTGTTCAAGGAGTCGGCACAGCCGATAATCGAGTCGGCTGATCCGGCTGCGCCGGTTGCGGTGGCCGCCGATCAGACGGAATCTATCGCGACCGCGGATCCGTCCGTCCGCCCGCCGCAGGAGTGACCTTGTGAGCCTTGCCGCGCTCTCGCCAATTCGAAAAAAAATAGACCGGCTCGACAATCATATCCTGTCGCTCTTGAACGAAAGGCTTCGCCTCGTAAAACAAATCGGCAAACTCAAAGGCCAGTTCACGCTTCCGTTTTATGATCCAAGCCGCGAGAAAAAAATCATCGCGCGCCTCCGCCGGAAAAATTCCGGCCCGCTGACGGACGAGGCATTGCGGAGGATTTTCGGCGAACTGTTCTCGGCCGCCCGCAACATGGTGCGCCCGCTTCGCGTCGCCTATCTCGGCCCCGGGGGGACATTCACGGAGCAGGCCGCGCGCCAGCATTTCGGTTCGGCGCCGCAATTTGTTCCGATGTCGACCATCGCGGAAATTTTTGAAGAAGTCGAGGACGGCCGCGTCGACTACGGGGTGACGCCGGTCGAAAATTCAGCCGAGGGCATGGTGACGCATACGCTGGACGCTCTGATCAGATCGAATCTCTACGTCGTCGCCGAAGAGCATCTTCGTGTCCGTCTGGCTCTGTTGTCACGGACGTCCCGACTGGGCGACATCCGGGAGATTTATTCCCACACGCACGGGCTTGCCCTCGCGTCCGCCTGGATCTCGCGCCATCTGCCGTCCGCCCTCCTGCATGAAGTGACCAGCACGGGCGCCGCCGCGCAGATGGCTCGCGCCCGCCGCCGGACCGCCGCCGTCGCTTCTGAAATCGCCGCCGGCGCGTATGGTCTGAAAATTCTCGCCACCGGCATCGATTCCACGCGGCAGAATCAGACGAGATTTCTTGTTCTCGGAAAAACGATTTCTCCCCGAAGTGGCGCCGACAAAACATCCATCGCGTTTTCTCTCAAGGATCGTGTGGGCGCGCTGAACCGCGTATTGACCTGTTTTGCCAGGCACCGCATCAATCTCACGCGGATTGAATCCCGTCCGGCGCGATCCACCCGGGGCCGAACCGCCACGGTCCGCCGTCC
Source organism: Candidatus Lindowiibacteriota bacterium (assembly GCA_023249255.1). Classification (GTDB taxonomy): domain Bacteria; phylum Lindowbacteria; class 2-12-FULL-62-27; order 2-12-FULL-62-27; family 2-12-FULL-62-27; genus JAHFCY01. Next base: position 15,212 of record JAHFCY010000047.1, on the reverse strand, counting down.
CGCGATCCGCAGTCCGTTTGAATACGTATTTTTCGTCGATTTTCTGGGGCACGTGGAGGATCCGCCCGTCCGGAAGGCTGTCGCGTCCGTCCGGGCCGAATGTGAGGAGCTTCGCATGTTCGGCTCATTTCCTCGAAATCCGGCGTTGTGATATCGGATGTCCAGATTCGCCCGCGCGTCTTCCAGCCGGTTGCGAATCCCCGTTCCAAATCCCGATTTGGCGCGCCTCCCGGTGTATCAACCCGGCCGCGCGGCCCCGGCAGGCGCCGTCAAACTCGCGTCGAATGAAAATCCGTATGGGCCGTCTTCCGCGGCGCTTCTTGCCATTCGGCGATTTTGCGCTGTTGAACGATATCCGGACGGCAGCGGATCGAGTCTCCGCCGCGCCCTGGGCCGCAGCCTCGGCCTCCGCCCCGAATCAATCCTTCTTGGCGCGGGCAGCGACGAGATCGGCGATTTTATTGCGCATGCGTATCTGCAAAGAGGGGATTCGGTCGTCTATCCCCGCCACACATTCATCCGGTATCCCATGCTTGCGCAGAGCGTCGGCGCCAGGCGGATCGTGTCGGATGTCCGGCCCGATTTTTCGGTTGACGTGCCGGACTTGCTTCGTGCCATCCGGACGGCCCGGCCAAAACTGGTATGCCTCGCAAATCCGAACAATCCAACCGGTGCTTGCGTCAACCGCAAAGATCTCCTTTCGATTCTTGAAAGAACGCCCGGTCGGACGCTCATTGTTCTCGACGAGGCGTATTTTGAGTATGCGCGGCTGTCCCCCGGCCATCCCGACGGCATCCGATGGATTCGCCGATTTCCCAATCTGCTCGTTCTTCGGACCTTTTCCAAAATCTACGCGCTGGCATCGCTTCGCGTCGGCTACGCCGCCGCGCATCCGGCCATTGTTTCAGAACTCAACAAAGTCCGGCCGCCGTTTAACGTGAGCGCCGTTGCTCTGGCGGCTGCGGAGGCGTCCCTGTCTGACGCCGCGCATGTCCGCCGCTGCGCCGCGAAAAACGCCTCCGAGCGGGATCGCCTGTCGAGCCGCCTTGCCGCCCTCGGGGTTCAAGTCTTCCCGTCTCCCGGCAATTTCCTCATGATCGATCGGCTTCCCGGCCGCCTCGACGGTCCCACATGCTTTCGAGACCTCGCGAGCCGCGGTGTCATCATCCGCGATCTGATTCCATATGGGCTTCGCGATCACATCCGCGTCACAGTCGGCACGCCCGCCGAAAACGATCGGTTTCTGCGGGCCATGCGGGATTTGTCATGATCCGGCTGTCGGCCCTCGTTCCTGATAAATCAATTTCGCACCGGGCCGCTCTCATCGCAGCGTTGGCGGAGGGCGAAAGCCGCATCGAAAATTTTTCTCCCGCGGAAGACTGTCAGCGAACGCTTCGGGCCATCGAATCTCTCGGCTGTGCTGTCCAGTCTTCGGCCAATGTTGTCACGGTGACCGGCGGCTCGCGATTCGCCAAAACGGCTCCGCCCGCCCCGCTCGACCTCGGAAATTCGGGTACCGGCATCCGGCTTCTCATGGGCGTCCTGGCGGGCCACGCGATATCCGCGACGTTGACGGGAGACGAAAGTCTTCAGACGCGCCCGATGGACCGCATTGCCCGGCCGATTGAAAAAATGGGAGCGAAAGTGGAGGGATGCGGCGATCGGTGCACGCCTCCCGTGACCGTTCACGGTCGCCGTCCGCTGAACGCCGTGACATGGAAGCTTGAACCGGCCAGCGCACAGATCAAATCCGCTATTCTGTTCGCCTCGATTCTGGCCCAGGGAGAAACGGTGATCGATGAGCCGGTTCCGACGCGGGATCACACGGAACGGATGTTCACTGCGGCCGGACTGGACGTCAAGCGTGAGGACAGGCGGATCCGGATGAAATGCGGCTCGCGCCCCAACCCGATCCGGTTGCGCGTGCCGGATGATTTTTCCGCCGCCGCGTTTTTCATTGCTCTCGGACTGCTCAATAAATCGCTTGGCGGCGTGGAACTTCAGCATGTGGGCCTGAACCCCACGCGCACCGCGTTTCTGGATGCCGTCCGGCTCATGGGCGGGGATGTCTCGACTGAATTGCAGATTGACGCGGGCGGAGAACCGATCGGGACCGTCGTGGCCCGGCCGAGCCGTCTTCACGGCATTGAACTTCCGGTCGAGTGGGTGCCGAATCTCATCGATGAAATTCCGATCCTTTCCGTCCTCGCCCTATGCGCGGCCGGCCGGACCATCGTGCGTGGCGCGCGGGAATTGCGGGTCAAGGAAAGTGACCGCATCAAGAGTATCGTCTCGCTCATCCGGACGTTTTCCGGCGATATCCAGGAGCATGATGAGGGATTTGAGATCACCGGCCGGTCCGATGCGACTCCGGCGGACGTTTTCAAACCTTCCGCCGCAAAAGTGGCGACGTTTGGAGACCACCGCATCGCCATGAGCGCGCTGATTGCCGCCGCCGCGGCCGGTATCGCCGTGACCGTTGACAACAGAGAGTGCATCAATACATCCTTTCCGGGGTTTTTCGATCGTTTGGGGGAGATTCATGTCCAAAGTCATCGCCATTGACGGCCCGGCCGGCGCCGGAAAATCAACTGTGGCTCGCAGACTTGCGGAGGCCATGGGATACACGTATCTGGACACGGGTTCGCTCTACCGCGCCGTCACGTGGTATCTTTTGAATGCCAACGTCCATTTGACCAACGGTGGATTTTCGTCCGTTCCGGATGGGATGATCCGTGATGCGCTGAACCCGCTGGATATCCGGCTTCGCTGCGGGCGTGTCTGGGTCGGGCAGGAGGATGTCACGGACCGGATCAGGGACATGGAGGTTTCCCGGCGCGTTTCGATGGTGTCGGAGCGCCGTCCGGTTCGAGAAAAACTTCTTTCGCTCCAGCGCGCCGCGGCCGACCGTAACATCGTGGTCGACGGCCGCGATATCGGCACCGTCGTTTTCCCCAACGCGTTTTTGAAAGTATATCTGGATGCTGACATGTCGATCCGTTCCGACCGCCGCCTGAGGGAGTTGTCGGACGCTGGCGTGGCGACCGACTACGGGGAGGTGCTCGAGAATTTGAAAATGAGGGATGAGCGTGACTCGAAGCGGGAGATTGCGCCGTTGTCTCGCGCGCCGGACGCCATCTATCTCGACACGACCAGCCTCTCCGTGGATGAGGTCATTGCGGTGATTCGAAAACTGGCGGACGACAGGGCGCGGTCCGGCTATGCGATCTGGAAAAAAATATTCTATCGGACAGTCTGGACGATCCTCAAAGCTCTGACGAAGGTCTATCTATTCCGGCAGATTTCCGGAAAATCGTTCGTGAACGCCATCCAGGGCCCGGCGATCCTGGCCTCCAATCATCTCAGCCATCTCGATCCGCCTCTGGTGGCCGTGTCGATGAACCGGCCCATTCATTTTCTGGCCAAGCGCGAACTGACCGGGATTCCGATCTTCGGCCACGTGATCGCCTGGCTGTCGGCCGTCGGCGTCCGCCGCGGCATCATGGATCGTGAAGCGATGGCGCATGTCAGGTCCATTCTTGCATCCGGCGGCATCATCCTGATTTTTCCGGAGGGCACGAGAAGCAGGGACGGCCAGTTGCATGACGCCAAAGCCGGATTTGGAAAGATCGTGCTCGAGTGCGGCGTGCCGGTCGTGCCGGTACGGATTATCGGAAGCGACCGGTCGTTCCCGCCGGGTGCGTGGTTTCCACGGCCATCGCCGGTTCGCGTCATCTTCGGCGAGCCTCTTTACCTCTCCGGCTCGTCCTCGCAGTCCGATCCGTCGGAATCGGCCTTGCGCGACAGATACGAGCGAATCGGGTGTGAAGTGATGGATCGGATCGCCGCCCTGTCCGCCGAAAAATAACCAACCCCCATGAACCCGGCCGCATCGAAACGTCTTGAGGGGGCGCTTCGCCGCCAGCGCATTCTCTATGGCGATGCGCTCGCGCTCGAACCGCCTGATGAACCGCTCGACCGCATTGGCAGCCGTCTTGCCGGATTGCCCCCGGAGTTTCTCGATCCGCCGGCCCATCTTCAGTCCTCTTTCATCCAGAAATTTCTCGCGCGGTATTCGGCCGAATTGAAACGCATGGCGGAGGCGAAATTAGTGGAGGCCGAAGTGATTGAGTGTGAGTCCGGCAATCCGGCGGTGCTGCTCGATCTGTCCACGGGCATCGGTGTTCTGGATCCGGCGGAATCCGCGTCAGTGCGGCCGGCGGTCGGCAAGCGTGTGTGGGTTGCTCCGCTTGAATTGTCGGGCCATTCCACCGAATCCGCCGCCGCCCGCCCGGTCTGCAGTCTTGCGCTGGCCCGCGGCCGCCGGTCACTATCGCGGATCGAATCGTTCTGGGCCGGCGGCATCTGGGTCGAAGGCAGTCCGGTCGAATCCTGGCCATCCGAGGGATGGGTTGTCGACATCGACGGCGTCAATGCCGCGCTGCCGGCCGAAGAAACCGGCGAAACGCCGCTGTCCCGGAATGCGCCCGCCCGATTTTTTATTGTGCAGTATGATCCCTCCACGTTTTGTGTGGTCCTCTCCAGAAAACGCTACCTCGATTCGGTGCGCCGGATCAGCGAGCAGGGCGCGAGAAACCGGGTGTGTCCGGGGGACATCGTCACCGGCCGGATCGCGTCCGTGTCGTCCGCCTCCGCGTGGGTCGAAATCAACGGCGTTCTGGCGGAACTGCCGGGTGAGGACGCCGGATTTGGCCCCGCCAGGGAAAATCTTTCGGCGTTTCATCCGGGCCAGACGATCACCGTCATGATCCTCGATGTCCTGCCCGAAAAAATATCCGTCGGCACGCGCCAGCTCACGCCCGATCCGTGGGTGTTCATCAAAAAATCTCTTCAGCCCGGCGCGCGAGTGGAGGGCCAGGTCCGCAAAATTTCGCCGGATCGCGTGATGGTGGAACTCTCCGATGGCGTGATGGGGGAAATTCTCTGGAAGGAAGCCGGCTGGCAGGTGCTCGATCCGGCCGATCTTCAGACATTTTTCGCGCCGGGGGGCCGCATCGAAGCCGTCTGTCAGGCGATCCAGCGCGAGCAGGGCAAAATCAGTCTTTCGGTCAAGGCGATCCGGCCGGATCCTCTGCCGGACATTCAGCGCCGTTATTCGCCGGGAACGAGAGTCGATGTTCGGTTGGTGTCCTGTGTCCCCGCCCGCGCCCTCGTGCTGACCGATGAGGGATGGTACGGAGAAATTCTGCCGGAGGATCTGAGCTGGAGCGGTCCGGTGTCTCCGGTTCAATATTTCTCGTCGGCGCCATCCTCATCCGGCCTGCCGCCTCACCGGCGGCTGACGGCTGAAGCCCTTTCAGTCAATCCGACCAGCCGGCTGATCCGATTCGGCGTCAAACAGCTCAAACCCGATCCATTTGTCATCCTGGTCAAAGAGATTTCCGCCGGAAAAATTTACGAGGGTCGTGTCGTGAAAAATATCGCGGTGGGGACGCTGGTCGAAATTCGAAAAGGTCTCGTGGGACTTCTGCGAAAATTGGATTACGCGCCCGCCGAGCCGCCGCCCGCCGAGGGCCAGACCATTCAGGTCATGGTGGTCAACATCCAGCCCCAGCAGAGAAGAATTTTGCTGTCCCGCCAGAGCGTCGTCGAAATCGAGGAGCGCCGCGACATTCAGCCTTATCTGGCCAATCCGCAGGATGAGCGGAAAGTCCGCATGAAGGACGTCCTGCAGGGCGACGTCTTCAAAAAATTCTTCGATAAAAAATGATATGACGCGCTCCGCCGGCCGGCATGGATCCCTCCGCGGATTTTGAATCCGGCTCTCCGCCCGATTCGGAATCTTCCGAGAGAGGATGGCGGTGGCTCTGGATCGGCACCGCCGTTGTGATCGCGCTGATTGTCTCTCCGACGATATACACTCTCCACGATCTCAAGTCGGCCCGCGCCGCGGGCGATCTGCCGCGCGCCCTGGCGGCCGTTCGTTCGCTGACAGACGGATTTTTCGGTCCCCTCTTGAGTCCATGGCTCGACGAAGTCGGCCGCCAGATCCGGCAGGAGGTTATCACGGAAAATCTCGAATCGATTCAGCGCCTGGTGCCGGATACGGAGGAATCCGCCTACGCCGAGATGGAATTGGGCCGACTCGCCCTGAACCAGGGCAACGCCGAACAGGCCATTCTGCATCTGGAGAGATATTTGAAAAGCAGGTTGGGCCGGGACATTGACCGCGCACGTCTCGATATCAGCGATGCGTACAGGGAAGTCAAGCGATACGGTGACGCGGAAGCGATGCTGAAGATCGTCCTCGGCCTGCGGCCGAATGCCGAACTGTTTGCCGAAGCCTCATTTCGGATGGGCGAGCTGTATCAATTTCATCTGAACCGCCCGCAGGACGCGCTGTCCGTCTACCGCGCGGCGCTGTCCGACACATCCGTGAAAGGCCGCTGGCGCAATGATATGCTGACCAATGTGGCGCTTTTAAAGGAGTAATGGAAATCATGCCGGCTCATCCGCACGCACCGTCGAACTCCAATCGAACACCGTGGATTTTTCTATTCGGGATTTTAATCTCTCTCACGGCCGTCATCGCATCGTTGCCCTCTCTTGCGGCCCCGTCTCCCCAGCCTCGCAGTGTTGACACGCCCGCCGCCGATACGGGCGGGGTGTCTTTGGAAATCGATACGTTCGGCCTGCCGTCGTCCCTCACCATTCTCAAAGACGAACGCAGGAAGGAGGACATGGAACAGAAGGAACACGCAAGATCGAAGCTCATCTTTGCCGCGCACAATTTTTTCAACGGAAATTTTTCCCGGGCGCTCGAATATATTCAGGAGGGTATGCCGAGCGGATTTTATCTCATGCACTTCAAGCGCTTGAAGTCCCGCATCTATTACATGACCGGCCGGATATCGGAAGCGATCGACGTTGCCCGGGACATCGCCCAGGATTCCCAGGCTCTTCTGCCGGACCAGATCCGTCTTCAATATCTCCAATCGGTCGAACGCTATCTCAATCTCTCCCTGGACACCCAGCCGATGGTCTACCAGGTTGCCGCCGTCATCAGCGGAGATCAAAAAATGCCTCACCGCTTTATCTCCCCGGTCGGCCTGGAGATCGACCGTTTCGGCCGCATTCTTCAGACCAGTTTCGGAACCAACGAGGTTGTAGTGTTTTCCAAGGGACTCGAATTCATGATCAAAATATCGGGCGTGCCCAATCCATTCGACGTGGCCGTGGATCCCGACGGCACGATTTTCGTCACGTCGTTCGGCGGCGACCGGATTTTCCGGTTCGACCGGGATGGAGCGCCAAAAGGGACGTTTGGCCGCAAAGGAAGCGGCCCCGGGGAATTTTTTGGGCCGGAGGGGATTGCGATTTCACCCGACCGGTATGTGTTTGTGATCGACAGCGGCAACCACCGGGTCCAGAAATTTACGCTCGACGGAAATTTTCTCATGTCGTTTGGAACCCGCGGCTCCAAACCGGGACAGTTTCTGTCGCCCAGAACCCTCCTCGTCGAAAACACTCCCGGCAGTGACACCTACACACTTCTGGTGATGTGCCAGGAAGGCAATATTCTTCAGCGATTTGATCCCTACGGAAATTTTGTCGGTGTGGTGCCGACTCCCGGCTTGTCCGAAGCCCGGGACTTCGGGTGGTTCGGGCGAAAAGGAATGCTGTTCAGCACAGCCCGCGGCGAGCTGCTGGTCTTTGAGGAGGGTTCGGATACGATGCGTCCGATTTTGGACGAGAAAAATGAGCCGCTGAAGGTTGCCGACGTGGGCGGGATTGCGGTCGACAACGAGGCGGGGCTGATCTACGCGTCGATACAGTCGGCGTCCGAACTGCGCGTATTCAGGCCAAGCGCGCTGAATGAAAAGACGATGCTGAACATTTCCAACATCAATTTTGATCACTATCCCTACATCGGCCTGACGGTGCAGACCACGACGGGGGAAGGAGAGCCGGTTACCGGCCTGTCAAAGAGGAATTTTTCGATCGAAGAAGAAGACCATGTGGCAAAATTAATTTCGGTCAAACCGGTCACGCAGGTTGGCCCCCTGAATGTCATCGCCCACATCGACGCCTCCTCCGCCCTCGACCGCCGCATCATCCTCGTGCGCTCGTTCCTCGACGACCTCAGCCGCGCCCTGCCCGCCGGCGCCCAACTGTCCATCCGAAAAGGCCCGCGGGGCATGCTGGAGTCGACCGACAATCCCTATCTGATCCGCAAAAGCCTCGACCGGTTGTCGGAACACGTCGATGGATTTTTATCTCGTGACATCGATTCGACGATACGGGAATTCAAAGCCGGCGGCCGCCGGAACCTTCTGCTGATTACAACGCGCGATCAGGACATCACCGTCGAACAGTTCGCCTCTCTCTTTTTGAATCTCACCAACAACGGCATCTCTCTATTCGTGCTCCATCTGTCGGACCGCCAGCTTCCGGTCCTCAAAACGCTCTGCCGGCGCACCGGCGGCGTCTACCGTCGGCTGTTTGAAACTTCCATCGACGACTTTGCGTTTCAACTGGCGACGTCAAAGACCGCCTCGTATTTTATTGTCTATGCATCTCCATTCGGCCTCCTGCAGACCAACGTGCTCATGGATCTGACCGTGCGGCTCTTTTATCTGACCGACCGCGTTTCCGACTCCATCCGATATTATGCGCCGTGACGCCGGCATCGCCGATTTTCTGGCGGCGCGGATCCTGATGGTCAAAGATCAGCTGGAACGGCGCGGAATCCGGGATCCCCGCGTGTTGGATGCCATCCGGGAAATTCCACGCGAGGTGTTTGTTCGCCCGGAGGACTGCGGCCGGGCCTATGACGATGAAGCGCTCCCGATCGAATTTGGCCAGACCATTTCCCAGCCCTACATCGTTGCCCTGACCTGTCAGTCTCTCGCCATCCAGCCGGATGATTGCGTTCTCGAAATCGGAACGGGATCGGGATATCAGTCCGCGATCCTTTCCAAACTTGCCCGCCGCGTAGTTTCGATTGAGCGAGTCCCGGAGCTCGCGGATTCGGCTCGATCGCGCCTCAGGGATGTTGGCGCGGCCAACGTCGACGTCGTTCTCTCGGACGGCACGCTCGGCCTGCCGGCTGAAGGACCATTCGACGCAATCGCCGTGGCCGCCGCCGCGCCCGAGATGCCTTCTCCTCTCATCCATCTGCTTGCGGCCGCCGGACGAATCGTCATTCCCGTCGGTCGCCGCGACGTTCAGGAACTACTGCTGTGCCGGAGGAACCCGGATGGAAATTTGGGCCGCCAAAAATTGTGCGACTGCCGATTCGTGCCGCTGATCGGCCGGCATGGATTTTCCGAAGATATGCCGGACGCCGCGGACAATGCGCCTTGCAATTGAAGAATGCCTGTGATTAGGTACGCAAGTCCCGCATCCTGTTTCATCGTTCTGGGTCCGTGCATATTCCGGGGTGTAGCTCAGCTTGGCTAGAGCGCTTGGTTCGGGACCAAGAGGCCCCGAGTTCGAATCTCGGCACCCCGATTTGTTTGGTTTCAGATCAACCCGTTCATGGATAGTTCCAGAATACAGGAGGGGTCCGGCGAAGTCCGGGGTTTGGGGATATCGTCCGGCGCATCAACTGTGTTTCAGCGTTTGACGTTACGGATTGCCGGCCGCGTTCAGGGCGTTGGATTTCGATGGTTTGTCCATCGACAGGCTCAGCCGCTGGGCGTGACCGGGTATGTTCGAAATTGCGCTGACGGCTCAGTGGAGGTCGTCGCCGAGGGAGACGGGGCCGCGCTGGATCGGCTGGAGGGTTTGTGCCGGCAGGGGCCGGGCACGGCGCGTGTCACAAAGGTCGAACGGGACGTCGAATCCGCGCCGCAACGTTCCTTTGACTCATTCGACATCGGGTAATCCTTGCATGAAGCAGAAGATGGTAGACGCCATTCTGAAACAGGCCCAGATCGGAAGCGGCAAGATTTCCCTGTCGAAGCTTCTGGAAACGATCGAATCGGGAGATGCATCGGCGTTTGACAAATCTCACGTGTCCCGCGTCGTCGCCCGCCTTTCCAAACAGGCCGAAATTGTGGACGATATTGATTCCACCCCGGAAGAACAACCGAAAGTGCGCCAGCCGACCTTCGCCAAGGATTCCAAAAGTTCTCTCTCGCTCTATTTCAAGGAACTTTCCAAAATTCCCCTGCTCACGCGCGAACAGGAGGTCGACCTGGCCAGGCGCATCGAGGAAAGCAAGCTGGGCGTTCCCCGCCTGTGCCGCAAAGAAAAAATTTTCCCGTCTCTCATGCGAAAAGTCGTGACGCTTCCGACCCGGAGGAACCGCGAGGCCCTGCTTGCGGCCCGAAAAGTTCGCTCGACCCGTCGACGACGCATTCTTGCCGAAATGTCCCGGCTCGAAAAAATGTACGCGGCTGCCAAGGAAAAAATGGTCCTGTCGAACCTCCGGCTCGTCGTCTCCGTCGCCAAACGATACCAGAATCTCGGGACGCCCCTCTCGGATCTCATCAACGAGGGCAACCTCGGTCTTCTCAAGGCCGTGGACAAGTACAATTACAAACTCGGGTTTCGCTTCAGCACCTATGCGACGTGGTATATCCGCCAGGCCATTTCCCGCGCGTTGACCGACAAGAGCCGCGCCATCCGCCTGCCCGCCCACATCGCCGAAACCATGAGCCGGTTTGTTCGGACCCGCATGCGCCTCTCTCACGAGCTCGGCCGGGAGCCGACCGCCCGCGAGATTGCCGGGATCATGAAATTGCCGGCCCGCCGCGTCATTGAACTCATGCAGGTTTCGCAGGACACCGCGTCCCTGGACATGCCCATCGGCCGCGAAAAAGACACGCTCCTGTCCGAAATTCTCGAAGAGGAGGGGCCGGACGTCTATTTCCGGAAGTTGAACATCTCTTTTTTGTACGACGAATTGAAAAAAATGCTCGATACGCTGTCTCCCCGCGAACAGGAAATCATCAAACTTCGATTTGGCCTTGACGGCATGATACCCAAAACACTCCACGAAATCGGCGCGCAGATGGGCCTCACGCGGGAACGCATCCGCCAGATCGAGGAACGTACGCTGGAAAAACTCAAAAAACTCTGCATTCGGCGAAACGTCTACGAATTTTTGAGCGATCTCGAATAAAATAAAAGGAGTTGAACATGAATTGGAAATCCCTCATTCGCGATGTTCCCGATTTTCCAAAACCCGGCATCCTGTTCAAGGACATCACGCCGATCCTCGCGGACGCCGCCGCCTTCGGCCGGCTTCTGGATGAACTCGAGACGGTTCTCCGGCCGCTCCACCCGCAGAAAATCGCCGCGCCCGAAGCCCGCGGTTTCATTTTCGCCGCACCGCTCGCCATCCGGCTCGGCGCCGGGTTCGTTCCGGTCCGCAAGAAAAATAAACTGCCGTACAAAACCATTTCCGTCACGTACGATCTCGAATACGGAACCGACACCATTGAGATGCACGAGGACGCCGTTCAGAAGGGTGAGCGCGTCCTCATCCTTGACGACCTCCTCGCCACCGGAGGTACTGCGGCCGCCATCTCCCAGCTCGTTCAAAAACTTGGAGGGCTTGTCGTCGCCCACGCGTTCTGTATTGAACTGACATTTTTGAACGGCCGCAAGAAAATCGAACCCCCGCAGGTGATTTCGCTGCACAAGATCTAAGGGCCATCCCGCCGTTCGGATCAGTCTTAACGGCCCCTATATAATATGGAGAGGCGATCGGCCTCTCCGGTGGTCAAAAATTTGACGAATCGATGGCCCAATCAAGTTTCCAGATGAAAAAGTCGATAAGGGGAGTGTAGGGATGTCGGATTTCCGCGTTGGCGTCGCGGATCCGGCCAGGAGGGCCGGGTGAGGGATTACAAGGGAGTGTGAGCATTCATGGCAATTAAAATCGGTGGAATCATCTCCGGGGTGGACACGGACAGCGTCATCCAGCAGCTCATGGCGATTGATGCCAGGGGCAAGACAAAGCTGGAGACGAAGAAGAAAACGATCGAGGACAAAAAAGGCATCGTCGGAGATATGGAGACGAGGCTGAACTCGATCAAATCCCAGGCGGACTCGCTCCTGCTCAGCAGCACATTTCAGAAACGATCTGTCAGCTCGACCGACACCAGCATCGCAAGCGCGACTGTGGCGGACGGCGCCACGCCCGGAACTTATGCGATTATGATCGATCGTCTCGCAACGCAGTCAACCAACAAAAGCACGGCCGAGACCAACACCAACGCATCGCGGCGCAGTACCCAGTCCGTCACGCCCGGCACGTCTCCGCTCGATCTCAGCAAATCTTTTGCATCAGCCGGATTTGTTTCGACGCTGGACACGTCGACGACTGTGACCATCACAGACGAAATGGGCGGGACATACACGTCCGGCATGTTGTCGTCATATGCCTCCGTTCAGAATTTCATCGACGAGGCAAACACCGGCATGGCGGGCATCAACGTCTGGTACGACTCGTCGCACGACCGGTTCAATTTCGAACGTAAAAATACTCCCGGCGGCACGATCACGATGACGGAGGACATGGCCAACGGCCTCTTCACCTCCACGTATGTCACGCAGGGCATGACTGCCGCCAACGAAACGGGACTCGACTCATCCGCCACACTCGACAGCCTGAATACGGACGCGGCCGTCTCGGCCAGCGGCACTCTCACAATCAACGGCACCGGCATTGCCTACACCGTGGGCACCGACACCCTGAGCGGGCTCATCACCAAAATCAACAATCAATCCGCCACGACCGGCGTCAGCGCCTACTACGATCAGACTCTCGACAAAGTGGTGATGTCGCGTACGACGGAAGGGCCCCAGTCGATCATTCTGACGGACACGGGAAATGTTCTGGCCGGATTGAAACTGACGGGGGCCACAACGGTCGGCAGTACCGCGCTCATCAGCATTAATGGCGACACCATCACGTCCGACTCGAACACTTACACCTTCAACGGCGTCACGATCAATCTCAAGCAACAGGGAGACAACGACGGCACGGTGGAAGGCAACGGCGACGACAAAGCGGCCACGCTCAACGTCACGCAGGACACGGCCAGTGTTTCCACGGCGATCAAATCTTTTGTGACAACCTACAACGATTTCGCGGATTTTCTGAAGGAGAACTCCTCCTACGATTCTGCAACGAAGACCGCCGGAAAACTGTTCGGCGACAGCCTGGTCTCCTCCATCGAGTCGCGCCTGAAGCGCCTGCTTTTTCAATCTCAATCCGGCCTGACCTCCACAACCCAGCTTCTGGCCCAGCTCGGCATTCAGCTTGGCGACTTCAACTCTCCCGACGCAAATCATCTCGTGGTGAACGACACCAAGTTGACCACGGCGATCGCGGGCAACGCGCCGGCCGTTGAAGCGCTGTTCGGCAGATCCAAGAGCGGGTCACTCATCAAAAATGCGGGCATCGCCTATGACATTTCGTCGTACGTTAACGAGCTGACCAAATTCCAGGGCCTGGTCGATCTTCGAAGCACGTTCCTCGACAATCAGATTCAGGACATCGACAAAAGAATGTCGGACGAGGACACCCGCCTGACCCGAATCGAGGATTCGCTTCGGCGCCAGTTCGGCGCCATGGAGCAGGCGCTGGCCAAGATCAACGCCCAGGGGTCGACCGTCTCCCAGCAGTTGGCCAAACTGTAGCGTCCGCTCCGGTCCCCGGCGGCCGCCATATTTTCCGTCCGGAGTTTTCCACAAAAATTATTATCCATCTTCTTGACAGCCTCTTCCCGCGCAATTAGACTCCGCCGAATAAACTATTGGGGTAAGGAGACTATGCCCACGATACAACAGTTGGTGCGTCGCGGACGGCAAAAGGCGCGAGTGAAATGCAAAACGCCTGCGTTGCGAGGGTCGCCCCAGCGTCGGGGCGTGTGCACACGAGTTTATGTGACCACGCCGAAAAAACCCAATTCCGCTCTGCGGAAAGTCGCGCGTGTGCGCCTCACGTCGGGATTTGAAGTCACGTCGTACATTCCCGGCGAGGGGCACAATTTGCAGGAGCACTCCGTCGTGATGATCCGGGGCGGTCGCGTCAAGGATTTGCCGGGTGTGAGGTATCACATCATCCGCGGGTCCCTCGACTGCGAGGGTGTGGGCAATCGAAAACAGCAGCGGTCCAAGTACGGAGCCAAACGGCCTAAAAAAGAGTAGGCCGTTCGGCGGGTTATTCATAACCCCTTCCTTCGCGCGTTACTGACCCTGCACTGCCGAGAGGGTTCCTCTCTATGGGGAGAGGGACGGTTCGCGAAAGGAAAGACGATCCGCTCGTTGGAAAATGTGGAGATGCAAAGAGCGGATTTTGTTTTGCCCTGAGGAGGCTGAAATGCCGCGTCGCAAACGTATTTTAAAACGCCGGCTGCCCGCGCCTGATTCACGGTTCGGAAATGTTCTGGCGTCCAAGTTCATCAACTGCATGATGCGGTCCGGAAAAAAATCCGTGGCCGAGCGGATCTTTTACCGCGCGCTGGACACCGTTCAGGAGAAGACGGGCAAGACTCCGATCCAGGGATTTTTGTCGGCTCTGGACAACGTCAAGCCCGAAGTGGAGGTCAAGTCGCGTCGTGTCGGCGGCGCCACGTATCAGGTGCCGGTGGAAGTCATGCCGGCCCGGCGTGAATCCCTGGCCATCCGCTGGATCCTCGACTCCGCCCGCGCCCGCAACAGCCATGGCATGGCGGATGCTCTCGCCGGAGAGTTGGTCGACGCCCTCAACAGCACGGGCGGCGCCATCAAACAGAAGGAGGACGTGCACAAGATGGCCGAGGCAAACAAGGCCTTTGCGCACTATCGCTGGTAATCATGGCCACGTCCACGCTCTCCCATATCCAGGTCCCGCTCGAACACGTTCGAAACATCGGCATCGTCGCCCACATCGACGCCGGCAAAACCACCACCACCGAACGCATCCTGTTTTACACCGGCCGCACGCACAAAATCGGCGAAGTCCACGACGGCAACACCGAGATGGACTGGATGGATCAGGAGCGCGAGCGCGGCATCACCATCACGTCCGCCGCCACCACCTGTTTCTGGAAGGATCACCGGATCAACATCATCGACACGCCCGGCCACGTCGATTTCACGGCCGAAGTCGAGCGCTCGCTCCGCGTCCTCGACGGCGCGGTCATCGTCTTCTGCGGAGTCGGAGGAGTCGAGCCTCAGAGCGAAACAGTCTGGCGTCAGGCCACCCGCTACAATGTTCCCCGCATTTGCTTCATCAACAAGCTCGACCG
>JAHFCY010000196.1 GCA_023249255.1 Candidatus Lindowiibacteriota bacterium | reverse complement strand
CTAAAGAGTTCGGCGGCGGAAGGATTTTCAAAACGCAGCACGTTCACGGTCACGACGCCCGTGTCGGTGTCGGGCGTTCTGGGCACAGAATTTTCCGTCGGCTACGAGTCGGACGATGCGTCGTCGGTTGATGTCTTCGACGGCGCCGTCGCGGTTTCGCAGGACGGCACGGAAGAATCGGTGAAGGCCGGCGAGTCGTCGGAAGCGGTCCGCGGCCGCGGGATTCGCAAGTTGGCCCTGACGGAAGACCACCGCGATCGATGGGATCAGGTTCAGGAAGCCGTGAACCTCCGCCGTCAGCAGGACCGCGAACGATTCCTGCAGGATCGCCTCGATCGGGTCCGCGCCGAAAATCCGGACGACCCGCGCATCGAGTCTCTCGAACGGGATCTCCACGACGCCGGCAACGACCGCACGGCCTCGCAGGAACGCTTCGAGGCCCTCCGAAAAAAAATGTCGGACTGGCGCCGCCACCGGATGGACAAAATGCGTGACTTCGCGAAAATACACGGCCGCGCGAAATTCGAGATCATGAGAAAATTCCGCGGCGGCAAACTCACGGTTGATCAGCGCGAGAAGGCCATCGAAAAAATGCGCGCACGCAGGCAGGACATGCGCGACCGCAACGACAACATCCGCAACGATCGACGGCAAAAATTACAGAACCGGATGCAGGACCGCCGCGAAGAAATCCGCGACCGCAAGCAGAAGCAACAGGAGCAAATCACGCCGCCCCGCCGCCCGATGCGGGGGCGAAGACAGAAATAGCCGCGCTCTTTACCCTTTCGCTTTCATCTCCACCACGTGGTTGTCGAGAAACAGCGCGTCGAGGCCGCTTTGGAGAAAGGCATCGACGGCGTCATCGGCGGTGCAGACGATGGGTTCTTCGTGCATGTTGTAGCTGGTGTTGATGAGGACGTTGAGACCGGAGAGCCGGCGATATTCCTCCAGCAGGCGGTGCATTTGCGGCTGGACGGATTTGTTGATGGTCTGCGGCCGCGCGGTGTTGTCGACGTGGATGATCGCCGGGGCCTCTTTGCGGCATTTTTCGGTCGCGTAAAGCGTGGTCGTCATGAATTCGAGCGGATAGAGGCATTTGTCCGGATCCTGAAAATACTCCTTCACAAGTTCCTCGCGAATGACGGGCGCGAAGGGCATGAACTCACTGCGTTTGAGTTTGACGTTGAGCCAGTCATTCACGGTCGGATCTGTTGCCTGATAGAGAATCGACCGATGACACAGCGCGCGCGGGCCATATTCCATTTCGCCGCGGCACCAGGCGATGCATTTGCCGTCAGCGAGCATCCGCGCGGCTTCAAGTTCCGGCGCGTCGAGTTTCCGGTGTGACAGGCCGTGGCGGTCGATCGCGGCTCGGATATCGTCTTCCGGCATGCCCGGGCCGAAATAGACGTGCTTGAGCCGCTGCGGTTCGGATTTGGCGGGATCGAGTCCCGCGTGGATGTGCAGGGCGCTTCCGGCTGCAAGGCCGCCGTCGCCCATGTTGGGATGGATGAACATTTCTTCGACCTGAGGCAGTTTGGAGATTTCCTGGTTGAGTCGGACGTTGGCGAAGACGCCGCCGGCCAGGCAGACTTTCTCGCGCTTCAGATTTAATTTCGCAAAACAATCCTTCACGTAATCGGTGACGGTTTCCTCGAGACTCTTTTGAACTCCGGCCGAGACGTCTTCGCGGCTCAAGCCTTTCAATTTTTCCGTGAGGAATTCGATCTGCGGTTGGCGGTACCGCCCGCGATTGTGGAATCGGAAGCGGTCCGCCTCGTAGCGGATTTGCGAGCGGAAAAACTCGATGGACTTGTCCGGATCGCCGCGCGCGGCCAGGCCGGTGACTTTGCCTTCACGCCCCGGTTTAAATCCGAGAATTTTGGTGATGTACGAATAATAAAGTCCGGGCGAATGAAAAAACGGAACGCGGTTGACGAGCCGCATGCGGACGCCCTCGCAGACCGCCACGCGCGAACAGAGCCCGTCGCCGGACGCGTCAACGGTGATCGCCAGCGCTCGCTTCCAGCCGCTGGTGTAGTAGGCGGAGGCGAGATGGCCGACATGGTGGTCGACGATCCGGATCGGGGCGCGGATGCCGAGGTCGGCCAGCATCCGGCGGATTTTGCAGAGGCGCGGCATGAGAAAAAGCGTCACGTGCGCGGCGAAGACGGCGCGAATTCCGGCGTCGGTGCCGAAGACGAGCCGTTCGGTCCGGGTTGCGTGCAGAACCGAAAAAATCAGATTTTGAAATCCGGGATCGCGGTCCCAGTCCCAGACACGTTCGGGAATGTGGATGAAACTCGACAGGGCGACGGCATCAACGCGCCCGGGCTGAATGCGCGCCGATTCGAGCGAAGCGCGGATCGATTCGCGCGGAAAAGCGGTCGTGAGTTTTTTCCGGTTGAACCGTTCCTCATTCGACCCCGCGACGATCTCGCCGTCGACGACAAGCGCCGCCCCGCTGTCATGTTCTTCGCTGACGCCGAGAACGATCATGTCACATCACCATCGCCGTGGCCTGGCCGGACGCGAGAAGTTCCATGCCGGGCAGGCGGTGAACGGAGGTTTCGATGACGACCAATTTCGCCCGGTCATTTTTCTCAACGACCTTTCCGCTCACCTTCACGCGGTCTCCGACAAAACAGGGCGCGTCGAATCGCGTATTTTGCGAGAGGTAGAGAGCGCGCCGGCCCGGAACATGATGGCCGATCAGCCGGGAAAAAAAAGCGTTTAGAAGCTGGCCGTAGACGACACGCCGGCCAAACCGGGTCGATCGCGCGTAGCCGTCGTCCGTATGCAGGGGATTTTCGTCGCCGGACATGTCCCGAAAGAGACGCATGCTTTCCTCCGATACGTCCGCCTCGAACGCGTGCTCCTCCCCGACTCGAATGTCTTCAAACGTTCGATCTTTCGTCACCTGCCCGGCCCTCCATCGATGCGGTAGATTTCGATCTGTCCCATGTGTTCGCGTTTCAACTCGCCGCGCCAGTCAGCGCTTCGCATGAACACCCCCCAATCCAGAAACAATCCGGTCTTCGGATATACATCGCCTTCGAAAACAAGAACAGGTTTGTAGGATGAAATGACGGTTTTCACAACGGGGTAAGGATATGCGTATTCAGCGTTGTAGCGGTCGATGACCCAGAGGCCGGGCGCCGGCGCCGCTGTGTCGCCCTGCGGCGGCAGAGCGGCAAGATCTTTGCGCAGATAATACCGCGCGGCCAGCGGATAGGTTGTCCGCACCAGTTCACGAGGCTGTTCGGTCAACCACCGGCCAACCTTGGGCCAGGCAGACCTTGCCTGAAGTTCTGTCGCGCAGACCGATTGAAGGCCCGCCTCCAAAAGGAGGGCGGCGATCAACAACGCGCATGCGCTCGAGGCGATCGTCATCGCGACGGACGACTTTGATTCGTTGGCCCGCATGAGTTCCGCCAATCCCACGGCGGCCATCACGGAAAAAAACGGGATGCTTGTGCTCACGGCCCTCGGCCCGTCGCCCCGCGTCACGAGACTGAATACCGCGATCGGCGCCAGCGCGAGAATCGTGACAAGGGTCAGTGCCGGCGATTTTATGCGCGTCAGCGCCCATAGGCCCAGCGCGATTCCGAACAGCCATCGGTAGCCGTCCAGGAACAGGTAGTCCCGGAGTATTCCGAGGTGCGGCTTAATAAAGGAGGAGACCTTCTTTTCGCCCATCGGCAAATCCTGAAAACACCTCGCCCAGAACCCCTGAAAATAGGTCATCATGCCTGCCGGAAGGGTACCGCCTCTCCATATATATATGCGGTACGGCAGCTCGATCAGGCAGGCGACTGCGAGGATGCCGGCGGCCATCCACGCGAGGCGTTTGAAGGCGTTTTTCGGCCATCCGGCCACCAGAGCCCCGGCCCCCTCGCGGCTGACCCCGACATCCCACATCCAGACAAGGGGGATCACGAGAAGACAGCGATAGTTCACGCCGATGGCGACGCCGTAAAGAGCCCCGACGCTGATGGCGGGCCACGGGGAATCGGCAACGCCGCCTGTGGAATCTCCGTGTTTTTTGAGAACCCGGTCGGCATGCATAAACGCGGCGATCAGGAAAAACAGAATCGCGTCGGCTTCGGCCAACTGCGACCGGCTGTACATGACGTGTGAACGGGTAACCGCCAGAAGAAGGGACGCAAGGACTCCCGCGGTGTCGCCAAAATGCCTGGCCGTCCAAAGTCCCACAAGAACGAAGGTCAGCGTACCGGTCAGAGCGGCCCAGAGACAACCGGACCATTCGTCCGATATTCCGGTGGCCATCGAAAACAGAGCGATAAAGAGGCTGTGAAAAGGTTTGGGCGTGAAACTCGGCGGGAGGCCGTCGATATGCGATTCGACGAAGGCTGCGTTCAGCTTGCCGGCGCGCAGTGCGGCACAGAGATCGCCGGAGTTGTCAAAGACACTCCGCCAGAACTTGGCCTCCATCATGTAGTGGGCTTCGTCGTAATGCGAAAACCCGTGGCGCTGGATATTCCAGACGCGCAAGAAAAGTCCGAGCACGACCGCCGTCGCGAGGCCGACAAAGAGAAAAGCGAATTTGGATTTCAGACGATGCGGAAATAATCGACGAGCGTACAGCGGCGTTCGCGGGTGAAGGATGCCGCGGTGGTCATGCCCTCGCCGGTCCAGCCGGCGATCGACAGTGTGGTGTACCCTTCGCCGCCGAATCCCAGCCCGGCGACGGACGGCCCGTTTTTGACGAAAATATTTGCGTTGCTGGCCCGGGCCATGTCGGACAGGCGCGCGATGTTGGTCGAGTGCATGGTGAAGGTATGGCGGAATCGATGTTCGGCGATGATGGCCCAGTCTCTTGCCTGGTCATAATCTTTGCATCGAACGATCGGCGTGATGGGCATGAGCTGTTCTGCCATGACCATCGGATGGTCCCAGTCGACCTCCAAAAACGCGTGCTGGATGCCGGTCGGCGCGCGGATGCCGGCCTGCGCGAGAATTTTCCCTGCGTCCCTGCCGATCAGGTCCTTGTTGACTTTCGGGTGCCGTTCGCCCGCGCCGCTGTCGGAAACGATGATGAGTTTGACAAGTTTTTCGGCGTCGCGGCCTTTGATTTCGATCGAGCCGTTTTTCTCCATCTCGGATTTGAACGCGTCGCAGATCGATGTGACGCAGAAAATTTCTTTTTCGCCCGTGCAGAGCACGCAGTTGTCGAACGACGCGCCAAAAACCGTGTCCCTGGCCGCTTTCGGCAGAACGCATGTTTCGTCGACGACGACCGGCGGATTGCCGGGTCCCGCCCCGAATACTTTCTTGCCGGATGTCATCGCGACGCGGACGATCTCGCGGCCGCCGGTGACGAGCGTGGCGTCGACGCCGGGATGGTTCATCAGTTTGACGCCGGTTTCCTGGGTGGGATTGCCGATGGCGCAGATGAGATGTTTTGGCCCGCCCGCATCCAATACCGCTTTTTGCAAAATCCGCGCGGCCTCGCAGGAAACTTCCTTCGCAGTCGGATGCGGATTGAAAATGACGGCGTTGCCGGCCGAGACCATGCTGATGGCGTTGTTGACGACGGTCGACGGTGGATTGGTTGTTGGCGTGATGGAGAGCATGACTCCGTAAGGCGCTTTTTCGATCAGGGTGAGGCCATCGTCGCCGGTGAACGTCCGCGGTCGGATGATTTCGGGTCCTGGGGTTTTTTTGGCGGCGAGTTCGACTTTCCATTGTTTGTGCGGCATGCGGCCGAGGCCGGTCGTGCGCAAGGCCAGATCGCCGAGGTGCCGGGCCTGCTCGAGTGCGGCTTTCCGCATGGCGGCGATGAGGGTGTATCGTTTTTCAAGACCGAGGTCGAGCAGTTCCTGATGGGCTTGCCGGGCCAGCGGGGCGGCCTCGTCGGGATCGTCAAAAATCGAATCGACGCCGCCGATTCTGCGCGGACGAAAATCCATGTCCGGCATGGCGGCCCGGGAAGAAGCGCCGCCGTAGACCTTGCCGGCCGTTCCGACAGTGAATCGCTGCCGGACTTTGTTCATCACTTTTCCGACTGCGTCATGAATTTCCTGTTCAGTCGCCATGGTGTGCGGGTCCGTTTGACGGAATCAACTGCAGACAAAAAATCGAATCGACCGTGTCCGACGGCCGGACACGAACCGGATTAACGTTCAATCAGGCCTGGAATCTGCAGCTAACGAACGCGGGCTTTCGCCCGCCGAACCGGCTGTCAGCCGCCTTCCGTCACGCGGATCGGGAAAATCGGCTCAAGATCGCCGTGCGGCCTCGGAATGACGTGCGCCGAAACCAACTCGCCCACGCGCTCCGCCGCCGC